>JALZVW010000014.1 GCA_023301745.1 Arenicella sp. | reverse complement strand
GTCACTGGCAAGGACATCCTCACCTATAAGGATGACACTGGCTATACAGCCCTTGACCGCCAAATGGGCGGTGCACGTTCGGCGTTTACTGGTCTGTCGCAAAATTTACAGAGCTTATCTAGCGGTGTGACACCGTTCATGCTCGATCCAAGTAAAGGTATATTGTCGAGCGCTTATGTAAGAGAGCCGACCATCGCCGAGAAAGCTCAAGAAGGTGGAGTCGTTGGTTATGTGATCATTGGCTTAGGTTTAATCGGTTTGTTGATCGCTGTGCTTCGCATACTCATTTTGATGGGCGTCGAAGGCAAGGTTAAGAAACAGGCTCGTGATTTAAAACGACCATCATTAGGTAACCCTTTGGGTCGCGTAATTAAAGTTTTTCAAGACAACCCTAAAGCTGATCCTGAGTCGATGGAGCTTAAGCTTGGTGAAGCGATGCTTAAAGAGTCACCAAAGCTAAATGCATGGGTTATGTTTGTTAAGATTATTGCGGTGGTCGCGCCACTATTAGGTCTGTTAGGTACCGTGACTGGTATGATTCAGACTTTCCAAGCGATCACTTTATACGGTGCGGGTGACCCCCAAACAATGGCCGGTGGTATTTCACAGGCATTGGTAACAACTGTATTGGGTCTGGTCGTCGCGATTCCGATGGTGTTTTTACATTGGCTGGCGTCGAGTAGAGCTAAGCGAATCGAAGGTGCCCTTGAAGAGCATGCGGCAGGTTTGATCGCCGAACAATATGAAGGTAAGCGCTAGTCGCATTGTAAATAAGCGAAATTAAGACGCTACTTTTAATAGATTAATCTACTGAGCATGACATTTGAGCATGCTCTCAAGAGGAAATAGTAAATGAAAAGATTGGGTAAAAATAAGACCGAAGAAGAAACCGATATTGATATCACGCCGATGCTAGACGTGGTCTTTATTATGTTAATCTTTTTTATTGTAACCGCGAGCTTCGTCAAAGAGTCGGGTATTGATATTAATAAGCCGCCAGTGACCGATGAGCCGCCGAATCCTGATGCACCTAAGCCTATTGTTATTCAAATTGATAAGCTTAATGAGATACGAATTGACCGAAATATTGTTGATTTCCGCGCGATTAAGTCTACGGTGACGCGATTAAAAGCTGAGCGTCCTGACGCGGCGGTAGTTGTTAAGGTTCACCCAAAAACACAAACCAAAGCGATTGTTCAAGCGATTGACGGCATCAAGTCGGCTAATGTTCCACAGCCTACTATCTCCTTAAGTGAGGGTTAGCTCGGCAATTGGCTAAGCAAATATTTAGTGATAAAAGAGCGTACTTAATAGTGCGCTTTTTTATTGTCGGCGGTTTGTTGCAATGAATCAGTGGCTCAAATACTCGCCGACTAAAAATGTCACTTTCGTGGTAAACCGTGAATGAACTCGAAGTTGTCTGAGAGTTCTGGTAGGTTGGAGGCTCACTGTTAAAGGAGAATTGTATGTTTAGGTTGATTAGAGCAAGAGCGAAACAGCTAGGTGGCCAAGACTCAAATGATCAGTCAGAGGTCGATATAACTCCATTGCTCGACGTGGTGTTTATCATGTTGATCTTTTTCATTGTTACAGCAAGCTTTGTCAAAGAGTCAGGTATTGGCCTCAATAAGCCGAGTTCTAGCCATGCCGAAGCACCGGATACGCCGCCAATCGTAGTCGAAATTTCGTCGAACAATGTAATCAGTATTCAGCGTCATGAGGTCGCTGCGGCCGCTATCAAAGCAACCATTACTCGGTTGCGAGCCGAGTCGCCGAACGCCTCAGTGGTGGTGCGCCTCGATCCAAAAGCGACGACAGCGGCGATGATTGCGGCTGTCGATAGTATCCGAGCGGCGAACGTCGAGTACCCGTCGATCGGCTTATTGAAAAGTTAAACTGGGGCTAGCCGCACACTGCATCGCTCTCACACCGTGAGAGCGATGGTTTTAATTAACAATATTTTTTGAACAATTAGGAGCAGTATGATTAAAGTAGCAATTAATGGGTTTGGTCGAATTGGCCGTAATGTCTTACGGGCCCTGTATGAAAATGGTTATAGCGATAAAATACAGATTGTTGCGATCAACGACCTGGCGCCTACTGAAGCGAATGCTCATCTATTACAGTACGATACGACTCACGGCCGTTTCAATGCTAAGGTTGATTATAGTGATGATACGATCAGCGTTGATGGAGTCGTGATTCCAGTATTCATGCAACGAGACCCGTCGGCATTGCCTTGGGCTGATCTTGACGTGGACATCGTTTTTGAATGTACCGGTTTCTTTCGCACACGTGATAAGGCCGACTTGCACCTTCAAGCGGGTGCTAAAAAAGTATTGGTATCTGCACCTGGTAAGAAACTCGATGCGACCATCGTCTATGGGGTTAACGATCAAACGCTTAAAGCGACCGATAAGTTTGTTTCGAACGCATCGTGCACCACCAATTGTTTAGCTCATGTCGCCAAAGCGATGAACGATTCGATAGGAATCGAAAGCGGCCTCGCAAACACGGTTCATGCCTATACTAATACCCAGAACCTTCTAGATTCGTACCACAAGGACAAACGCCGAAGCCGCGCCGCGAACTATTCAATGATACCGACCTCAACCGGCTCAGCAAAAGCGATCGGTAGCGTTATTCCAGAGCTTGATGGAAAGCTTGACGCTGTTGCCGTACGGGTTCCGACCTTGAATGTCTCGCTTTTAGATTTAACCTTTGTTCCCGGTAAGCAGGCAGACTTAGAGCAACTCGCCTCGATCTTCCATGATTATGCAAAAGGTCGTGATAATGTGTTTGAAGTTAACGAGCAACCATTAGTATCAATTGACTTTAATCATAACCCGGCTTCATGTGTTCTCGATATTGCTCAGACACGCATTAGCGGCGGTCTAATCAAGGTGCAAGCATGGTATGACAATGAATGGGGCTTTTCGAATCGTATGCTCGATACCGCGCTGGCGATGGCGGCCGCTCGTTAACCATTATAGCTAATCAATTTGTTGCGCCTGAAGAACACTCTTCTAGGCGCCGCACAGAGTTGCTAGAAGTTGCAAGAACTTTGTCTACCACTAACCTTCACCTATGTGCCCCATGACCATCCATTCAACGCCTACCGTGTCACTAAGCGCTTCTATTCGACAGTCTCTAGAAGCGCTCGCTTTAACAGATCAAAACACCGGAATAAAGGAAAAATTTCGTCTCGATGATCAGCGCGTCACGCGGTTTAGCATGAATTTCGATCAGTTCCACATCGATGTGAGTAAAACCCATATCAGTGACGAGCTGGTGTCGATCTATACAGCGTTCTCCGCTGAAATCGATTTCAGCGATAAGCGCGCGCTTTTTTTAGGTGGAGCGAAAATTAATAACTCCGAAGACCGGGCGGTACTGCACACCCTGTTGCGAGACCCATTAAATCAGGGTATCGATTTGATCGATCAAAGAGCGTTGAAACAGGCCGCCCAATCAAAAGCCGAATTCATTTCGCAATACCATCAAATTAAAGGTAAGTTAGATCAACGTGAAACGCCGATCAAAGACATAATTCATGTCGGTATTGGCGGCTCCTCACTCGGAACGCAGCTAGTATTTGAGGCGCTTAAGGGGTTCGATTACTCGATCAATATTCACTTTATTGGCAACATTGATGCACATCAATTGGTCGATATTTTGAGCCAATGTAGCGGTGCCAGCACACTGGTAATTGGCGTGTCGAAAACCTTTACAACCAGCGAGACCTTAAAGAACTTAACGTCGATTGCAAGGTGGTTTGAATCGCAGGGCGTTGCCAAACCATTGGAATATTTTTATGCCGTTACGGCCACGCCAGCACAGGCCCAGGCTTATGGAATTTCGCCAAGCAATATTGTCTCGTTTCCGACCTGGGTTGGTGGCCGCTATTCAGTATGGTCATCGGTGTCGTTATCGGCCGCATTGGTTATTGGCCTCGAAAAATTCGAAGAGTTTCTGCTTGGCGCCGCCGACATGGATAAGCATTTCAATACGGCTCCTCTTGGCTCGAATATTTGCTTTCTATCGGCAATGCTTGATCATTACTATACTAATTTCTTCGAGGTAAAGTCGCGCGCGATCTTTGCCTATGACTATCGTCTGCGGTCCCTCGTTGATTATCTTCAGCAATTGGAAACAGAAAGTAATGGAAAAGATCGCCAGAGAGACGGAAGCCCCGTAGATCAACAGACCTCCCCGGTTGTTTGGGGTGGTGTCGGCACCGATGTGCAGCATTCGGTTTTTCAAATGTTGCATCAGGGCACATCTCTTATTCCGTCAGAGTTCATCATGACTAGGACTCCTGACCACGATTTAACTGACCATCATCAAGAGTTGTTAGCTAACGGCTTAGCCCAGACGGCCGCGCTATTGGCAGGCCAAGACCTAGAGACTATAAATAGAGTTCATGCCGACGACGGCCTAAGCGAAGCGGCAAAGAAAGCCAAGATATTCTCTGGAGATCGGCCATCAACAACTATTTTGCTTGAGCGCCTTACTCCAAATGCATTAGGCGCATTACTCTCATTTTATGAACACCGTACGTTTTGCTTCGGGGTGTTTGCTAATATTAACTCGTACGACCAAATGGGTGTTGAGTTAGGTAAGCGTTTAGCGACCCAGGTAAAGCCGATGCTGAGTGGCGAGCCGATACAAAAAAGCGCGGAGGGTTTTGACCCATCCACGCTTAATTTGTTAACTAAAGTCCTTAAAGCTTAGTTTAATCTAAACTGCACCTTGGTAGACACTAAGGTGCTTGGCACTGCTTCGCCAGTCGATTGGTTTCTCGCTGGTGAAAAGCGCCATTTTTTAACCGACTTAACCGCCGCATCATCGAATGTTTGTTCTGGCTCAGACTCAACCACTTCAATGTTGCTAGGCTTGCCACTCGTGTCGATATGAAAACGTACCTGCACCCAACCTTCAACCCCATTTTTCAGAGCACGTGACGGGTAGCGAGGTGGTTCTCGGCTAATGATTTTCGCCGGGATAATCTTTGGTGGCTCAGGTTTTACTTCTTCCGGCACCGCGGCCTCGGTCGCTTCGTCAGCACTTGTTTGGGCGGCGAGTGCCGCTGCAACTTTGGCTTGTCGCGCTTTAATCTTAGTGGTCAATTCATTCAACCCTTTGCGGTCGACATTCAGGCGTTTAACCAGGGCGGTATATTTGCTTGTATCTTCGGCGTTTTCTTCATCAAAGGCTGTGTTTGCTTTCTCAAGCAAGCTAGCACTTAATGCCTTAACTCTAGGCTCTGAATTAGATTTGCTAATTTTGTTGGCTTTCAGCGCTTCTGATACCAGTGAATAAGCATTGCCTTTCGCCGGTGGCGTTAAGTTGTCGTTTTCTAATGCAGCATCAATCTTGCCAATTAATACTTGCTCGGCTTTCAATGCCGCCGCGGCCGACGATGCTCCACCTTGGCCATCACCTAAACGCTCTAGAACGGCTGTCGTTTTAGCAATATCTTCGGCACTGCCATTCGCTTGAATGTCTTTCACGTGTGCGGTGATCGATTCACTTAGTTTGTCTGTCAGCGTGTCGTTTTCTAAGTTTAGCGGCTCAATGGCGCGCAATGCTTCTACCGTCTTTAGCGCTTGATCAAAGTCGCCATTAGCAACATGCTGTTGATAGGTTGTGCGTAACGATTCAGCCACCGTTTTGCGGCCTTCGTAGGCTACTGGGTCATACGGGTCTATCGCAAGGACCTGGTCGTAGTACTCCAGAGCATTGTCGCCTTTTGGTGATATATAACGGCCGTCGAGCAATGCATTAGCGGCTTGTTGGTTAAGCTCATTAGTAATTGAAACGGTCGACACTGTATCGTCTACAGGTGCAATAACTTGTTCTTGAGTATTGTTGGCAACGACTGGTGCCGGCGCATCATCACCGCCTAAAAACAAGAACGCGATAATACCTAATACAACCACGCCAATGCCGGCGTAGATCGCTGGATTGGTTTTACGGGCCGCCGCCAGAGAATCGATGCTGGCTTTATTTTCGGCTGGGCCAACCGTCATAATGTCTTCGCCAGCGGCTTGTTTAGCGACCAGTTCTGCATTCAAAGCATAACCGGATTTAAACGCTAGGAAAATTTGGTTCGGGCTAATCGGCTTATTGAATGCGCGATACACCAATGGTTGTATATTTGATTTTAGAATCTCGCTGAGAGGCTCTTTTTCACCCACCATGATCAGAACTTGCGTTGGGTCAGCTTGCTTTAACTTGATCGCTTGATCGATCGCGGCCTCAACACCGCCGCCCGCACTATCTATATCAAAGATAATAATGCCATTGTTGTCTAACAATTCGGGGCTAGTTATAACTTCACCCACTGACTCACGGGCATTGAATTTTTGATCGGTAGTATTGTTGCCAACAAGGGCTTCTACTACGGACGAATCGGCTGATATTACTAGCGCCGAAGGTTTAATATTGTCGTCAGACATGCATCCTCCTAGATTTATTTTTATTGGGGTGTCGCTTGGCTAACGCTCATTGATATTACGAAGCCATGTCAATGTGTTGTGACCCAGCCATTCATAATAGCACCACAATATTTAATTACCATCTTGTAAGTAAGTCAAACCGTCAAAAGTGACGGTTTTTGACTTAACTTTTACGTTTGACTCACTCTCTTTGGTAACCAAAGAGAGTTTTGTCGTTTTGCATCGGCCAAACTAATTAGGCGGCCTTTGCACCCGCTAATGCTTTCTGCTTCGCTTTGTTCAACTTTTTTTGATAACGGCTTTGCACAATCGCGCTAACAACAAGCACGGCTAGTATGAAATAAAATGTTGTCTTCGACATTTGTAGTATCTCGTTGCCGAACAATTTCATGTGCGATAAATGGCCGCCTTCGGTGAGTAGCATCACGCCAACTAAGAATAAGATAAAGAGGCCAAGGACTTCGTACATACGATTTTTATGCAGAAATTCTGAAACAGTGTCAGCTAACACCACCATTAATATGCCGCCGATGATAATCGCCGTGGCCATTACGTAAAACACGTCGGTAACCGCCATGGCACTCAAAATTGAGTCGAACGAAAAGACCACGTTCATCGCTACAATCCAGAAGATAACAAAGCCCATCGATTTTGCTTGTCGGTCTTCGCCGTCGAGCTCTTCTAAGCTCATCATGTGTAAAATTTCTTTCATTGCGGTGTACAGAATGAAGGCGCCGCCGAACAATACCACCACTGCATGCAAGTTAAAGGTGGCGTGAATGATGCCTTCGAAGTGAATCGAAAATAGCTCTTCTTGAAATACTTTGATCACCCTCAATAGCAAGAACAGCAGAATGATGCGGAAAAATACGGCGAGAATAATGCCCCAGAATCGGACAGATTTTTGTTTGTCCACTGGCGCTCGCTTACTTTCAAGCGAAATATAGAGCAAGTTGTCAAAGCCGAGCACGGCTTGAAGCGCGATCAGTAAGGTCAGGTCAACTAAGTTTGCTAAGGTAAATAATTCGGTCATGGTGTCACCCCCGTTTGTTTATTAGATTACGGTTTTCAAACCGTGTTTATGACTTATTTTTCACTATATGTACAGAAATACGCAGTCTGTATACCTGCCTTTACCTGAAATAAGCTTTGCGCGGCCACTTCGAATGATTGGCCATTGCTGAAGTCGCGCCACTGATCGCTGCCCGGTAGCTTTACTCTAAGGTGCCCACTGATAATCGTCATGACTTCGTGTTGTGATGTATTGAATTCATATTCGCCAATATCCATCACGCCTACGGTCGCAGGCAGGGTGTCGGTTTGCAAGCCAATGGAGGCGACGTTGCCGTCAAAATATTTATTTATGTTAAGCATGTGGAGTCGTTTGAGTGAGTGTTATGTTAAGTGATTTGCCAATTTAATGTTTGGCCTGCGAAAAACGGCACGATCGAGTCGCCATTGGGCAGCGCAATTTCTTCGGGCATGGTCCATGATTCTCGCTTTAAGGTAACGTGCCCAGTGTTGCGCGCTAGACCATAGAAATCGGGGCCATTAAACGATGCAAACCCTTCGAATTTGTCTAAGGCATCAAGGTCGTCAAAAACTTGAGCGTATAGTTCAAGTGCACCCCAGGCGCTGTAACAACCCGCGCAACCGCAGGCTGTTTCTTTAGTGTGTTTAGCGTGAGGGGCTGAATCGGTACCAAGAAAAAACTTGCTTGAACCGCTGGCAACGACTTCTCGCAGACGTTGTTGGTGAGTATTACGCTTTAATACGGGTAAACAGTAATTGTGCGGCCTTATTCCTCCGACAAGTAAATCGTTTCTATTTAGAAGAAGGTGTTGTGGTGTGATCGTAGCGGCAAGCATGTCGTTGGCATCGAGTACAAAGTCAGCCGCATCGGCGGTAGTAATGTGCTCAAAGACTATTTTTAACTTAGGAAAGCGCGCATGAATAGGGGCTAAGTGCTGATCTATAAATAATTTCTCACGATCAAATATGTCGGTTTCTGGGTCAGTGACCTCGCCATGAATGAGTAGCAACATGCCAGCCTCGCTCATTGCCTCGAATATCGGATAAAGTGATTCAATAGCACTTACTGCGGCGTCAGAATTTGTGGTCGCTCCTGCGGGGTAGAGTTTTGCTGCCGGTATGTCTTTACCACACGCTTCTATTATATCTTCAGCGGTAGTCTGATTGGTTAAATACAGCACCATCAGCGGCTCGAAAGGGCTGCCTGTAGGAGTCGCTGCGACAATACGCTCCTTATAGGCCATCGCCTCAGTTCTATTGCGAACCGGTGGGGCCAAATTGGGCATAACGATTGCGCGCCGAAAGCAACGAGCGGTTGCCGGCACTGTTTCGTTTAATAGTTCGCCATCGCGAAAGTGCAGGTGCCAGTCATCGGGCGTGGTAATTGTGATTTGAGACATGTGGTTTACGCTGAAAAAGGTTGTGCCAAGTGCTGATTTATCTGTTCAGTGCTTGGGTTTTTAAGGCTACAATAGCGGGCTTATGTTATTGCAGCTAACCTTTTGAAGGTAAAGCTACTTAACTACTCAGTAATGGTTAGTTATTAACAGGCGAATGGTAATTAGCAATTATCTAGTTAAGTTTAACAAAAAATAAACAGTGAATTCAGGAACATGTCGATCAATATTACTTTCCCAGACGGCGCAGTCAAGCAATTTGATGCGGCAATAACCGGCCTAGAAATTGCCGATGGCATTAGCAGTGGCTTACGCCGTAACGCTGTTGCGATAGAGGTTAACGGTGAACAATGGGATTTGAGTCGAGAAATCACGACAGATTCTACTATTGGCATTATTACTCGCGATACGGACGAAGGTCTCGAAGTGTTGCGCCACGACGCGGCGCATGTCATGGCTGAAGCGGTTAAAGAGCTTTACCCCGAGACACAAGTATCCATTGGCCCCTCAATCGAAAATGGTTTCTATTATGACTTTGCTCGCGAAGAAGCCTTCACGACTGAAGATTTGCCTAAAATCGAAGCGCGCATGAAAGAAATTGTTAAGCGTAACGAAAAAATAGAGCGAGAAGTTTGGGACCGAAACGAGGCGATAAGCTATTTCAAGAGCATCGGCGAAGCATACAAAGCTGAAATCATTGCTGATTTACCTGAAAGCGAGACCATTACTGTCTATCGCCAAGGCGAGTTCTTAGATTTATGCCGTGGCCCGCATTTGCCGTCAACCGGTATCCTGCGCGATGGCTTTAAGCTCACTAAGTTGGCCGGTGCGTATTGGCGTGGCGACTCTAACAATGCGCAATTGCAACGCATCTATGGTACTGCCTGGTCTGACAAAAAGCAGTTAAAGGCATACCTAAAGCGAATGGAAGAAGCTGAAAAGCGCGACCACCGTAAGCTTGGCAAGGCCTTAGACTTATTCCACATTCAAGACGAAGCACCCGGTAGCGTGTTTTGGCACCCTAAAGGCTGGGCGATTTATCAAGCGGTTCAAACTTATATGGCCGAAAAGCAATATGAGCGTGGTTATCAAGAGATTAAGACACCTCAGCTTGTGGATATCTCGTTGTGGGAAAAGTCGGGCCACGCAGATAAGTTTGGCGACGACATGTTTACGCTGAGCAGTGATGAGCGAGAGTACGCGGTTAAGCCGATGAATTGCCCGTGCCACGTACAGGTATTTAATCAAGGTTTAAAAAGCTATCGCGACCTTCCGCTACGGTTGGCCGAATTTGGTTCATGTCATCGTAATGAAATGTCGGGCTCACTTCACGGTATCATGCGGGTAAGAAGCTTTGTACAAGACGACGCGCATATTTTTTGTACCGAAGAACAAGTGCAAAGTGAAGTAAAAGAATTTATCGACTTTCTTCATGCTGTGTACGCAGACTTTGGCTTTGACGAAGTGATTTATAAGCTTTCAACGCGCCCTGAACAGCGAGTTGGCAGCGACGAAGATTGGGATCGTGCTGAGCTTGCATTAGAGCAAGCCCTGAATGAAAACAACCTAGACTGGGAGTTACAGCCTGGCGAAGGTGCGTTTTATGGGCCGAAAATCGAGTTTTCATTGAAAGACTGTATTGGCCGAGTGTGGCAGTGCGGCACGGTGCAAGTCGATTTTTCTATGCCGGGTCGTTTGGGCGCTGAGTACATCGCTGAAGATGGCAGTAAACAGGTGCCTGTTATGGTGCATCGCGCCATTCTGGGTTCAATTGAACGCTTTTTGGGTATTTTAATTGAGCAGCACGCTGGAGCCATGCCTGCATGGTTGGCGCCTCAGCAAGTCATGGTCGCCACCATTGTTACTGAGGCGAATGATTATGCTCAAGAAGTGGCTGCGGCTTTACGCAGTGCCGGTCTGCGTGCTGAGGTTGATTTACGTAATGAGAAAATTGGCTATAAAGTTCGTGAGCATAGCTTGCAAAAGATCCCAGCGATCTTATGTATTGGTAAACGCGAAGCTGAAGAAGGCACTGTTGCGGTGCGCCGTTTTGGCAGTAAAGCACAAACGGTGATAGCGCTTGAAGATTTTATCGAGCAGTTCCTTGTGGAAGTCGATGAAAAACAAATATTTGAGGCCCAAGCGGCATCAAACGATTAGAACGTAATAAATAATTACACTAAACTTCTCGTCTAAGAGAAAGGAGCATCATAATAATGAGTTTATCTAAGAATATTTTAGTCGCCGCGAGCATTGCTGTGATTGGCACAGGAGCTTACTTTACGAGTGTGTATAGCCCGCAAAGTGTTGCCCATGCCGCTGATACTAAGAATGTAGATCTTTCTACTGAGTCGGCCAAGTTAGGTTACGTGTTCGGCGTGCAAATCGCGACGGATATGAAACGTCAAAATCTTCAAGAAGATATTGATGCTGATGCTATGTTTGCCGCTTTCAATGATGTATTTGCTGGCAAAGAGCCGCGTTTAACGACCGATGAAATGCAGGCGGCTCAAGTGGCGTACCAAAAAAAGCAAGAAGCTAGGTTTCAAGCTATTGTTGACAAGAACAAAGCCGATGGTGATGCGTTTCTAGCCAAAAATGCTAAAAAATCGGGTGTAACAACCACCGGTAGTGGTTTGCAATACGAAGTGCTTCGTGACGGTAAAGGCCGTGCACCAACGGCCACCGATACCGTTAAAGTGCACTACAAAGGCACTTTGATTGACGGTACACAGTTCGACAGCTCATACGATCGTGGCGCGCCAGCTGATTTTGGTGTGTCTGGCGTTATCCCAGGTTTTAGCGAAGGTTTACAGTTGATGAAAGAAGGCGCCCAGTATCGTTTTTCAATTCCGGCTGAAATTGCATACGGCTTGCAAGCGCCTGCGACTATTGGTCCAAACCAAGCTTTGGTTTTCGAAGTCGAGTTAATCGAAGTGACGACTGAGTCAGCGACTAAAAAAGTGTCTGAATAATGGAAGCAACGCACGCACTCTATTACAGTAAGTACTGTTTTTTTTGTCAGAAGGTATTGATGTTTATACGCGGGAAAGATCTCGATTTAACGCTTCTTAGTACCTCCGATAAAAGTCATGCTCAAGCCCTAATGCAGGGTGGAGGCAAAACTCAAGTGCCGTGTTTGCGTATCGAGCAAGCCGATGGCAGCGTTGAATGGATGTATGAATCGAATGACATCATCGAGTACTTTAGTTAGTCGTTTTTAACGCTAGGCCTTGTTTAGGCGACCGCATTTTTGATGCCGCTTAAACTTTGAAAAGCCAGTTGCTATCGCGACTGGCTTTTTTGTTAAGCGGCTATGGCTAGCTGAAGAGCATGGGCTGACGAGGCGTTGGCCGGTGTTATTTAATGAGGTGTAATTTGAGATTTAAAGATGAACTTTAAAAATGAACTTTAAAAATGAACTTTAGAGCCGCTAACATGGATGACCTTGAACCGCTGAGGAGCCTTGAACAAAAGGTCATAGACTCGGAGCGACCTTACAATGATTCAATTAAGGCGCTAGGGGCTCAGTACTATGATATCGAGCAGCTCATTTTAAGTGATAATTCGTATATGTTGCTTGCTGAAGTCGACGACGCGTTAGTGGCTACCGGCTACGCCAAAATAAGACAGTCTAAACCGTCGCTAAGTCACCGCCTTGATTCCTATCTTGGGTTTATGTACGTAGACCCCAGTTGCCGAGGGCAAGGTGTTAACAAGCAAATTATCGATCGTTTAATTCACTGGAGTCGTGAGCAAGGTGTAAGCGATTTTTATCTCGATGTTTACTCGGCCAACGCGCCAGCCTTAAAGGCTTATCTCAAAGCCGGCTTTGCACCGTCAATGACTGAAATGAAGCTAAGCTTGTGAATTCAGTTCAAAATTGCCGCGTTTGTAGGCAGCGTAATATGATCATGTTTGTTCGTCGTTTTATTGTGCTTATGGGCTTTATTTTCAGCGCTATATCAGCCAGCGCTTACGCGACTGTACCTATAGCGAGCTTTGAGAAACTGATTGCTGATATCGGCAATAGTGACACTATGGTTGGCTTTGCGGTAGCCGTTGTTCGAGACGGTGAGGTCGATTTTATCCAGACTTATGGTACTCGTGAGGCCGGAGGTGTCGATATGATCACGCCGCAGACGACTTTCCGTGTTGCCTCACTGTCTAAGGCGTTTGCGGCCACAGTGGCTGTTCAGTTGGATCTTGAGGGGAAATTATCGCTCGATGATTTGATTGTTTCTTCAAACCCTGCTTTTCGTTTGAAAAGCCAAGCAGAAGCTGACAGTGCGACCTTAAGTCATGCGCTAAGTCATCGCTTGTCATTGCCGCCTTACGCCTATGACAACCTACTTGAAAGCGGTGTCAGCCCGAATAAAATAATCTCTGAGATGAAACGAGTCGATCCTATTTGCAAGGTTGGTTCTTGTTATGCCTATCAGAATGTTGGGTTTAATATGATTGCACCGGCGATTGAAGTCGCTGATAAACAAGCTTATAGCGACTCTGTGCGCAAACGTTTGTTTGAGCCGCTGCAAATGTCAGGAGCATCATTCACAAAGAGCAGTCTCACTAGCAGTGGTAATTGGGCACGTTCTTATCGGCGTCGACCAGGCAAATCGTGGAAGCTCGTCACGGTCAAGCAGCCTTACTACGATGTTCCAGCCGCCGGAGGCATCAATGCCAATATAGGGGATATGGCTAAATGGCTTGCTGCGCAAATGGGCAGTGCTCCGCAAGTTGTGTCTGATAATGTGCTGGCTAGGTTGCACTCGCCAGACACCAAAACACGAAGTGAACTGCGGCGTATCAAGCATATGGGCCGAGTAACCCAGGCACATTACGGCCTGGGGTGGCGTATTTATCAGTATGCTGGGCACAAGGTTGTTAACCATTCTGGGTCAGTAGAAGGTTATGCGGCGCAAATCGCATTTTTACCTGCTAAGAATGTCGGCTTGGTGATGCTTACCAACTCAAAGACGAAAAAATTCTGGCGGATCCTGCCACGCTTTTTGGATCAAGAGTTGGGCTTATCGCCACCAAAATAAACTAACAAGCATTGAGGTTTCGCTAATCTAGCGCAGCGCCGGCGGTCGTCTGGCGCTTATCAATTGTTTAGCCAGCGGGTTGTCGGTTTTATCAACGCCGTGATCGGCAGCGTCAAAAAAGCCAGCTTAAAACGGCTGGCTCTTGAGTGGCAATGTTGTTTGGCGGTGTCTAATGACTGATCGCGTCAAAGATAGTTTGACGAATATCATCGACCGAACCAACGCCTTCAATTTTTACATAGCTGGGCGCGTGAGGCTCACGGCTTTCAGTGAACGCACGGTAATAGCCAATCAACGGTTCTGTTTGTTCATGATAAATCTCTAGCCGTTTCATCACTGTTTCTTCTTTGTCGTCTTCGCGTTGAACCAATGGCTCGCCACTTACGTCGTCAATGCCTGCTTGCTTTGGCGGATTGTAGATCACGTGATAGGTGCGCCCAGAAGCCAGGTGCGCTCGGCGACCACTCATGCGTTTCACGATTTCGTCATCGTTGACGCTGATTTCGACGATATAGTCGATGTCGATATTAAGCTCACGCATTGCATCAGCCTGAGGAATCGTGCGTGGAAAACCATCTAAAAGATAACCATTTTCACAATCAACTTGGCCGACTCGATCTTTAACCATTCCGGTGATGATTTCATCTGAAATTAAACCACCAACATCCATGATTTTTTTCGCTTCTAGGCCCAATGGTGTGCCCGCTTTTACGGCCGCACGAAGCATGTCTCCAGTTGAGATCTGAGGAATGCCAAATTTTTCTGTAATGAAGGTCGCTTGTGTGCCTTTACCGGCGCCAGGGCCGCCAAGAAGAATTAGTCGCATATTTTTGCCTTTTGTAAAAATAACTTGGTTCGCAATAGAGGCTCAAATGCTCGCTACACTGCGAAAGGCCACGTAATTTATCACAAAACGTGTCGGATTCAAAAGCCTGAAGTCGCAACACCGGCTCAGCACTAATGTGACAAAAACTAGAAAAAAGTGACCGTTTTGCTTTAGCAGGCTACTATATAGCTACGATTCTCGCATATTTGAACTCAATAAGGCTTGTGCCATTGTGACTACAGGAAATAACGACTATTGCGCCGCGCAATACCCGATCGACGCATTAGCGGCTGATCAAGGCTTAGACACCATCAATACTCAAGACGCAAGCACCTTAGACGAGGCGTTTCGTGAGCGTGTGCGAAGAAGCAGTGACAAAGTTGCGTACAGCCAATATAGCGCGGCCCATTCTGCTTGGGAAACCTTTAGCTGGGCTGATATCGCTGTGCAGGTAGAGCGCTGGCAGGTTGCCTTACGAGAGAGTGGCCTTGAGAAGGGCGATCGGGTTGCGATTTGTTACCATAATAGTGTGCAATGGATCGTTTTTGATCAAGCCGCGTTGCGTTTAGGCTTGGTGCTTGTGCCACTATATACGGCTGACCGTGCTGAGAATATCGCCTATGTGATTGGCGATTCCGGCGCTAAACT
>JALZVW010000013.1 GCA_023301745.1 Arenicella sp. | reverse complement strand
AATGTCTCATACAATTGTATTGATCGTCATCTAGCAACAAAAGCCAATCAAACAGCGATTATCTGGGAGGGCGACAGCCCTGACCAAAGCCAACACATTAGCTACCAGCAGCTGCACGATGAAGTCTGTCGATTAGCCAACGCAATGAAGCAGCAAGGTATTGAAAAAGGCGACCGCGTTTGCCTTTACATGCCGATGGTTCCACAGGCTGTTTACGCGATGCTGGCATGTACTCGTATTGGTGCGGTTCATTCGGTCGTGTTCGGCGGCTTTTCTCCAGAAGCATTGCGAGGTCGTATCAATGACTCTCAATGCAAGATGGTGATCACCGCTGACGAAGGCTTACGGGGTGCTAAGCCGATTCCTTTGAAAGCCAATGTTGATGAGGCTTGTGAAGGCACGCCATCGATTGAATGTATTCTTGTTTGTCGTGTGACGGGTAATGAGGTCGCGTGGCAAGAAGGTCGAGATGTTTGGTATGACGATGCGGTTGGTGCACAGCCAAGTACGTGCGAGCCAGAGCAGATGGACGCCGAAGACCCCATGTTCATTTTATATACCTCAGGTTCAACTGGCACGCCAAAAGGGGTTTTGCACACAACTGGTGGCTACCTTCTGACCGCGGCAATGACGTTTAAGTACGTATTCGACTATCAAGAAGGCGAAGTGTATTGGTGTACGGCCGATGTGGGTTGGATTACGGGCCATACTTATCTTACGTACGGCCCGCTGGCTAACGGCGCCACGACGGTGGTATTTGAAGGTGTGCCGACCTATCCGGATGCGAGCCGCTTTTGGCAAGTCGTTGATAAACACCAAGTGAATATTTTTTATACCGCGCCGACGGCTCTGAGAGCGTTAATGGGGGCGGGCGACCAATTTCTTGAAACGACCTCACGCAGTAGTATTCGAATACTGGGTACCGTCGGCGAACCGATTAACCCTGAAGCGTGGGAGTGGTACTTTCATAAGGTTGGCAAGGAAAAATGCCCGATCGTCGATACGTGGTGGCAAACTGAAACCGGTGGAATCATGATTGCACCATTACCGGGCGCGGTTGATGCGAAACCGGGTTCGGCAACCTTACCTTTTTTTGGTGTAGAGCCGGTATTGTTAGACGATGAAGGTAATGTGTTAGAAGGGGCTGCATCAGGGAATTTAGCGATTCCTCGTTCGTGGCCTGGGCAAATGCGCGGTGTTTATAATAACCCTGAGCGTTTCCAAGAAGCCTATTTTTCGATGTACCCAGGCTACTATTTCACTGGCGACGGTTGTCGCCGAGACGAAGACGGTTACTATTGGATTACCGGCCGTGTTGATGACGTTATTAATGTCTCTGGTCATAGAATGGGCACGGCTGAAGTGGAGAGCGCCTTAGTGTTGCATAAAGCCGTCGCAGAGTCCGCTGTTGTGGGTTACCCGCATGATATCAAAGGTCAGGGCATCTATGCGTATGTCACCCTTATGTCGGGCGAGAAATACACTGAGGAGCTTAAAGCCGAATTACTTAAACATGTGCGTAAAGAAATTGGGCCGATCGCGACGCCAGATGTGATCCATTGGGCTCCAGGTTTACCGAAGACGCGTTCAGGAAAAATCATGCGGCGTATCTTACGTAAAATAGCTGAAAATGATTATTCTAACTTAGGCGATACCAGTACCTTGGCTGACCCGAGTGTAGTCGATGACCTCATTGATAGCCGTGCCTAGTTTAACGGTGTTATGTCATAACAAGTAAAAGCCGACACCGCTTTTACTTTAAGATAATCGCGTTTACTGCGATACTAGTAATCGCCAGTATGGGTTAGCCATGCTGGCGTTTTTTTATTATGACTCTGGATAGAACGAATGTCTGAATTGCCTCCATGCCCTTCATGTAACTCCACTTATACTTACCAAGATAGAGGGCTATTTAGTTGCCCAGAATGCGGTAATGAATGGGCGAGTGATGTTGTTGAGAACGAGCTCGAGGTTCGTTGTGCTAATGGTAATGTTTTGCATAGTGGCGACTCAGTTACAGTCATAAAAGACTTAAAAATCAAAGGTTCATCGTCTGTTGTTAAAGTCGGTACCAAAGTCAAAAACATTCGGGTGCTTGACCCTGACCACATTGTTGACGGCCATGATATAGACTGCAAAATTGATGGCTTTGGTGCAATGAAGTTAAAATCGAGCGTGGTCAAAAAAAATTAATATGTATAAAACTTTATCGCGTATCGACGCAGGAGAATTACTTGAGTAATTCATTATTTGATATCAGTGTTGGCTCATACCTTCAGGCACTCAGTGGGATGACCACCGTGTTAGAAAAAGGGGCGGTATTTGCGGCCGATAACGGCTTGAATGCAGACGACTTCGTGTCGGCTAAGTTGCATGACGATATGCTGCCGTTTTTGTTTCAAGTCAACTGTGCTCGCATGCATACGATTGATGCGCTTGAATCGTTAAAAAGTGGAGAATTTTCACCACCGAAGTCGATAACACAACGCGATTACAAAGGCTTACAACAAATGATTGCTGATACGACTGCTGAGCTAAATGCGGTCTCAGCTGATGAGGTCAACTCAGCTCAAGGTAAGACCGTCACATTTAAATTTGGTAAACGCGAAATTCCGTTTACGGCCGAGAATTTTATTTTGTCATTTTCATTACCAAACCTGAATTTCCACACTGCTACGGCCTACGATATTTTGAGAATGCAGGGCGTGCCATTAGGCAAAGGCGACTTCTTAGGTCAAATGCGAATTGGTGTATAAAAATTTAAAGAGGATTAGCTATGACAACACAACTATTTGATTTAAAAGGGAAAGTGGCTTTGGTTACTGGGGCTAGCCGAGGTATCGGAAGATCCATCGCAATGTTGTTAGCCGAGCAAGGCGCGCACGCTATTGTCTCTAGCCGCCGAGCCGAGTCGTGCGACGAGGTGGTCGCTGAGATTAGGGCAGCGGGTGGTTCAGCCGAGACCATGGCATGCCATATTGGCGATATGGACAATATTGTTGAAACATTTTCTAAGATTAAAGAAGCACACGGAAAACTCGATATTTTAGTCAATAATGCGGCGGCTAACCCGTATTTTGGGCACATCTTAGATACTGATTTGGCCGCTTTTAATAAAACCGTTGACGTGAATGTTCGTGGCTACTTCTTTATGTCTATCGAGGGTGGCAAGTTAATGCGAGAAAATGGTGGCGGATCGATCATTAATACAGCGTCTATTAACGGCCTTCAACCCGGTGACATGCAAGGTATTTACTCGATTACCAAGGCGGCGGTTATCAATATGACAAAGTCATTTGCTAAAGAGTGCGCGCAATTTAATATCCGCTGTAACGCATTACTACCGGGTTTAACCAAAACTAAATTTGCCGGTGCCTTGTTCGAAAATGAGAGCATGCACAAGGCGGCGATGGCGACTATCCCAATGCGGCGGCATGCTGAGCCCGATGAAATGGCGGGCACAGTGCTTTATCTAGCCTCTGATGCGAGTAGTTATACAACTGGCGAATGTATTGTGGTCGATGGCGGTTTTACCATCTGATGCGTGCCTTATTGAATACCCTTGGCCTAAGCATCGTTTTTGCGTTAGCGTATTTATTCGCCTGGCCGGTTGAGGTTAAACCGGTTAGTTGGGTTGTGCCGGTTAATTTAGGGTATGTTGGCGAGTTTGCAGTCAACCAGAAGCTTGAGTCATTCGAGCGTTTGAACATGGGTAAGTTTTCTGGGCCTGAAGCCGCCGTGCATAGCCCCGATGGAAGTTTGATTGCGACTAGCCACGAAGGCTGGCTAGTGCGCTGGGACGGTGATCAAACCCAAGGAGTGCCATTTGTAGACGTTGGAGGTCGGCCATTAGGCCTTGATTTTGACGCGGCAGGCAACTTGTGGATCGCAAATGCATACCTCGGTTTAATGAAGCTAACGCCTTTAGGTGAGCTTAGTACTGTCGTGACCGAGGTTGATGGTATTGCTGTTCGCTATGCTGATGACGTGGCCGTTGCTCCTAACGGTAAGATTTACTTTAGTGATGCGTCAACACGCTTTTCGGCTAAAGAGTATGACAGCACCTTGGCGGCGAGCTTGCTCGATATCATGGAGCACAGTGACAATGGTCGTGTTATCGAATTTGACCCGGTAAGTGGTGTTGCGAGAACTGTGTTAGCTAATCTGACCTTTGCGAATGGAATTGCGGCTGACCCACAAGGGCGGTTTATTCTTGTTGCCGAGACTGGCGAGTACCGAATATGGAAACACTGGATCTCAGGCCGAAACACGGGTAAGAGTGAAGTCATCATCAAAAACCTTCCTGGCTTCCCAGATAACGTTCATATTGGTAAAAACGGTCGCTATTGGGTTGGTTTGGCGTCACCGAGGTCAGATGTCTTAGATGATCTTGCTGGCGAGCCATTTTGGCGTACCGTGATTCAGCGATTGCCGTCAGTAATGAGACCACAAGTTGTACCATATGGCATGGTTCTGGCCATTGACGAAGAGGGCAATGTGCTCGAAAATCTACAGGCCCCAAATGGCGCTGTTTATGCGACTACCGGCGTTGCAGAATCTCAGACTCATATTTATGTAACCAGCTTGACGGCGCCATTCATCGCACGCTATAAAAAGACTGATTTAGACATTCAATAACGATCTAATGATGATTGAGTATCTCCCTATATTCATTACAGGCGCGTCTTTCTCTATTGCGATTGCATTGCACTGGGCTTACAAAAAATCCTTTTTTTGGCCGTCTTTCCTAGCGGCTGTCTGCTCTGGCGTTGTTTCGTTCGTGTGTTTTAAATTAATACCCGTCGCGACAGTCACAGACCAAGCCGTAATAGCCAAAGTACCGTGGAGTGCGATAGGGTTCGCGTTCAGCTCTGGCTTTGTGCTGGCGTTATTGGTCGGCTATCTAATGAAGTATGCGCCTAACCTGTTCGGCAAGTGAGGTCGGCTCTGGCGCTCAGTTAATGCCGCCAACCACCCCAAGTATGAGGCGATCGGCAATTGTTTGATTTGGCGGCGCTTGCTTGGCTGTCTTGCGCCGACAAATTTAGGCGGATAGCAGTTTATAGCAGGGTGTATATTCGCCCGAGAGTTTCATTCGACGCTGCTCAACAAAGCTTGCTAAAAGGGCATCTAACGAGGCCATCAGCTCAGGGTCCCCATCTAATGTGTAAGGCCCGTGCTTCTGTATCGCTTTAATTCCATTGGGCTTTACATTGCCCGCTACAATTCCAGAGAATGCTCTTCTTAAATTAGCCGCTAGGCTTGCCGAATCTTGGTTTTTTTGTAAATTAAGTGCCGCCATATTTTCATGCGTTGGATCAAACGCGTGCTGAAATGGTTCTTCAATAGTCAGTAACCAATTATAGTAAAAAGCGTCGTCTGACTGACGGCGGTTTTCATAGACGTCTTTCATTGCTTTACACATGTGATCGGCGACTTTTATTGGATCGTCAATGATGATTTTGTATAAGGATTGCGCTTGAGCACCAATGGCTTTACCAATGAATTCGTCCATTTGTTCAAAGTAGGCTTTGCTTGCTTCTGGGCCTGTGAATACAACGGGTACTGTGATGCCTTTATTTTTGGCGTTCAGCAGCACGCCTAAAATATAAAGAATTTCTTCGGCGGTTCCGGCACCGCCTGGAAACACAATAATACCGTGACCTAGACGCACAAATGCCTCTAAACGCTTCTCGATGTCTGGCATTATAATTAACTCGTTAACGACCGCGTTCGGCGCTTCTGATGCGATGATGCCGGGTTCGGTGATGCCAATATATCGCGCGTCTGTAACCCGTTGCTTAGCATGGGCAATGGCGGCGCCTTTCATCGGTCCTTTCATTGCCCCAATGCCACAACCCGTGCAAATGTCTAAACTCCGCAGCCCTAAACGGTAGCCGACTTCTTTACTGTAGTCATACTCTAGATTGCTTATCGAGTGACCACCCCAACATACTATTAGGTTCGGGTGGCGACGGGGTTTAAGTGCCTTGGCGTGGCGCAATGTTTTGAACACCATGTCGGTCATCGACTCACCATTTTTTTGCCAAATTTCGACTTGGTCTTGTAAGAAAACAATGTCACGCAAAACCGCGAAGAGGTGGCTTCGAATGCCTTCAATGATTTGATCACCAACAAATGCATTTTCAGGCGCGTTGCTGACTTTTAACTTTAACCCTCTGGCTGCGCTTATTAGTTCGATCTTAAAGTCGGCATGCGCGGCTAATAGTTCGTGACCATCATCGCTATCAGCACCGGTGCTAAGAACCGCAAGCGCGCAATTTCGGAACAGCGCCGCGTAAACACTGGTACTGGAATCTTGTAAACTGGCTATTTCACTTTTGGATAAAATATCCAGGTCGCCGTTAGGGGTGATGATGGCATCTACCATGATTGATATGTCTCTTAGTGGTTTAAGTTAAACGAATGAAAAACCATAAAAAAGGCTGTCCGAAGACAGCCTTTGAAAGCGTTGTTTACCGAAGTTTAACGTTCAGAAGCCGCTTTGCCAATCAATTGATCGACAACCTCGAACATTTCCGCAGTACCGCCACCAAGTTGTTGGCTGGTAAGGTATTTACCGTCAACAATAATCGCTGGAACACCGCTGGCACCCGACTGCTGGGTGATTTTCTTGGCAGCGCGCATCTTATTATTAACATCAAATGAGTTAAAGGCCGACTCTACTTGCTCTTCAGTTATGTCATAAGACCTTAAAAAAGAAACGAGTCGGTCCATATTGTTTAGCGGTTGGCGTTTAACGTGAATGGCGCTAAAGAAATCGTCATAAGCTTGCTCTGGAACACCAAGCGATTGCATCGTGTAGAAAGCTTGGCCATGAAACTCCCAGCGAGCACTGAACAAAGCCGGTACTTTTTTAAACTCTACATTTTCTGGAATGTTTTTCGTCCACGCTTTAATTGCTGGTTCTAATGAATAGCAGTGACCACAGCCAAACCAGAACAGTTCGGCGACTTCTATTTTATTGCCCGACGTAACGGTGATCTGTTCGCGCACTGGCTTGTATTTAGTTGCGTCGACGGTTTGTGCAATCGTTTCACCCTGACAGGCCATAAGTACAGTAGCGACGAGCACAAACGCACTGGCTCGCAATATTTGGTTGAACTTAGATGAGCTAAGCGCTGGCGATGAATTAAATGTCGATGATAGTTGTTTCATAGATGTCTCTAAATATTAATACGTATTAGTTTAGTGCAGTGATATTGCTATGACGTTTGATGGCACAGAATGTGCCACATTCATCAAATGGTGTATAGGCATATTAGCTTAGCAAAGATTAACCTTAGCTTAACGCATATTTATGCAGTGATGCTCTCGTTCATGTGTAACACGCTCTAGACTGCACATTAGGGCCGTAAACATGAGCTATTTTAAACAGTCTATGAGCCGTTGGTAAAGGCCTTCAAATGCACCATTGCTCATTATTACTATGTTTGTACGGCCAAGGTCGTCTTCGATCAAGCTCGCCAATTGTTCTAATAATAGTTCAGTGCTGTCGAAGGCACGTATAGACGCCGATTCTAATTCGCTAATATCCCATTTAACATTGTCGTCAGCAAAAATTAATACTTGATCGGCATCCGCTAGTGCGGTTGTTAATAAGTGCTTATGCACACCACGTTTCATGGTGTTGGAGCGCGGTTCTAACACCGCGATGATTTTTTCATCGCCGACACTTCGACGTAAGCCATTGAGTGTTTCGGTGATGGCGGTTGGGTGGTGAGCGAAGTCATCAAAAACGCGCGCATGGCGGTCATTAAAAATGACTTCCATGCGTCGTTTAACCGACTTAAAGGTAACTAAAGACTCGATAGAGTGCGCGATGGGTATCCCTACGTGGTGAGCGGCGGCAATCGCCGCAACGGCATTCGCCATGTTGTGATCACCAATTAGCCTCCAATTAACCGCGTATTTTTGATTGTCGTGTTCGATATAAAAACGCGAGGCGTCATCTTCTATTTTTTCAGTACGCCAGTCGCTAGAGTCAGTATTAAAACTTTTTAGTTCGCTCCAATAGCCCATTTCTAGTACTTCATCGAGTGCCGGTGAATCTTGGTTGTAGATTATCTGTCCGTGCTGAGGCACGGTTTTCAATAAATGATTAAATTGCGTTTGAATCGCCGCTAAATCAGCGAAAATATCAGCGTGGTCGAATTCCAAGTTGTTTAATACCAGCGTTTTGGGTTGGTAGTGAACGAATTTTGAGCGTTTATCACAGAAGGCGGTATCGTATTCGTCGGCCTCGATAACAAAAAAAGGCGTGCTTCCAAGGCGAGCCGACTCACCGAAATTTTCGGGAACGCCACCGATTAGATAACCCGGAGCCAGGTCATTATCTTCTAACAGCCAAGCTAATATACTGCTTGTAGTGGTTTTTCCATGCGTGCCGGCAACGCCCAGAACCCAGCGCCCTTGCAACACATGCTCTCCTAGCCATTGAGCACCAGAGGTGTACTTTAAGCCTTGATCGAGGACTGACTCTAATTCAGGATTACCTCGCGATATGGTGTTCCCGACCACAACAATATCTGTATTTTTAGGAATGTTACTCGGCTTATAACCTTCGAAAAGCGTGATGCCGAGCGACTCGAGTTGCGTGCTCATTGGTGGGTAAGTATTGGCGTCAGAACCGGTTACAGTCATGCCGAGATCTCTCGCTAGCCGAGCCAAGCCACCCATAAAGGTGCCGCAGACACCGATTATATGTAATCTCATTTCGATTGAGCCTCAGCTTGCGCGGCTTCTAGAGTCGCCTTAATCGTCTCCCACTCGGTGAGTAATTCAACCTGAAATTTTGGAAACAATAATATCACCAGTAAGTAGCCCGCTGCGTTATAGCCGACGGTTAATAGCAAAGATGAAATGGTAGAGCAGTCGAGCGCCGAACGCATGATGAGTATCATGATATAAAATGTCCATATCAGCAGTATCGGCAACGCTAGTTGTAGTACGAGTGTCAGGGTCATCAATACCGATGCGGCTGATGCAATCACCGTGATGCCGAACAATGCGGTGATTGTTTGGACAAAACGGTTGGCTTTGCCTTGGCTGCGAAGGACCGCATAAATGATAGCGGACTCACCGATAATGGACACAACACTATACGCAAGAGGGTTGCTCAATGTGCTCATTGTCGAGAACGATGTAAACCGCAGAAATGCGATGCCTATTGTCAGGACGATCGCCGCCTCTAAACTGTAGTCTAGGTCTTGTGGCTCGCGTTTTCGGAGTGAAATTTGGTATAGCTGTTTAATTATTGGCATAAATAACATGGATTTTTTGCTGCGGAACAAATTGTGAATAGTAAGTTGGAATTATTATTTGAATAGCTCAGGTATGAGGCGCATGTTAGCATCATCGCCTAATAAGATAAGAAGTGTTACAGAAAAAAATATGAATCACCTGATTGAAAAACAACAGCAGCTTAATGATCTCGAGCCCCTGTTTAGAGAACTTAGCGAACAATCTGGGGTCGTTGCCGTTGACACTGAATTTTTACGAGAGAAAACCTATAGCGCCAAGCTTTGTTTGGTTCAATTAGGTATTGGCGAGCATCAGTATTGTATCGACGTGCTGGTTATTGACGATCTCTCATTGTTGATTGGTTTATTCGCGGACGAGAAAATTCTCAAGTTATTTCATGCGGCTCGCCAAGACATGGAGGTGATTTATCAAACCCTAAATGTATTGCCTAAGCCAATTTTTGACACCCAGCTTGCCAGTGCGTTTTGTGGTGGCGATATGCAACAAGGCTATGGCGCTATGGTGCTAGAACGTACGGGGGTTGAGCTAGCCAAAACTCAGTCTCGAACTGACTGGACTCGGCGGCCATTATCGGCAGATCAGATCGAGTACGCCGGTGACGATGTGGCTCATTTAGAGGCTTTATACCGTCAAACTCAAGCCTTGCTCGAAGAAAATCAACGCACAGATTGGTATCAACAAGAAATAGAGAGTTATTACGAACTTGATAAATACATTATTGACCCTGCATTGGCGTATAAGCGCTTGTCGGGCGGCGCTTTAAAAATTGAACAGCAGTATGTATTAAAAGCAATGGCTGAGTGGCGAGAGTCTACCGCGCAAAAACGAGATATACCGCGTTCGTGGGTTATGCGTGACGATAAACTCTATGACTTGGTGATACAACAGCCGACAACAGAGCAAGAAATTAAGGATTTAGAGATCTTTGGACGAAAATCCGTGGTGTATTTGGCGCCATTGGCATTGGAAATTATGTCCAATGTTACCGTGTCTAAAGAACGTCTATGGCGCAAGGTTGAGCCACTGACTAAGCAAGAAAAAGCGATCTGCAGTGGCTTGATGAAAGAACTCAGTGGTATTGCTAAGAGCCTAGGCGTTGCTCAAGCGCTTTTGGGTACACGCAAAGACATTGAGAGTTTGTTTCGACATCGTCAATCAGAGAAATTATTGAATGGGTGGCGCAAAAAGCATGTAGGTGAGGTGTTATTAGGGCAACTAGAAACACAGGGCGTTTAGTTGCTGTCGTGCTGGCATTGAACCTTGAGCAATAGGCTTAGAGGCGTTTAATAAGAGGCGTTTACTAACTATTCGAGTATTGTCCGTGAATGCCCATTCAGTTTCCATTCAGTCTCGTTAGCCTATAGTGATTCCATTGAAACCATTATTAGGTAAACCCAGGAGTCAAATGATGACTAAGTCACACACTAACAATACTCGTAAAACCGTCTCACTTTCGTTAGTTGCCGCGGTTATGATCGGCGCTATATCGCAACCAGTTAGCGCTGGAAACCAGCGTTCGGGCTACGATAATGCCACGTTTGATTACGCCCGTGTGCTAACGGTTGATCCAGTGATTGAAACCTATCAAGTAAACGAACCCGTTAAGCATTGTTGGAATGAGAACGTCGCAATTCACCACTCTGATTATGATCGCCCTAGACATTATAAAAATAAGAGTCGAACTCCCGAGATATTAGGAGCCATCATTGGCGGCGTAATTGGCAACCGAGTCGGTAAAAATGGCGGTGGCCGAGCCAGAGATGTGGCCACGGTTGCTGGCGCTGTACTTGGTGGTTCAATTGGACATGATACCAAGCGTAACAACAATCGTCGTCATTCAGACCGTTATGAAACTACGCGTTATGAGTCAGTTCAACGATGCGAGCTAAAAGACTCGTACGTTACCAAAAAGCAGGTGGTTGCCTATGATGTGGCGTACAAATATCGAGGCGAAGTATTTCACACCCAAATGGGTCAACACCCAGGCGATAAAATTAAAGTGAAGGTAAGCGTTAATCCAGTATAGAATTAATGTATTGGTATTCAGAGCGAGTATTGGCTCGCTCTGATCATGCTTTACTATGTTTAATATTTGTTTTTATAATTAATACAGGATCTCATGTTTAAAAAAAATATTTTTCGTTTGTCCCTCATCATTGCGCTGCAGTTTTCGGCGGTTAGTGGTGTGTTTGCATTTGTGGGCGATACGAGAAATAACACAGAGTTTAGCCGAGAACCGTCTTCGACCTCGGCTCGGTTTGATTCATATCAACTTAGCCAAAACTCAAGAGCGAAGCTGCGGTCACGCAGCGATGTGATGCAGGAGGTTAAGCGAACATACAAAGCTGAAATATTGAAAATATCATTAGATGAGTCCAAGCAGGTTTATCGAGTGAGAGTGCTGATGCCTAACGGTAAGGTACGTAACTTGGAAATTAGTGCGCAGCGGTAGCGTCACGACTAACTTATTCAATAATAGGCACAGGGGCGACCAATGCGAATTCTTATAATAGAAGATGAACAGAGCTTGCAAGAACAGTTAGCAACAACATTGCGCCAAGAGGACTATGTTGTTGATATTGCCAGTGACGGCGAAGAAGGTCTTTATTTCGCCAAAGAATACCCGGTTGATCTTGCGATTATTGATCTAGGCTTACCCAAACTCGATGGCGTCGAGGTAATTAAACAGCTCAGAGCGGCGGGGAAGGCGTACCCGGTTTTGATTTTGACGGCGCGTAATCGGTGGCAAGAAAAAGTTGAAGGCTTGGAAGCTGGTGCCGATGACTATTTGACGAAACCATTTCACCCTCAAGAAATGTTAGCGAGAATTAAAGTGTTACTTCGGCGTGCCGTTGGTTTGGCTGACAATTCTCTGGTATGCGGCCCCATCAAAATTGATACTTCGTCGAAGCAGTTGTTTTTAGACGGTCAAACAACCACCATTACCGCCTATGAGTATCGCTTGCTTTCGTACCTCATGATGCATACCGGTAAGGTGATATCCAAGCGTGAACTTGTTGATCATATCTATGAAGAAGACGACGATAGAGACAGCAATACAATCGAGGTTTTTATTCGGCGCTTGAGAAAAAAACTCGATCCTCAAAATACCTTAAAGCCAATAGAAACTCAGCGTGGGCGAGGGTATCGTTTTAGTATTCCTCGTGACGTAATTAAGGCCGGCTAAGCTCTACGTGTATTCACTGCGCCGTCGTTTACTGATTATTGCAACGTTATTGTTGTTGTTATTTCTTGGCATCATGGGAGTGGCCTTGAATCGCGCCTTTGAGAAAAGTGTGCTCAGTAATGCCGAAGATAATTTACGTAACCAGATTTTATTATTGATTGCTAATATTGAGGTGGTCGAGGATAAAGTAGTGGTCTCGGCTGGTTTACCTGAACCGCGCCTCGGGCAGATGGATTCGACACTGTTTGCGCAAGTTTGGGTTGAAAATCAAGGTGTTGTGTGGACATCGCCGTCGCTGTTAGACCGGCAATTACCTACCTTAGCGAATCAGCTAGGGCAGTTTGCCTTCTATGACCATATTGATTGGCCCGACAACGCGTCAAGCTATGCGACCTCCTTAGGTGTTGAATGGGAAACCGAACAGGGCGACTTTCCGTTTACTGTGCAGGTAGCTGAGTATTCAGCTGTCTATACTAAACGCCTATTGAGATACCAGCGCCAAGTGGGGTTTTGGTTGCTGATTTTTGGCGGGGCATTAATTGGTTTGCTGCTAGCGTTGCTTGGCTGGGCATTAAAGCCACTGCACCGAGTGACCAAACAGGTGGGCGAAATTGAAGAAGGTAGTCGGCAACGGTTTGATGAGGATTACCCTTTAGAAGTCAGTCGCTTAACTAAGAATCTTAATCAATTACTTAATTTTGAAGAGAAGAGAATTGTGCACCAAAAAGAGGTGCTCGGTAATCTCGCTCATAGTTTAAAAACGCCGATTGCGGTGCTTAGTGGCTTGAAGTACTCGGCCGAAATCGATAGCGAAGCTAAACAACAACTCGGTGTGATGCAGACGATTATTGATTACCAATTGCAAAGCGCCTCTACGGTTGGCCGCAGGCGGTTTGCTAAACCGATTGAAGTTTACTCACAAACTAAGAAAATCATTAATACCTTGCAAAAAATACATGCCGAGAAAAATATTAAGTGTGAGTTGTTTATGAGCGCAGATGCCTTGTTTTACGGAGATGAGGGCGACTGGATGGAGCTGTGCGGCAACTTATTGGATAATGCATTTAAGTGGACACGGTCGCAGGTGGTGATTACTGTCGAGAATGTTCAACTTGATGACACGGATTCACGTCGTCAGGCGTTGAAGTTGATTATTGAAGATAATGGCGTTGGTATCGAGAATGACTTAAAGGCAACGATTGCGCAACGAGGAGTACGCTTAGATAGTCAAACGCCAGGTCATGGCTTAGGCCTGCATATCGTTAAAGGAATAGTCGAAGCTTACAACGGCGATTTTGTTGTTGGTGACGCTCAAATAACTGAGGGTGGTGCTGGAGCACGTTTTAGTGTTTATCTGAACTAACGTATTCGCTGGTTCCAAGGTATTCGCTGGTTCAGAGGTATTCGCTGGTTCCGAGAACTATTCAATGGCTAAGCTCGCGACGTTCAAGAGTTGTTAGATCTATTGCGCGATTGCTAGATAAAAACCAAATTTGTATTAAGGGATCTTGCGATGCTTCTTATTTTATCGCTAAGGGCCAACAGAAGCAGATTACTAAAGAAAGGCGGCGAGAGTACTGGAAAAGGAAGCTCAAATAGGCAACATAGAATATCGAGCCGTACCCAGAAAACTAGGGTAGGGGTATGCTGGATACGGCTCGAACTAACTGAGGTTTGCGCGATAACCTCTGACTATAATTTGTCACACTGGGGACAGTAAATCAAGAGCTAGAGCATAAATTACTATCATTTTGTCTAGCCGGTGTACTGAAATGGCCTCGTCGGTGAGTAAAAGTATTCACCTTTTTGTTTTTTAGGCTTTTTCCGCATGCTTTTTATCGGCAATAGGGCCAATACAATGGCCGGTTAGTAAAAAAACAGCAACCGTCGCTGAGCAAGTACGGATCACCATTGCTTAGTAAAATACTGAACATTGTGTCAAATCACGAGCTAGGACATTAATCTGCTTTTAACCCACGCAGAGAGCTGCTATAAAACCTGACCTAGTAGTGTTTGCTAACTTAATTAGAGAGACCTAATGTCGATTCCTTCAGTATTTCAAAATCTTCAACTGCCGGTTATTGCGGCCCCTATGTTTATCTTATCTGGCAAAGAAATGGTAATAGAGCAATGTAAGGCCGGCATTGTTGGTTCATTCCCGGCGCTTAATGCACGAGGCGATGGCGAATTTGAAAAATGGTTACAAGAGATTACTGAAGAACTAGATCGATTTAATCAAGCTAACCCTGACTCACCGGCGGCACCATTTGCGGTTAATCAGATTGTCTTTAAAACCAATGCTCGTTTGCAACAAGATGTTGAGTTGTGCACCAAGTATAAAGTGCCGATAATTATTACGTCATTGGGTGCGAATGAAGAGGTCAATTCGGCGGCACATTCTTATGGTGGCGTGGTTATGCACGACGTTATTAATCAACGCTTTGCTCGTAAAGCGATTGAGAAAGGCGCTGATGGTTTAATTGCTGTGGCGGCAGGTGCGGGTGGTCATGCGGGCGCTTTGTCTCCTTTTGCTCTTATTCAAGAAACACGAGAGTGGTTTGATGGACCGTTGGCTTTATCGGGTTGTATTGCTACCGGAGACTCGGTGTTAGCCGCTCAAGCGATGGGGGCCGACTTTGGCTATATTGGTTCCGCATTTATTGCCACCAAAGAAGCCAACGCAGCGCAGGAATATAAGCAAATGGTCGTCGATTGCGACGCTAATGATATTGTGTATTCGGATTACTTCACGGGTGTGTCAGGTAACTACTTAAGCCCAAGCATCGCGGCGGCTGGGCTTGACCCAAGCAACTTACCTAAAGGTGATATTGCCGCAATGCAGAAATTAACGGATCAAGACTCAGATGCTAAAGCATGGAAAGACATCTGGGGTTGTGGTCAAGGCATCGGTGCCGTTGACGAAATACAATCTGTTTCTGAGCTGGTAACACAATTAAAATCAGAATATGTGGTCGCAAAGAAAAGAATTTGCGGTTAGTCCGCCCGAGTGACTATTAATAGAGTCACTAATTTATTATTATTCGAGGCCTCAAACGAAGCCTGCTTAGCGGATTTATCGCAAGCGAGGGTTAAATTCTCGCTGGCTTGCCACGAATTAGATTTTTCCTGCAAATTAGATACCCCGCTGCTCGCGGCGGGGAGTTTCATTTCACTCAATAAACAATAAAAAAGGAGCTAGGTATGAAATTAGTTACTGCAATCATTCGCCCATTTAAATTAGATGATGTTAAAGATGCATTGTCGGCCATCGGTGTGATGGGTATGACGGTGTCAGAAGTAAAAGGCTTTGGCCGACAAAAAGGTCATACAGAAATTTATCGTGGTGCTGAATATGCGATCGACTTCATTCCTAAAACCAAAATTGAAGTTGCGGTTGCTGATGATGTATTGGATAAGGTTATTGACGTGATCGTTGACTCGGCCAAAGGCAATAAAGTGGGTGATGGTAAGATTTTTGTCACGGCTCTTGAAAATGTTGTTCGAATTCGCACCGGCGAAACTGGCTCAGAAGCCATTTAGAGAAGTCTCAAAAAATAATTAGAAAATAGTTAAGAAAAGTTTAATTTTAGGTACATCACAATGAAATTTAGCAACGCGCTAACAGCGACCATAATTGGTCTTGCTTTGCCGTCAACGGCATTTTCTCAGGGTTTGGATACGGGTGACACGGCATGGATGTTAGCGTCAACCGCGCTGGTATTGTTCATGCTTCTTCCTGGTTTGTCGCTGTTTTATGCAGGCTTGGTGCGAACCAAGAATGTATTGTCAGTGCTCATGCAGTGTTTTGCGATCGCTTGTGCCATGTCACTGCTTTGGTTCGCTGTTGGCTATAGTTTGGCATTTAGCGGCGACGGCGCATTGATCGGTAATTTAGACAAGGCTTTTCTATCTGGGGTCACCTTTGACTCAATGAACGGCAGCATCCCCGAATCGGTTTTCGTGGTGTTTCAAATGACCTTTATTATGATCACACCGGCTTTATTTGTTGGTGGTTTTGCCGAGCGTATGAACTTCGCTGCGATGTTACTCTTTTCGGTATTATGGGGTTTGATTGTCTATGTGCCCGTGACGCATTGGGTCTGGGGCGGCGGCTGGCTGGCCGACAAAGGTTTGCTTGATTTTGCTGGCGGTACCGTTGTCCATGTTACCGCAGGCGTAAGTGCTTTAGTGGCGGCGCTTGTGATTGGTAATCGTAAAGGCTTTCCTGAAAAGCCAATGACGCCACACAGCTTGACCTTGACGGTTGTGGGGGCCGGAATGCTTTGGTTTGGTTGGTTCGGTTTTAATGGCGGCTCAGCGCTTGGCGCAAATGGCGCTGCCGGTATGGCAATGTTGGTTACCCACTTGAGCGCGGCTGCAGGCTCATTGGCGTGGATGACCATTGAGTGGATTCGTTTTAGAAAGCCTAGCGTGCTCGGAATTGTCACTGGCATGGTCGCCGGTTTAGGAACCATTACGCCGGCGTCGGGCTATGTTGGCCCAGTCGGTGGGGTTGTCATCGGTTTATGTGGTGGAACGGTCTGTTATTTCGCTACACAGTTGATTAAAAACAGACTGAAGATCGATGACTCACTAGATGTGTTTCCGGTGCATGGCGTGGGTGGTGCATTGGGCACTATTCTGGCGGCCGTATTTGTCTCGACCATCTATGGTGGGGCTGGCTATGCTGAAAACATGGGCCTTGGAAGCCAATTGAGCGTGCAAGTATTAGGGGTTGTTGCTACCGGAGCTTACGCGGCGATTGTCTCATATATTTTGTTAAAGCTTATTGGGTTAGTTACGCCATTGCGCGCAGACGAAGAAACTGAGCTACAAGGCTTAGACGTAGCCCAGCACGGAGAAACGGGCTACAATATGTAATCGGTTTTAATCTCAATATTGAAGAGGCTGGCATTGACCAGCCTCTTTTTTGTCTACTAGAAACAACTATGCTTACTGGCGATTTAAAAACCAGCCTCCTGAATGCTATTGCAACCGCCGCTTATGCGGTCGTTGCTTGTTTGCTTATGCTTAATAATGCCTGGGCTAACGATTATAAAGATGGCTTAGCGGCGTATATCGACGGCGATTTTCGTCTTGCGCAAGAGCATTGGCTTAGAGCGGCTAACAACAAAGACGGCAAGTCTATGTTCAATCTTGGTTTGCTCCACGAACAAAATAAATTAGACAGCTTTAATCTCGATAAAGCGCTTAATTGGTATCGACTTGCTGCCGACAATGGCTATGCCCCAGCGGCTTATCATCTGGCACAAAGAATGCTAGAAAGAGGCGGGTCAGATGATGATGCCATCGCGCTGATTCAGCGCGCGGCACAAAACGGCTATGCTCCGGCGATACGCCATCTAGGTATTGGGCGGTTACCAAGAGGGCCAGAAAAAACTAAGGATACGCCTAACGTAGTCGTGGATGGGTACCAATCTAATGATTGGATTAATCGCCAGCGCGGCCAAGATTGGACTATTCAATTACTTGCATTTAAAGGAAAAGAGCAGGTGGTAGCGTTTATTAAGGAACACCGATTACAAGAAGATACCGCTTACTTTTCGGAAGTTAAAGAAGGGCAAGTATTTTATAAATTAGTCTATGGGTCTTATAATAGTAAAGATAAAGCCAGTTTTGCTCGCCAAAATCTACCAACGACACTGCAACAGTATGGGCCTTGGTTGCGAACCTGGTCGAGTGTGCACGAGCTAACTAAGCGCTAGTTAGGGCATACTGAGAGCGAATTCATGCCATAGTGCAATTGAATCTCTAGTGTAAACGCTTGTTTTCGGGTATCTTTCGGAGCTGTAAAAAAGCTAATAAAATCATCATGGAACTCAACCCATTATTCGAAAAAGGTAAAGATCTCGATCAACGCGGTGCGTTGCTCAGGGGGTACCTTTGACTATGACACCAAAGCCGAACGTCTAGAAGAGGTGTTGCGCCAAATGGAAGACCCTTCTATTTGGGAGGATCAAGAATTTGCTCAAAAGCTTGGCCAAGAGAAATCGGCACTCGAAAAGATTGTCGAAACGCTTGCTAAGGTGACAACGGGTGTGGCTGACTGCATGGAAATGCTGGAGCTCGCCTCAGATGAAAAAGACCAAGACTTGGCCGATGAGGTCAGTACTGACTTGGACTCGATTGAAGCTGACTTGGCGGTGCTGGAGTTTCAACGCATGTTTTCTGGGCCAATGGATGCAAATAATGCATTTATTGACATTCAGTCGGGCTCTGGTGGCACCGAGGCCCAAGATTGGGCCAATATGATTTTGCGGATGTATCTGCGCTGGGCTGACTCACAAGGGTTTAAGGCCGAGATTATCGAACTCTCGGAAGGCGAGGTTGCGGGTATTAAAAGCGCAACGGTTAAGATTTCTGGCGATTATGCGTTTGGTTTTCTGCGCACCGAAACCGGTGTGCATCGATTAGTGCGCAAATCACCATTTGATTCGGGCAGCCGACGACATACCTCATTTGCATCTATGTTTGCTTACCCTGAAATCGATGATCGAGTTGATGTCGATATTAATCCATCGGATTTACGGGTTGATACTTATCGAGCAAGCGGTTCTGGCGGTCAGCACGTTAATAAAACCGATTCCGCTGTGCGATTAACGCACGAGCCTACCGGCATTGTCGTACAATGCCAAAGTGATCGCTCGCAACATCGGAATAAAGATTCGGCGATGTCTATGCTTAAAGCCCGGCTTTATGAGCATGAAATGCAAAAACGGCGATCCGATCAACAAGCGGTCGAAGACGAAAAGTCCGATATCGGCTGGGGGTCTCAGATTCGGTCGTATGTATTAGACCAATCTCGAATCAAAGATTTACGCACCAGTGTTGAGACTGGTAATACTCAAGCCGTATTAGACGGCGATTTAAACCAATTTATTGAAGCCAGCCTAAAGCAAGGCCTCTGAATTTTATCTACCCTAAAGAAAAGAGCACCGTGAGCGATACAAATACCCCAGAACAACCACACGTTGATGAAAACGAATTAATCCGTCAACGTCGTGAAAAGCTAGATGCTTGGCGTGAATCAACTCAAGCCTACCCGAATACGTTTAAGCCTGAAGATTTGGCTAGTGACTTGATTTCTAAATATGGCGAGGTCGAAAAAGAGGCCCTAGAAGAACTATCGGTGAGCGTTGCGATAGCGGGCCGTATGATGAGCCGGCGTATTATGGGCAAGGCCAGTTTTGCTCATGTGCAAGATCGCACCGAGCGCGTGCAAGTATACGTTTCTAGAGATTCATTGCCTGACGGCTTTTATAATGAAGAATTTAAGAAGTGGGATATCGGCGATATCATTGCTGTTAAAGGCGTGTTGTTTAAAACCAATAAAGGCGAACTCAGCGTTAAGGTTAGTCATATAGAATTGCTGGTCAAGTCATTGCGTCCACTGCCGGATAAATTTAACGGTCTGAAAGATAAAGAAACATCTTATCGTCAGCGCTATGTCGATTTGATTATCAATGAACAGAGTCGTAAGGTTTTTACTACTCGATCTAAAATTGTAGGTTTTATTCGTAACTTCTTGATTAAAAAAGAATTTTTAGAAGTCGAAACGCCAATGATGCAAGCGATTCCTGGTGGCGCTGTTGCGAGGCCGTTCGTCACGCATCACAATGCCTTGGATATGAAGCTATTCTTGCGTATTGCCCCAGAGCTGTATTTAAAGCGTTTGGTCGTGGGTGGTTTTGAACGAGTCTTCGAAATCAACCGTAATTTTCGAAATGAAGGCTTGAGCACACGCCATAATCCTGAGTTTACTATGCTTGAGTTCTATCAAGCCTATGCCGATTATCATGATTTAATGGACATTACCGAAGAGATGTTTAAAGGTATTGCTCAAGCGGTGACTGAGACGGGTGTGGTGCGTTATCAAGAACAAGATATTGATTTTAATCAACCGTTTAACCGCATGACAGTAGCTGAGTCGATCTTACATTTTAACCCGAGTTTAAGTGCGGCCGATTTAGACGATCGAGCTAAACTGGTTGAGTACGCTAAAGAACTTAAGGTGTTGATCAAAGACAGTTACGGTTTAGGAAAGGTTCAAATTGAAATCTTCGAGAAGACCGTCGAGGAGCGTCTGGCTGAGCCGACCTTCATAACCGCCTATCCGGTAGAAGTATCACCGTTGTCGCGTCGTAATGACGACAATGACTTTGTCGCTGATCGTTTTGAATTATTTATTGCTGGTCGCGAAATCGCAAATGGCTTCTCTGAATTGAATGACCCTGAAGATCAAGCGAAGCGTTTCCAAGATCAAGTTGCCGAAAAGGATGCCGGCGATGACGAGGCGATGCACTACGATGCCGATTATGTTCGGGCGCTTGAATATGGCATGCCCCCAACAGCAGGAGAAGGCATTGGTATTGATCGTATGGTGATGCTTTTTACCGATAGCCCATCAATTCGCGATGTATTACTATTTCCCCATATGCGCCCTGAAGCAGACCAAAGTTAATTATAACCGTCGCATAAATTAAAAAGAGTAAACGCTAACGAATGGCAAAAACTAATTTACCTATGATGATTGGCTCGCGATACTCGCGGGCCAAACGTCGAAATGGATTTATCTCGTTCATCTCTGCCATCTCAATGTTCGGGATTGCACTTGGAGTGTGGGTTTTAATATCTGTAATTTCGATTATGAATGGTTTTGGCAATGAGCTAAGAGGGCGGATTTTAGATGTCGCTCCGCATGTCTCTGTCACCGGTCAAGGCAATCGTATAAAAGATTGGCAGTCGCTAACGAGTGTTGTTGATGCGAATAGTGAAGTCGTTGGTCGTGCTCCTTATATTTATGCGCAGGGCTTACTTACCTTAAATGGCGCTGTTACCGGCTCGCTCGTTAAAGGAGTCTTACCCGAAGAAGAAGCTAAGGTTTCTGAGGTTGGCAATCATATGGATGTCGGCCGCTTTGAGTTATTGCAAAAAGGAAAATACAACGTGGTTCTTGGTCGCGGTTTGGCCGAAAAGGTAGGCGCTGTGATAGGCGATAAAGTCACTTTTATTTCGCCTCAGGGTCAATCAACTCCGGCCGGCTTAATCCCTCGCTTGAGACGCTTTACGGTTGTTGGAATATTTGGAGGTATCGGCCCAGAAGAATTCGACAGTGCTTTGTCTTATATCCATATGGCCGATGCGGCTAAGCTTTATAAAACTCAAGGTAGCGTTACTGGCTTGAGAATCAAACTTAAAGACCCATTTGACACAGCTCAAGTGCGGCAAGTGTCATCTGAGTTAGCCGATAAGTTAGAGTATAAATTTTATGTCGACAATTGGACTACTCAACATAAGAGTTTTTTTCGTGCGTTGGAAGTTGAGCGACGCATGGTGTTTATCGTTCTGTTCATGATCGTTCTGATTGCCGCATTCAATATCGTTTCGACCTTGGTTATGGTCGTGATTGATAAGCGCGCTGACATCGCGATATTGAGAACGCTTGGTTTATCGCCGGCTAAGGTAATGGGGATATTTTTCGTCCAAGGAGTTATGTCTGGCGTTATTGGTACCATAATCGGCGCCATCGCGGGCGTATTAACGGCGCTTAACTTATCCAGTATAATTAATTTTATTGAGCGAATTGTCGGCTTTGAGTTATTGCCCGCAAGCGTTTACATTGTGACGGACTTTCCAGCCGAATTGAGGTGGGACGATGTTTGGGTAATTGTTGTCGTATCGTTAATTTGTAGCATGCTTGCAACGCTTTATCCTGCATGGAGTGCCTCTAAAACTCAACCCGCTGAAGCGCTTCGCTATGAATAGGTCTGCTGTTATGAGTCAATCCGGAATCTTACGTTGTCAGCAATTGGGTATGACCTATACCGAAGGCCCTAATGATGTCGACGTTTTATCAAATATAAACCTGCATATTGACGAGGGTGAGCGTATCGCTATTGTCGGCTCCTCTGGGTCTGGTAAGAGCACTTTGCTGCATCTACTTGGCGGCTTAGATTTGCCGAGCACTGGCTCAGTGTGGGTCGATGGCCAAGAATTATCACGAATGTCGGATAAAAAACGTGGCTTAATTCGCAATCAATACTTAGGCTTTGTCTATCAGTTTCATCACTTACTACCAGAGTTTACGGCGGTAGAAAATGTGGCTATGCCATTGCTTATTCGCGGTGAAGATAGTCGACTTGCGAAGCGCAAAGCGTCGGAATTGCTTGAAGAAATAGGCCTGGGCCATCGCTTAGAGCATCGGCCGGTTGAACTTTCTGGTGGTGAGCGCCAAAGAGCCGCCATTGCTCGTGCTTTGGTGACTGAACCGAACGTTGTACTGGCCGACGAACCGACCGGCAACTTGGACGAAAACACTGCACAGAGTGTGTTTGATATGATGATGTCGTTGAACCAACGCATCGGCACGGCCTTGGTTATGGTGACTCACGATACCGGCTTGGCGAGTAAAATGGACAAGCGCTACCATCTGGAACAAGGCACACTAAGCGAAAGCTGATTGACCGCGCGAAGCGCTATTTCGCCTTTGCTTTTTTACGCAGTAAGCGCAGGTGCTGGCGTCGCTTCCATCGCTGGCGAACTTGTGATCGCCAGACAAAGCTTATTGTAAAGTGCGCGGACACACTAATCGCTATGCCGACGATCAAGCACCCTAGCCATAGAGCCACGTAGTGCAAGCCAAGTTGGAATATTGTGATTTGATCAATCGCAACAGGGTCTATCTGGAGAATACGCGCGCCAAGTAAATAGCACGGAGTGTATAGTGGAACCCAGGTGACCGGATTTGATATCCAAATGCCGGCGATTGCGAAGGGCAGGTTGCCTCGCATCAATGCCGCTAGAAAAATCGCGGGAACAATTTCAAAGGGCATTGGAAGAAACGCGCAAAACAGACCAATAGCAACGCCCTTGGCCGTACTTTGGCGATTGAAAGTCCAGAGCTCTTGCTGCTTTAAACTGTCGCCGAAAATGTGCAAATAGCGATATTGCTGTATCTCTTTAACAGTCGGGAGGTGTTTGCGTAGGTTCTTAAAAAGCTTCAAAGGAGTAAGACGTTTATTTGTTCCATTTACGAGCGCGTTCATTATAGGCGGTCAATGTCATGAGTGTTATAATACTTTGGTATAGAGATCATTAATTTTTGGTTAACAGGATGTTAATCGGCGCATTAGAAAGGCGCTTAGCCACTATTTTAGTGTTATATTTTTATTGCTAGCTAGTTAGTAAACACAAGGAGGTGTTTCGTTGAGCTTAAAGTCATGGTGTGTTTCTTTTCAGCCTAAGCGATTTGATTGGGACCTTGTTTGTGGTTCCTCAATGTCGTGCATGGTGATGTTTTTCATTGGCTGCTGCCTTACTCTCAATTTGCACACGCTACCGAGCGTTATATGGCCACTGGCCGTGTGTGTGCCACTATCATTACTAAGTCTACAGCGAGTTAAGCTTCGTGCGGTCGTGTTTTTGCTGTTGGGCTTTAGCTGGGCGTGTTTTAATTTTCAAACATTTTTGAACACACCGTTTCCCGATGCCTACGAGCGCATCGATTTTGTTGCTCTGGGCACCATTGAGGGCCTGCCAACGACTCGAGACGAAAATGTTCAATTCAGATTCAGAGTAAATGCTGTTGATGACGATAACTTGTCAATGCTTATTAACAAGCGCCTCCAGTTAAGTTGTTACCGATGCACTCTCTCGATCGGCGCGGGGGACCAATGGCGACTGACTCTGCGAGCCAAGAGACCTCATGGCTATGCGAGTTGGGGAGCGTTTGACTATGAAAAATATCTGTTTCGGCATCAAGTGGTGGCAAAAGGCTATGTGCGCCTCAAAGCGCACAACCAGCGTATTGCTGTCATCTCGAGTTCTATTCACATAGGCCGCCAGTGGTTGCTCGAGGCGCTTCAGCAAGTGGTTGGCAGAGGTGTTGGTGGAAACATTATTGCGGCCTTAACCATTGGCGTAAAGACCGGGTTTAGTAACGACCAGAAACAGGTTTTCCAGACCACAGGTGTTAGTCACTTAATGGCGATCTCTGGTCTGCACGTCGGCTTGGTCTTTATTGGAGTGGCCTTCATTCTTAAGTGGCTTCTGTGGCCGGTTGCACGCATTTTTGAGTTCTACCCGCGACAGCAACTGGTGCTTTTACCCGCACTTAGCGCAGCGGTGTTCTATGCTGCGCTGGCCGGTTTTGCCGTTTCGACGCAGCGCGCACTGATAATGTTAGTCGTGTATGTGGCGTGTAAGTTTTTGGCTCGCGATGTCGGTCTAATTAAAGTACTTTTGATCGCGGTAGTGGTCTTATTAGTTATTGACCCTTTTTCGATTCTAGATATTGGCTTCTGGTTGTCTTGTGGCGCTGTGGCCATTATTTCTCTGGTATCTTCTAATACCAAAAACGCACAACGTCACGGGTCAGTGAGCGAGGCGTCCACGCACCCTGAATCGTCGACGTCAAGCACTGGCAAACTCTCGCTGTTTCGCTTGCAGCCGATGTTATGGCTTGGGAGTCTGCCATTAAGCGTCGTTTTTTTTGGGCAAGTATCGTTGATTTCACCACTGATTAATCTAATTGCTGTACCACTATTTTGCATGCTATTGATCCCTGCAACGCTGCTTTCTACATTGATTTTCTGTTTGGGTTTTAACACCATTGGAGCCTGGTGTTTAATGCAATTGAATGATGTGTTCGAATTTGTTTTTAAGCTGCTTGAGATCGCTAGCCAGTGGCCGAGCGCTAAAATTCATGCCACCGCGCTGACGTGGTGGCAATGGCTGGTCTTCATTTTGATTGTCCTTTGTTACCGAACTTGGTTGCGAGGCAGTGCCGTTTTGAGCTTACTGCTGATAAGCTCAATTTTCGCCAAGCCTTCGCCAAATTTCGACAAAGACGAAGTGGGTATAACCTTGCTCGACGTCGGTCAAGGCTTAGCCATAGTGATCGAAACCGCCAACTCAGTGACGGTTTACGATACTGGGCCGCGTTACGGAACCGGTTTTACCGCGGCCAGCGCTGTTTTGCTTCCGTTCTTGCGCTATCGAGGCATACGGTCAGTCGATACATTGGTGATAAGCCATGCGGATAACGATCATATTGGCGGGCTCGAGACGCTTCGCGATGCGTTTCCGGTTGCTCGCACGATAACCAGTCGACTTGATAAGGTTAGTGACGCAAACGAGTGCTTCGCAGGCCAGTTCTGGCAATATGATCAGACTCAATTTACCGTAATTAGCCCTCAAGTTGACACCCCCAGCGGCAGTAATAACTTATCGTGCGTCATCATGATGGAACATTATGGTACAAAGATATTGCTGAGCGGGGATATCGAAAAACAAGTAGAGCGATTTTTAGTGAGAAATGCTAAGGACTCACTCGACGCTGACATATTGCTGGTTCCGCACCAAGGAAGTAAGACTTCATCTACCGAGGGTTTTGTTAACGCGGTATCACCCGAGATGGCCATGTTGGCCGCCGGCTATAAAAACCATTACGGCCATCCACACCCCAGTGTCGTAAAACGCTATCAATCAAAAGGTATCGAGTTATTATCAACCATCGATGATGGCTCTATATTGCTTAAAGTTAATTCACAAGGGTGGAGCAAAGTGCTCTATCGTCAACGGTATATGCGTTTCTGGCATTATCAAAAATTACCCAATAATCGCCCATAGTTTGGTAGAATTTCAGAACTTCAATAATTACGTTAAACAAGGTCTGTTTTTGGGCTTTACCGAGAAACCCTTAAACCGGTTTAAACGAACCCTCTAGTTTAGAGGCTAAACATACAACTCCCTAAGGAGTTAAAAGGTACTCAATGTTTGAATTATTCCGGGCGGGTGGCCCACTCATGTGGATTATCTTGATTTGCTCTTTGGTTGCTCTAACCATTATTTTTGAGCGCATTTTAACGTTGCGAATCAAGCAGGTAGCTCCGGCTAGTCTCAGAAAGCAAATTTTAGAGTTAGCTAAATCTAAAAATATTACACCTGACAAAATTGATGTGGTTCGTAATCACTCGCCATTAGGCACTGTGTTTGCCGCGGGCCTAGATAACTTGAAGTATGGCCCAGAAGCCATGCGCGAAGCGCTTGAAGAGGCTGGCAAGAAGGTTGTGCACAGACTTGGCCGGTATTTAAATACCTTAGGCACAATCGCCTCCATTACTCCGTTAATCGGGTTGCTTGGGACTGTGATTGGCATGATCAAGGTATTTACCGCTATTACGGCAAGCGGTGTCGGTGACCCAACCGTGTTGTCGGGTGGTATCTCCGAAGCGTTGATTACGACGGCCGCAGGCTTATCGGTCGGCATCCCTTGTTTGATGTTTTATCGCCATTTTCGAGGCAAAATCAGCGAGTTAGCGGTTGTTTTAGAAGAAAACGCATTAGCATTGCTTGATACGCAGAAGGGCTAATATGAACTTCGGTAATTCAGATGAACAAGACGAAACTGGGATAGAGTTAACGCCATTGATCGATGTGGTGTTCTTGTTGTTGATCTTTTTTATGATTTCAACGACCTTTACTAAAGAGACATCGTTAAAGATTAACTTACCAGAATCGACCGGTGAAGCCGTTGCTCAACAGCCTGTGAGTGTCGAAGTGCAAATAGGCGCTGAGTCGCAGTATGCCATTGCGTCGGGGTCTGATGGAGCGGCGAAGGCATTAATCAATTCAAATAGAGACACGCTAAAGCGGGCGTTAGCGGAATACCAATCTCAACAGCAATTGTTGTTAATTATTCGAGCTGACCGAAAAGCGCCACATGAGGCGGTTATCCGAGTGATGGACGTTGCTCAAGAGCTCGGTTTAACGAATGTGACCTTTGCTACCAAGCAGTTTACTGAATAATCACAATTTTAATTTGTGTTAGTGGTGAATACTACGACCACCGAGAACCAAACTAATAATGTCAGAAAAAGCCGATCGACCTGTTACAAAACCAGTGCCTGAAGTCGACCTCGATGCACGCCAGACCTTGCGGCGTTTATTGTCCTATTTATTCCGACACCGAGCTTTGCTAATTGTTGGGATAATTTTCTTGATGGCAACCGGCTCGATTGAAGCCTCGTTTATAAAGTTCATCGATGAAATACTCAAAGAAGGTTTCCTAAACGGCGACGACTGGTTTGTCCGTTGGTCAGGAGTGCTTCTGATGGGAGTATTAATGGTTCGGGCCATAACAGGCTACATTGGCAATTACACAATAGCCAAAGCCGGCCGCTTAGTGATTTTTGAGTTACGCCAAGACATTTTCGGAAATATGATTTCTTTGCCAACCCCATATTTCGATCATCATTCATCGGCTCAAACGATCTCTAAGTTAATTTACGATGTCGAAACGACGTCGATGGCGATCACCGATACCTTAGCCATTATGTTTCGTGAATCATTTAAAGCGCTTGGCTTGATCATTTTGTTGTTTTGGTCAGATTGGCGTTTAACACTGATTTTTATCATCGTGATTCCTTTAGTTGTTCTTGTCGCCGCCTATACTAACAAGCGATTTCGTAAGACTAGTAAAGAAATTCAAGCCTCGATGGGCGGTATTGGCGATACGGTCAAAGAAGCGGTGACCGGCCATAAAGTGATTAAAGTTTATAATGGTGAAGCTCAAGAAAAAGAAAATTTTGCTAAAGCTAATATGTTTAACCTAAAGCAGAACCTCCGACGTGCCAAAGTCTCAGCAGGCTTAGTACCCATGACGATGCTGTTGGTAGCGCCCGCAATTGCGTTGATTTTATATATTTTTCTAAACCATCTACGTACTGGACCAGAGTCGGTTGTTCAGTTCTCGATCTATATTATGGCGTGCTTAGCCTTAATGAGCCCATTAAAGCGCTTGGCAAAAGTTAATGAGAAAATTCAGATTGGTGTTACGGCGGCAAATAGTGTTTTTCAAGTGATTGATGAAAAGCCTGAAGTGGATGACGGTCAGGTTAAAATTGACAGTACTCAAGGCGGTATTAAATTTGATAAAGTTGAATTTAAGTATCGCGACGATGATGAAGCGTCGGTTCTATCAGATATAGATTTTGAGATTAAACCAGGAGAGCGCGTTGCCATGGTCGGCTCCTCTGGCAGCGGTAAATCAACCATAACTTCACTTATTCTGCGTTTTTATAAGCCCCAAAAAGGGGTTATTTCGATTGACGGCATCAACATAAATGACCTTTGTTTAAAAGGCATGCGATCACAATTTTCTTTGGTTAGCCAAGACACCACCTTGTTTGATGACACCATTGGTCGAAATATTATGTACGGCATGCTTGACCAGTATGATGAAGCACGTTTGCAAAGTGCAATCAAAGCCGCCCACGTCAGTGAATTTCTGGATGAAATGCCGCTTGGCTTAGACACTATGGTGGGCGAGGGTGGTTTACGATTGTCCGGTGGTCAGCGTCAGCGCGTCGCGATAGCTCGAGCAATTTATAAAAATGCACCGATTTTGATTTTAGACGAAGCGACGTCAGCGCTTGATAATAAGTCAGAACGTTTTGTTCAAGATGCATTAGAGACCTTGATGAAAGGGCGCACATCTATGGTTATTGCACATCGACTTTCAACCATTGAAAATGCGGATAAAATTTTAGTTCTCGAGCGCGGAAAGATCGTCGAGCAAGGTTCGCATAAGCACCTATTGAGAATGGGCGGTGTGTACGCCGATTTACATAAAGCCCAGTCAAACTCACCTAAGAAAGGCTTTTTCTTTTGGAGTCGTTGATTCTTTAATTTCAACGATTGACACTATGGGTCTCAAAAAATATTTACTAAAAAGTTGGACTAAGCCGAATGCTCTTACCGGCATTTTACGCCCATTTTCGAGTGTCTACCGGGGTGTGTTTGCATTACGCAAAACGGCCTTCGAACGAGGAATGTTCGATTGTTATCGCGCCCCTGTACCGGTTGTTATCGTGGGTAATCTGACGGTTGGCGGAACGGGTAAGACACCCTTAGTGGTCTATTTAGTTGAGCAACTAAAAGAACGTGGCTTTTCGCCGGGTGTGATTAGCCGTGGTTATAGTGGTGACTCGCCGAGCTACCCGCTGTTGGTTAAGGCTGATACCTCTGTCGAGGAATCGGGTGATGAACCGGCTTTGATCGTTCGCAGAACGAATGTGCCTATGGCGGTTGGGCCAGACCGACGAGCGTCGATTGAAATGCTTTTGCGTGAGTACCAGATCGACTTAATCATAAGTGATGACGGTTTGCAGCATCTAGCGTTAGAGCGGGATGTTGAAATATGTATGATAGACGATACGTCAGAACAGCAAAATGATAACTTGCTCCCCGCAGGGCCTTACAGAGAACCGCTTTCGCGTTTAATGAGTGTCGACTTTATTGTGCGCCACGGCGGTGATGTTGGAAATGCTGAAAACCAGTTTTCTATGCACCTCAAACCGAATAAGCCAATGGCTGTTAACCCGCAAAACGAGAGTGTGTTTCCTGAAGGTTCTCACCTGCAAGCGGTGGCGGGCATTGGTAATCCGCAACGATTTTTCGATACCTGTCAAACATTAGGCTATAGCATAACGCCACACAGTTTCGCCGATCACCATCATTTCAGCCTAAATGATATATCGTTTTCAGGTAAACCTGTCTTGATGACGGAGAAAGACGCGGTAAAATGTAATGACATTGCGGCTAACCATCACTGGTATTTACCGGTTGATGCCGTCATCGGTGAGGGTTTTGCTGATGCAGTTGCTAATAAAATTAGAAAAGAAAATTGAGGTTATGTTGAAAAATGGATAATAAATTATTAGAAATGTTGGTTTGCCCAGTGACCAAAGGTTCATTAGTGTTTGATAAAAATGCTAATGAATTGATATCAAGTTCGGCTAAATTGGCTTATCCAATCAGAGATGGTATTCCGGTGTTGCTCGAAGAAGAAGCCCGTGAATTGGAGGCTAGCTAATGCCATTTATCGTTGTCATTCCTGCGCGCTATGATTCTAATCGCTTACCCGGCAAGGTGCTTGCTGATATTGCCGGCAAACCGATGATCGCCCACGTTGTAGACCGTGCGCGTGAGTCGTCGGCCAGCAGGGTCATCGTCGCGACCGACGACCAACGCATTGCTGATGCCTTAGACGGTCTAAATTGTGAAGTATGCATGACCAGCAGTGAGCATGAATCGGGTAGTGATCGCTTAGTCGAAGTGGTGGAAAAACTAGCCTTCGACGATGATGACATCGTGGTCAATGTGCAAGGTGATGAACCGTTGATTCCGGGGGCGCTTATAGACCAAGTGGCGGCGGCATTGGATATTGCCGGCGACTCGGTAATGTCGACCGCGGCCAAAGCGATCGAAGATGAAGCCGATATTGAGAACCCAAACGTCGTGAAGGTGGTGTTTAGCCATGCCGGAAAAGCGTTGTATTTCTCGCGTGCTCCAATTCCTTATGCCCGCGATGAACGCTACACCAATGCCTGGCATCATATTGGTATTTATGCCTACCGTGCTTCGTTTTTAAAACGCTATGATCAATTGGTGCGCAGTGCGATCGAGCAAACTGAGTGTCTAGAACAGCTTAGAGTTCTGGATAATGGCGATTCGATAATGGTGGAAATTGTGGACTATGATACTGGCGTTGGTGTCGATACGGCTGAAGATTTAGAGCGCGTTAGAAGAATAGTGAGTGGTTAGTGATTAAGGTTCTTTTTGTTTGCATGGGCAACATTTGTCGTTCGCCAACGGCACATGCCGTGATGCAGCACAAGCTGACCATGCGAGGCCTAGATGGGCGTATTAGTGTCGATTCGGCAGGCACTCATGCTTACCATGTTGGAGAGAAGTCCGATGCAAGGTCGCGTGCTAAGGCAAAGTCAAAAGGCGTTGATATGGAGTTTATTCGTGCGCGCAAAATTTCAGTGCATGATCATGACGAGTTCGACTACGTACTGGCGATGGACCAAGATAATTTAGACTTGATACACTATTACGCTCCTCAATCAGCAAGCGCTGATGTTCGCTTATTCTTAGATTTTGCGGCCCGAACACAGCCTAAGCTCGAGATCGTGGTGCCTGACCCATATTATGGTGGTGACACTGGTTTTGAGCATGTTTTTGATTTGGTCGACTTAGGCTGTGATGCCTTGATCGATCACATTTTAGATCAGCATCCGATCAATGATTGAATTATTAGAAGTAGGCGTGAGCGATCAGGCCATGCTGGGTTTTGATCGCGATAAAAAGCAAGTATTTGAAGCTCGAATTTCGACCGCCAAAAACGGTGTTGGGCAACTTAATGGAAGCGAATGTACCCCACTGGGTAAGCATCGCATTCGAGCTAAAATTGGTGCCGACCAAATCGCTAACACCGTGTTTATAGGGCGCCGACCGAGTGGCGAAACCTATAGTGAAGCATTAGCGGCGGCTTACCCAAATCGCGATTGGATTCTTAGCCGGATTCTTTGGTTATGTGGTAATCAGGTAGGCTTTAATCGAGGAGGGGGCGTTGATACCCAGCGTCGTTATGTCTATATTCATGGCGCACCCGATTCTCACCCTATGGGGGTTCCAAGTTCCCATGGGTGCATCAAAATGCGAAACAGCGATATTATCCAACTCTTTGAGCAAGTGACGATTGGTACCAGCGTCAATATTCTAGAATCACTATGACAATACAAAAACAAGAAAACAGCGGCGCACTCTTAGCGCTCGGCCCGGTAATGGTAGATGTACACGGCCTTGAGTTGACGGCCCACGAACGCCAGAGGCTGATGCACCCGAGCGTAGGCGCCGTGATACTGTTTGCTAGAAATTATCAGAGTAGGGCCCAAGTGAGCTCGCTTATTGCCGATATCAAGGCTTTGAGAACCCCTGCATTGTTAATTGCTGTTGATCAAGAAGGTGGCCGAGTTCAGCGTTTCCAAGATGAGTTTACGCGCTTGCCCGCCGCTCAAAGCTTTGGCGATCATTGGAATGCTGATCGACAAGCCGCTCCGGTGCTGGCGTATCAATCGGCTTTGACGATGGCATCTGAGTTGCTTGCGGTTGGGGTTGATTTTAGCTTTGCACCGGTGTTTGACGTTACCTCGAAAGGTAGTGAGGTCATTGGTGATAGATGTTTTCATTCGAATCCAAATGCCGCCACTGAGTTATTAGGCGCCTACATCGACGGTATGCATGCGGCTGGAATGGTCGCAATCGCCAAGCACTTTCCTGGCCATGGTGGCGTCAGCGGTGATTCACACCATTGTTTACCAAAAGACAACCGCTGCTTAGATGATATTCGCTCGCATGATTTGATACCATATCGAGAACTTGTTGATGAAATACAGGGCGTCATGACCGCTCATGTTTTGTTTGATCAATGCGATGTCGATATTCCCACCTATTCTAGTTATTGGTTGCAAGGCGTACTGCGTGAAGAGGTCGGTTTTGAAGGCGTTGTATTCAGTGATGATTTAACCATGCAAGGCGCAATTGACGCTAGTGAAGGGCCAGGTTCGATTGTTGAAAGTGCCCAACGTGCAATCTACGCCGGCTGCGATATGGTGTTGGTGTGTAATAAACCTGAACTGGCTGATGAATTACTTGAAGGTTTGGTATTTGAACCTAACGAAGTCTTATCGGCTAAACTGTCGAGGCTTGTCGCGTCACCGTAGATTACATTTGATGAAATACATCAAGATCAACTATCTAAGATATTGAATTTAAAAGAAATAATGAAAACCATAAGAGAGAGAAATAATGATTAAATTACTTAAACTACTGGCTATTTTGGCCGTTTTGGGCTTTCCAATTGCGGTAGTCGGTTTTCGCTTAGACTTATTCCCGTTTACCAGCAGCTTTAAAATACTTGGCGCTACCGTCGTGTTGGCGGCGGTGGTCTTTTTTCTCGGTATGTTGACTGCTTTTATTATGAGAAAAAATGTCGATTTAGCCAAATCGGCAAGAACCGCGGCAATGATAGCGCTACTGCCATTGATTGGCTTAGGGTCTCAGATGTTTACGGCTAAGTCGGTTCCTGCAATTCATAATATCTCAACAGACCTTGTTAACCCGCCGGCGTTCGATAAGGTTGTTGCGCTGCGTAGTGAGGCGAATAACCCATTGGCCTACAATATTGCTGAACTCGCGAGCATTCAAGCTAAAGCCTACCCAAATGTAAAAACATTGATAAGCGATTCATCGCTTAACGAGGCGCATGCCAACGCAAAGGCGGTGATTGAGTCAATGGGCTTAGAGCTGGTTAACTCTGACGCCGCCAATGGGATTATTGAGGCAACCGAGACAACAGCGATATGGGGTTTTAAAGATGATATTGTTGTTAGAATTACTGAGAAAAATGGTAAAACAGCCATCGATTTACGGTCAGTGTCACGCATTGGTACAAGCGACCTTGGTGCCAACGCCAAACGTATCGAAAAATTCTTAGCTAAATTTTAACGGCAGCAGTTTTCATTGCCTGAATGTTTATGAGGCCCGTATTAGGCCTCGTATTCGGCCTAATAGTTAGCTGACGTTCAGATTTTTTGTTTCAGCGATAGATGTTGTTGCTAGCATCGTCTCATCGACAGCGTCGATTTAGTGGCTAAGTAGATTCTTCTTCCTTCTTTCTTTTAGCTTCTTCCTTGGCCTCTTTTTTAGCTTTTTTCTTAGCTTCTTTTGCCTTTCTTATTGCGTGTTTGTCTTTTTTCTTGAATATGCCCAACCGATTAAATAAACCTTTAACTTTTTGAGTCGGTTCTGTGATAACGGTACCACCATGTTGTCTGTCTTCGGTGCTTGGCTCGAGCGCTTGAACATTAGCTAGGTCTATGTCGCCCGCTAACTGAACCAGTTTTTGGCCGTCGAAAATTGCGGTAATTAAGCGCTGATCAGTTTGCCTTTTACGTGGATTTCTATTCGAATAAAAATAGTCCCAGCGTTGCTCGTTAAACGGGTCAATCACCATCGGTGTGCCTAGAATGAAAAGAATTTCTTGCTTAGTCATGCCATAGCGAATTTCGCGTAAATCGCTGTTATTGATGATGTTACCTTGCTGAACATTGGGCTGGTAAGGCTTAATGCACGCACTTAATGCAAGTGAACAGGCGATTAGAATGATTGACGCTTTCTTATTCATACGTATTTATTATTTGGTTCAGAGTAATAGTGAGGCTTTGTCAAAGAGTCGACATTCATAATGTCGACCTTAGTTTTATTCGTCTCTATTTTAGTTTTAAAAGTACCGCAATTTCATCGCAGTTATTAAACTTGTAGCAGTTTACACAAATTCCCCAAATTTTCTCGGGAAATATATCTTTGTTAACGGTAATGAAGTTTAGCTTATGAAAAAAATCTGGCACATAGGTCAGCGCCATAATTCGGCCAACCTTTCGCGCTTTCGCTATTCTGATCAAGTCTTCAACAATCATTCGCCCCAGCCCGCCACGTTTAATGTTAGAGGCGACCATTAAGCTGCGAACTTCGGCAAGCTCTTCAGTGAAGTGTTCTAGCGAGCCACAGGCAATAATGTCATCGCCTTGTTTTATTACCCGAAAGTGCGCTAGGTTATTGATAATGTCTGACTTAGTTCGTGGCAGCAAGTCGCCCATCGAGGCGTAGTGATTCAATAGTTTTTGAATGTTTAACACATCATCTTTAGTCGCTGCTTGAACAACATATTGAGAATCCACACCACTTGCTAAGGACAATGTCATAATTTAAGAACTCGCCGCCAGCATTTCTTGAGCATGAGCTCGAGTGCGGTCAGTAATGACTTCGCCGCCGAGCATACGAGCAATTTCTGTCGTACGCATTTCATCATCAAGTTTAATCAGCGTTGAATACGTCTCAGTATCTGTCGATACCTTGTCGATAAAGATATGTTGTTGCCCTTGAGAGGCGACTTGAGGCAAGTGTGTTATACAAATTACTTGTGCACTTGAGCCTAGTTTTCGTAAGCGTGTACCGACAATTTGTGCAACTTTTCCACCGACACCCACATCGACTTCGTCGAAGACTAGTGTTGGTGTGTCAGATTTTTCGCTAGTGATTACTTGAATCGCTAGGCTGATACGCGACATTTCACCGCCCGACGCGGTTTTATTCAACGATTTCAGCGGCATTCCGTGGTTAGTGCTGACTAAGAATTCAATATGGTCTAACCCATGTTCTGAGATTACCACCTCATCGCTAATACTTGGCTCAACCTGGATCGATAATGCGCCACCACTCATCCCTAAATCTTGCATTTGCTCACTGATGGATTTAGACAGCTGTTCTGCCACCGCCTGACGTTTCAATGAGATAGCATTCGCAATTTTTATGTATTGATCTTTTAAGTCAACCAGCTCTTTTTGTAATTTTTCGGGTTGAGTATGCGCAGATTCGATGCGTTCATACTCGGCTTGAAGCGCTTGATGGCGCTCAGGCAGGGCGTTCTCTGCGCAACGATGTTTGCGCGCAAGATTAATTAAGGTATCGCGGCGATGTTCTACTTCTTTTAACCGCTCTGGGTCTTGATCTATTTTAGCGCGGGCCGACTCGAGCGCGCTTTGCGCTTCTTCAACCTGGGCCAGTGCGGAATTGAGTAAATCGTTTGCACTTTGTAGATTTGAATCAAACTCCACCAATGTTCTCAGTTGGTTAACGCTACGGCCTAGCTCTGCGGTAACGTTGCTCGCTTCATTGTGAAATAATGAGTCAATGGCGGCTTCAATACCGTCTATTAACTCTTGAGAATTGCTTAGGCGCCCATGCTCTTGTTCCAGTTCTTCGAATTCGCCATCCAAAATACTCGCTTCGTCTAATTCGTTTAATTGAAAAGACAGTAGTTCCATTCGGTCAGCATTATCAGTTTGGCTCTGTGATAGTGTCCCGAGTTCACGTTCGATTCGGTGAATTTTCGATGCCAACTTAGCCATGACCTTGAGCGCGTCACTGTGGTCTGCAAATTGGTCAATGATTCGACGTTGTTCAGGCAGACGCATTAGCGATTGATGCTCATGCTGGCCATGTAAATCTACCAACATGTAACCAAGCTCCCTTAAGCTCGTTAAGGTACTTGGCTGGTCGTTAATATAACATTTAGTCGGCTTGTTAATCCTCACCACGCGGCGAACTAGACAATAGTTCTGATCATCAGCGGCTTCATTCAAGTCTCGCTGTTCTAGCCATGATTTTACGTTTCTCAGGCCGTCAATGGAAAAGAGTGCTGTGATTTCACATTGGTCTTCGCCATGGCGAATCATTTCGGCTTCAGCGCGAGAGCCAAGAATTAAGTTCAGGGCATCAAGTACGATCGACTTGCCTGCACCGGTTTCGCCAGTGACCACCGTTAGACCATCATCGACTTCAATTTCGAGTTGTTTGATGATCGCAAAGTTGCGAATTGTAAGTTCTGTAAGTGCCATGACTAGAGTATAAACCTTTATCGAGACTCTTGTGCTCCGCCCCAGCCTAATTTGGCACGAAGCATAGCGAAATAATCATAATTTTCAGTGTGAATTAGCTGAACAGGGTGCTCGGAACGTGTGACTTTAACAACTTCGTGGCCTGCAAGATTGAAGCCTATCAGCCCATCTGAGGATACATGTGCACAGTTTTTGGTGCGATTATGTATAGAAAAGCATACCTCTGACGCGGCTGGTAGGGTGATCGGGCGGTTGGAAAGAGTGTGTGGTGACACTGGCACCATCGAAATTACGTCTGTGCCTGGATGCATGATCGCACCACCCGCTGACAGCGCGTAGGCGGTCGAACCGGTAGGGGTGCTTAAAATCACGCCATCGGAGCGCGCGGCGGTTACAAAATTATTATTCACATGAACTTGCCAGCTGATCAGCTTCTCTAATGAGTGGCGGCCAATAACGATATCGTTTAACGCGGTTTGTTGGTGCACGATTTGATCGCCGTCAAATACCTCAACTTTGAGCATCATACGGTGTTCGATTTCATAATTGCTGGCCAAAATTTCGTCTATTTCACTGAGCATGTCGGCCTGTGGAATATCCGTTAAAAATCCGAGCCTGCCTAAGTTGACGCCAGCGACTGGAATGTTTACTTCGGCCATTCGACGTGCCACATGTAACATGGTGCCGTCGCCACCAATCACAATCGCTAGGTCAATGTCCTGATGTAGCTCTTCATGCAGTAATTCTTGTGGCAGATCTCTGACGATTTCGGTGGCCGTATTATAGCCAAGCTTAACCGTTAAGCCTTTTGCTTCAAGATGCGCCGTGAGTGCTTTAACCGGTTTTTCAACACTCGCGTCCTGATACTTGCCGAACACGCCAATAGTTTTAAACATACGAAATATGATTTATGATGACTAATCATGCATTGTCGCCAATTTACACTGGGCTTGTCCAGCTGATAGATTATTCGTTGGTGCTAAAACCGATTAAATACGGGCAATAACTGATGACTTGTACACGGCAAATAAATTAGAAAACCAATGGCATTAGATAGTAGAGCTGAAAATGTACTGAAGAACCTCGTTGAAACCTATATTCAACAAGGCCAACCGGTTGGCTCGCGTACCTTATCCAATTTGCCGCAGTTGAGCGTCAGTTCGGCCACGGTACGTAATGTTATGTCCGAATTAGAAGAACTCGGGCTTATCACCGCGCCACATACATCGGCCGGGCGTATACCAACATCCCAAGGCTATCGTCTGTTTGTCGACAGTCTGGTCAAAGCGTCGACGCTAACACAAACGGTAGTGACGCAATTATCAGAGCGTTTTCAACAAGAAACAGATCCAGAAGCGCTCTTAGCGCATGCCTCTGACGTGCTCTCTGAGTTGACTCAGTTTGCCGGCGTGGTGGTTTTGCCAAATCATTCGGTGACACGGTTTCATCAACTTGAATTTATGCGGCTGTCAGAATCACGCTTACTGGCTATATTAGTAACCGAAGACGGCCGGGTGCAGAACAGAGTATTAACCACCGCAAGCACTTTTAGTGATTCCGAGCTGGTGTCAGCGGCTAACTTCTTTAATAGTCGATACAAAGGCAACACCTTGGATGATGTACGGCGCTTGTTGCTGAGCGATATGCATCACGATAACGATGAAATGCACCAGTTAAATCGAGAAGCAATGCAAGCAGCGAGCCGTGTTATCTCTGAAGAAGAAGAGGCGTCGACTCAAAGTGATGTTGTCTTGAGCGGCGAGCAAAAACTATTGGATGTTCCCGATTTGTGCCAAATAGAAACGCTTCAAAAATTGTTTGATGCGTTTAAAACCAAGCGCGATTTGCTCGACTTGCTTGATCGCAGCATGAAAGCCAACGGCATCAGTGTTTTTATTGGCGAGGAGTCTGGCTATAGCGCTCTTGGTGAATGCAGCGTGATCGCGAGCCCCTATCAGGTCGATGGTAAAGTGCTGGGTACATTAGGTGTTGTGGGGCCCACGCGAATGGCCTACGACGAGGTTATCTCCGTAGTCGATATTACCGCGAAACTATTGAGTCAGGCGCTTTCAAAATCTTAATGCGCTTAACGCTTAACGCTTAACGCTTAACGCTTAACGCTTAACGCTTAACGCTTAACGCTCAGCGCTCAGCGCTCAGCGCAATATTTGCGACCGCCAGCTTTTGTTAAGATCACTGAACTAGCCCCCTAGTTTATTTAAGGAAATATTATGCAGCCTATACAGATCTTTTGGCCGGTATTGCTGGTATTAGCGATTCCTGTTTTTATTTTGATACTCAACGCTAAGCGTAAGAACTCAGACCGGCGTGCTGGAGTCGCTCGGCCTGAAGCGGCGATTAGTAATACCGCCTGGTCTTTGCCCGTGGTGCTAACCTCTAATGCACTCGCAAATCAATTTCAGTTGCCGGTCATATTTTACGTTTTAAGTTTTATTCTATACAGCCTCGATGGTGTAAACGCTTTGGTGCTTGTGCTTTGTTGGCTTTTTGCTATCAGCCGCTGGGCCCACGCTATTGTTCATGTCAGCAGTAATACGATTGCGTTGCGAATGATCTTCTTTCTGCTTGGTGTTATCACGTTGTTTACCCTCTTTGGTGTTACTTTGTTGGCCCTTGTGAATGCTGGCTAAAGGCCACAAAAATAACTAACTTTGAATATTTAGGTGAAACATGGCAGATAAAAAATTCGACATCATCGTATACGGCGCTACAGGCTTTACCGGGCGATTGGTCGCTGAATACTTACATTCACGCTATGGCAATGGCGACCAAGTCACATGGGCAATGGGCGCTCGAAGTTTGACCAAGTTAGAATCAGTGCGTGATGAAATAGGCTTGCCAAGCAGCACGCCCTTAGTGGTTGCCGACTCTAATGATACCGCGTCAATGCAAGCCTTGGTCGATAGCACTAAGGTGGTAATCACGACCGTGGGGCCATATCAAATATACGGTTCTGAACTCGTTGGCTTGTGCGCTAATTCGGGCACTGATTATGTGGATTTATGTGGTGAATCTGTCTGGATGCGGCACATGATTGATGCCCATGAAGACGCTGCAAAGAAATCGGGAGCGCGCATCGTATTTTCGTGTGGTTTTGATTCCATACCTTCTGATTTGGGTATTTTTCGCCTTCAGCAATTGGCAAAAGAGAAAACAGGCAGTACTTGCAAGCATATCAGTTGTCGCGTGCGTGCTATGAAAGGCACTTTTTCAGGTGGCACCGCAGCCAGCTTGACTGAGTCTGTTAAAGCCGCCAAGAGCGACCCTGAAGTTTTTAAATTGGCGATTAACCCATATTCGCTGGTGCCAGGTTTTGAAGGGGTAAAGCAACCCGATGGCGATAAGGTTGTCTATTCTGAAGAGCTAAAAAGTTGGGTTGCGCCTTTTGTGATGGCGGCGATTAACACACGTAATGTACACCGTAGTAACGCGTTATTGGGCCATTCATACGGAGAAGATTTCACTTATGATGAAATGATGCTTACCGGCGATGGTGAGACGGGTGAAGCGATTGCAAAGCACGTTGCTACTAGCAACCCAATGGCTGGCCCTGATGCGCCAAAACCGGGTGAAGGCCCTAGCAAAGAAGAGCGTGAAAGTGGCTTTTACGACATCATGTACATCGGCGACACGGTTGATGGCTCAAAAATGGTGTTAGCGGTTAAAGGTGATCGCGACCCAGGCTATGGTTCAACCTCAAAAATGATTTCAGAGAGTGCTATTTGCTTGTTTAAAGACGCAAATGATACCCCTGGAGGCATCTGGACTACCGCACCAGCCTTAGGTGATAAATTGATCACCCGCTTAGAAGAGAATGCTGGCTTGAGCTTTGTACTTGAATCATAGAATGTAATTCTGTTTTTAAACTAAGGCCTCAAATTTATAGCGATAGATTTGAGGCCTTTTTGTGTTCTGGTCAATTCGGCGTCATTGAAACTGACTATTAAACGGTAAGGAAACCGTAATATTCTAGTTTGCGAGACAATTGACAATCTATATCATCGGCATTTTTTAATTTTATGGCCGACCTTAATCGGTCTTAGTAGACGTATGACCCGCAAGTCGTTGTTTTTTGCCCCTATTACTAAAACGTAATCAGCCGTTCACTTGAGGGTAATCAACTCGCCCTTACTATCTCCTTGTCAGGATTTTTCTTTAGCACTTGTCTTATAAGTAATGTTTGGCATTAAAGTTGCTAATCAAATTAAAAATGCCTGCCTATTCAATGATTTTCGGAGAAATTAATGTTCAAAACAATATCTAACTCGTTCGTACCCGCTCTCAAGTGGACATCGGTGGCGGCGGTTGCCGCGGTTGCGGTTATATCTATTCAAGCTAATGCCGATGGGCATAAAGTCGGAGAGGCTCACGAGGCCGCCCCTGTATCAAATTTAGCGGCGGTGGTTCCAACCAACGCGGCCTTAGTAACCCCTCGAGAAAATTCTGCCCCTTGGACTCCCGCAAACGGTTTTGCTGATCTGATAGAAGATGTGAGTCCGGCGGTGGTACACGTCGCAACATCTGGGTTTATTGAACGCCGCCGAGCGAGCCAGAATAGGCGTGACTTTCGTGGAGGCCCTCCAGGTCTAGAAGATTTCTTCAATGATTTCTTGGGTCGGCGCGGACCAAACAATACTCAGCCTGAGTTAGAAGAACCTGAAAGTGAGAGTGATGATCAAGATAAGCAAACTCGCCCTCTAGGTATCGGGTCTGGCTTTATCATAAGCGAAGATGGCTATGTCGTGACTAACCATCATGTGATCGATGGCGCCGATGAAATCGTTGTCACGTTGACCGACGGTACTGAGTACGAAGCCGAAATCAAAGGCAGTGACCCTAAAACTGACTTAGCGGTACTTAAGCTTAAAGATGCAAGTGGCTTAGCCTATGTTCCTTGGGGCGATGACGAGCAGTCTCGTGTCGGTGATTGGGTATTGGCGATCGGAAACCCATTTGGCTTAGGCGGTTCGGCCAGCACAGGTATCATTTCGGCGATTGGCCGTGATATTAATGCCGGCCCTTATGATGACTTTATTCAAGTTGACGCGGCGATTAACCGTGGTAACTCTGGTGGCCCTTTATTCAATATGCAAGGCCAAGTGATCGGTATCAATTCGATGATTTACTCACCCAGTGGTGGCAGTGTTGGCATTGGTTTTTCGATACCGGCAAGCTTAGCCAAAGGCGTGATAACTCAATTGCAAAGCTCTGGTGAAGTCGAACGCAGTTGGATAGGTGTCTCGATCGGCCCTGTATCGAAAGAGTTAGCTGAATTGCTTGAGCGGCCAAACGAAGAAGGCGCATTAATTTCTGGTGTGATGGATGGGTCTCCTGCGGCAAAAGCAGGCCTAGAAGCACGCGACATCGTGTTGGAATTTAACGGTGAGAGAATTAAGGAAATGCGAAACCTGCCCAAAGAAGTTGCTCAATCAAAAGTTGGTAAAAGCTACAGCATGAAGGTTTGGCGCGACGGCAAGACTAAGACTATAAAAATAAAAACAGAACCATTTCCATCCGATGACCAAGAAGTCGCGGCGCAAGATCCTAAGGAACAGATTGAGCCCGAAATGGATAAGCTAATGGGTGCTGAAATGGTCAGTTTGACTGATTCAAATCGAAGCCGCTTTGGTATTGCTGAAGGCGTGGTAGGCGTGCTGGTGGTGACGGTCGAACGAGGCGGTACCGCCGCTAAGAACAATCTTCGCCCAGGAGACGTGATCGTGCAGTTCGGTAGTGATAAGAATATAGAAAGCCCAGAGCAAGTTACCAATGTTCTAAAGGCCGCAAAGAAGGCGAAGCAAAGCTCGATTGCGGTACTGATTAATCGCCGAGGTAACCCAGGGTTCTTAGTATTTAAATTGGACTAGCATACAAAGCATTGATTAGTGAACGCGCTCCTGCTAATTGCTTCGAAAGTTGCGCAATTAGTGGGAGCGAAATCCTAAATAGCGTAAAATGGATAGAAACAAAATATGAATAAGAAAAGTATGATCCGAGTATTGATCGTTGAAGATGATAATGAGACCGCAAAATATATTGTTAAAGGTTTAACAGAATGCGGCCACATTGCTGATCACGCCGCTGATGGTCGCGAAGGGCTGTTAATGGCTGATTCGACTGACTATCAAGCGATAATAGCTGACCGCATGCTGCCTAAAGTTGATGGGGTCACGATGACTCGTACTTTACGAGGCAGTGGCAATCGCACACCTATTTTAATGCTAAGTGCATTGGGTGATGTTGATGATCGCGTGGTTGGCCTCAAAGCTGGCGCCGATGATTATCTAGTTAAACCATTTGCGTTTTCAGAGTTGCAGGCACGCATAGAAGCATTAGTGCGTCGCGCCGAGCCAGAATCGCCTGATACTGTATTGAAAGTCGCTGACTTAGAAATGGATTTATTGAAGCGCGAAGTGCGCCGAAATGAGCAAAAAGTTGATTTGCAGCCACGAGAGTTTCGATTGCTTGAATACTTAATGCGCCATAGTGGCCAAGTGGTTACGCGCACGATGTTGCTCGAAAAGGTATGGGATTATCACTTTGACCCGCAAACTAATGTCATTGACGTACACATCAGCCGATTGCGCGGTAAGATTGACAAAGAATTTGAAGTGTCTCTATTGCATACCGTTCGTGGCGCAGGTTATATGTTGAGTGAACCAGATTAGTCCATTTAAAAGCTCGGCGTTTCGTATCACGCTGGTTTATGTTTTATTGTTCGGCCTTTCGGTCTCAATTATATTGGGGTTTGTTTATTGGTCGACCATTGTTTATAAAACAAATCAGACTGACGTTGATATCAACGCCGAGATTCAAGAGCTGACCGATGTGTACGAGCGTAAAGGTTACCCTGGGTTAGCCATTTTATTATCCGAACGAGTTCAACCTCGCCCAGGTGATTCGTCGCTCTACCTGCTTGCTGATTATCAGTTTCAACCGATCGTTAGTAATATGACGGCATGGCCGAGGATGTCGGTAGACCGTAAAGGTGGTTGGCTTGACTTTAAGCTTGGCCGTATCGGTGAAGAAGGTGACACAGAATTTGGTGCCAGAGCGAGAGCGGTATTATTAGATAACCGCTACAACCTCTTGGTCGGGCAGGGCATGAAAGACCTGACTACCTTAAAGGCTTTAGTCGGCAGGGCGCTAATATGGGGATTGTTGCTAACGGTCGCTCTGGGCATCATTGGTGGTTTAATGATGAGGCGCACGCTAAGCAGCCGCTTAGGCGCGATCAATCAGACTAGCCGCAAAATCATGCAGGGCGATCTGCGCCGCCGAATTGTGACCAGTGGAACTGGTGATGAATTCGATGAGCTTGCGGGCAATCTCAATGGCATGCTGGATCAAATAGAGCACGGCATGGAAGGTGTACGCCGTGTATCCGATAACATTGCACACGATCTAAAAACACCGTTAGCAAGATTGAAAAATAGAGTTGAAGAACTCAAATTCAGAGTCGCAGGTCGGCCTGAAGAAGAACTCGCTGTGGATCAAATAATTCATGAGGCAGACGGCTTGCTGGCGACCTTTAATGCTCTATTACGAATTGCTCGAATCGAATATAGCGAGCAACGTAAAGGGTTTAAGTCGATTGATTTGAATTCCATGCTCTATGATTTGTTGGAGTTGTATGAGCCGTTGATTGAAGAGAAAGGGCAGCAACTAAACATTGAAATCAGCCAAACAATGGAAATTTCAGCGGATAGAGACATGTTGTTTCAAGCATTCGCGAACCTGGTGGACAACGCCATTAAATACACCCCGGATCAGGGGGTGATTACCATTCGATCGGTTAAAGAAGGCGTCAACTGGTATATCGAGATCGCTGATAATGGCCCGGGAATACCCGAAGATGCACATGAGAAAGTAGTGCAACGCTTTTATCGGCTAGATCAAAGCCGCACAACCCCTGGAAGTGGCCTGGGCTTGGCTTTAGTCTTTGCGGTACTTAAATTACATAAGCTAGACCTGGTTTTTTCTGACAATAAACCTGGCTTATGTGTGCGAGTGAGCGCGGCAGCCGAGCGCCAACAAGGTTCGATTGAGGCACGTAAAGCTAAGAAAAATAGACGCAAGGCGGTCTAAAAAGAGAACTATTATGTGCCTTTTTAGTCATACTTGGTGTTTAACAGCTTAGTTGATACGAACCACTCTATAATCTTGGGCGGTGTTGCCCGGGCTCGCATTGTCGTTTCTAATTCGAATTAGCCGTTTGTGTACCGCTTTGCCAACCCATTGGTCCCACACCCATATGCCATTGCGATCATGCTTGATGTAAATTGCCGCATGGTAGCCGCTTGTATTTGGGTACCGGCCGTTCTTAAAGGTCGCAATAACGGTACCTGCTGGGAGTTGCGAGTTCAGTACTGGCGCTCCCGGTCTCCATTGATCTGTTGTAGGCGCGCCCGAACATCGCTTTATTAAACTTACGCAGTGGCCGTCGCCAACGACTTTGTTTTTATAGCTATCGGCTGATTGGCAAATCAGGTCTGGAGTGAGGTGTTGTTTGTTTGATTTAGAAACAGGTTGAGTGCGACTAACGCACGCCGATAAACTCGCTATAATAAGTAAAAGCGTTATTGCTCTAACGCTATTAACAGCCGAGCTTTGTGGGTGCTTTTTTTTCACATTGGCCTCACTAATAGTTTCCTAGACTTGATTCATTATAAAGAACCACACACACATTATGACCAATAGTACCCGCGTTTTAATTGTCGAAGATCATAAAGATATCGCCGAGATGTTATATGACTATTTCGAGCGCCGAGATTACGAACTTGACTACGCCAGTGATGGCCGCATGGGTTATAACTTAGCAAGTCATAATGACTACGATGTCATTCTTCTCGACCTGATGTTGCCAGAAATGGATGGTCTAGATGTGTGTCGAAAGTTACGCGAAGAAGCCAAAGTTGGCACGCCGATTTTAATGCTCACCGCACGTGATACCTTAGAAGATAAGGTAAATGGCTTAGAAATGGGCGCTGATGATTACTTGGTCAAGCCGTTCGAAATTTTAGAGCTAGAGGCCCGTATCAAAGCGTTGATGCGCCGAAAGGGGCAAATTGCCCAACAGGAAGTGCTCAGTGTTGGTGACCTAGAACTCGATACTGGCACCCTAGAAGTTAAACGCTCGGGGCAGCAAATTTATTTGTCTCCGATCGGTTTGAAGATTCTGACTATCCTGATGAAAGAATCGCCCAAGGTTGTTAGTCGCAATCAATTGGAACATGAAATATGGGGAGATATATTGCCCGACAGTGATACCTTGCGCAGCCATATGTATAACCTGCGTAAGCAAATAGACAAGCCTTTTGAACAGGCGTTATTACAAACGATACAATCTCGCGGCTACCGAATTGGCGACGCGCCTTAAGGCTCATTATTGGTCGGCGATTTCAGATTTTAGAATTCCGATTGATGTACATTTATCGAAGCGTAAGTAAGAGAGTTCACTGAGTGAAGCATAAAAAAGACCTACGTCAATCAACTGTTCGCAGTAAGCTCAGTCGAAAAATGACCTTGCAAGCCTGCTTAATTGGTCTGGTAGCGGTGCTTAGTATCGGCTTTGCTAGTGTCGTGATTGAGCAGTTTTTGGTTAGAGAGGCGCTGACTGGCGAAGCCGATCATTTCTGGGAAGGCTATAGTCAAGACTCAAGCTTTCAACCTCCAAATACGGAAAATTTAAAAGGCTACTTGACCAACGTAGACTCCCGTGCGGGTTTGCCTAAGCCGTTGCAGGGCTATGGCTTAGGGTTTCAAAAAATGCACGGTCAGACGGCACATTCTCTAATGTATACGACGGAGCGCCATGGCAAACGGCTCTACCTTTTGTTTGACGGCGAAAGTGTGCTGCGGTTGGCATTGTATTTTGGCATTTTCCCATTGACCATTGTACTCGTGCTCATCTATACCACGGCTTGGTGGGTCTACCGCGAATCAAATTACCTATTGAGCCCGATTGTCTGGCTGGCCAATAAATTTGACCGCTTTGACCCAGCTCATGCTGACGCAAGTCTGGAAGATTTGTCGAATATTCCAGGGGACGTTGATTGGGAAGTGGAAAAATTAGTAACGTCTTTCTCGTCTTACTCGCGCCGAATTCAACGATTTGTTGAACGCGAGAGGGCATTCACCCGCGATGCCAGTCATGAGTTTCGTACACCGCTCACCGTGATAAAAATGGCCAGTGATCTATTGCTCGCTGAACAAGATCTTGACGATTATTCGAAGAAATATGTGACTCGAATAAAAGGGTCGGCTCGCGATATGGAAGAACTGATTGACGCGTTTTTGATTCTTGCGCGTGAAACCGATAAAGAGTTTGAAGATGAGCAGACCGTCATTGTTAATGTGGTTGAACGCGAAATTCGAAGTGCTGATATCTACTTGGGCAATAAATCGCTATTGATAGAAATCGATGAGCAATACCCACTTGAAATTTTTACCGCTCGTAAGGTGGTGGCGATTGTTTTGGGCAACTTGATTCGAAATGCGGTTTTATATACCAATGAAGGTTCAGTTACGGTCACTATTAAAGAGCACTCTGTTGTCATTGAGGATACCGGCATTGGTATGAGCGACGACCAAACTAAGAAGATTTTTCAACCGTATTATCGCGCCGAACACTCAGGTAAGACAACGCGAAAAGGCTATGGCGTTGGGTTGACGATCGTTAAACGATTATCTAATCGGTTTAATTGGATTGTCGAAGTTGAAAGTGAAGTCGATGTCGGAACTCGAATAGAAGTCTTTTTTGACGAATCTCGACAAGTCGCTAGCGGGCAGGGCGATAAAGCGTAGACGCTTTAACTATCAAAAATACTGGTAAAGGCTGCGTTGCGGGCGCATAATTCGTTTAACGTTTTCACCTTTAGCTACCACCTTATAGATTGCCCTATGAGCGAAAAAATATACGCGATTCGGCCAAATAAAACCGTCTTAAAACGGGAAATCAAGGTTCTGAATGAGCTCGGTAAAGAGCTCATTGACATGCCGCCGTCTGCACTCAAAAAAGTGCCACTTAGCGACTCTATGCGTCACGAGATAAGAGACGGTCAGCGGTTTCAACGTGGTGCATACCAGCGGCAGCTTCGCCGTATAGCGAGTCTAATGGCTCACGAAGACCTTGAAGCGATTCAGCTTGAGATTGCAAGGCAGAAGCAGCCGAGTAAACAGCAAACGGCTGAAATGCATCAGTTAGAGCAATGGCGAGACCGTTTAATCGAAGGTGATGATAAGTTGCTGACCGAATTAATAGACCAGTTTCCGGTTATTGATCGTCAACATATTCGCCAGCTGGTGCGCAATTCTGCGGCTGAGAAAAAGCGTAACAAGCCTCCCAAGTCATATCGGCTACTATTCAAATATTTGTCTGAGATCAAACGAACCACTCCGGCTTCGCAAGACGGCGCCGACAGCAGTTTGCCTGCTGGCAGTGGTAATGAATGATTTTTGCTAGCGAGTATCGCTGATTTAGTTTACTGAATTATCCACTCTTTAATGCCTACTTTTTAACCACACCTAACTATTCGCCAATCACATGTTCGAGCAACTGAAAATCCTTCCTGCTGACCCGATTCTTGGTCTTAACCAAACATTTCAACAAGACGCCAATGCTGACAAGATAAACTTATCGGTTGGCGTCTATCAGAATGCCAAGGGCGCAACGCCAATTTTTACCGCGGTTAAGAAAGCCGAGCAAGCGTTGTTGAACTCGCAGAGCACTAAAGCTTATGCGCCACAAGCTGGCGACCCGGCGTTTATTGAACATATTTCTAACTTACTATTAGGCAATGATCTGGTTGCCAGCCTAGGCGACCGCCTGGCCGCGGTCATGACGCCGGGTGGCTGTGGCGCACTTCGAATGAATGCTGAATTGCTGGTTCAAGCAAGCGCAAACACGACCGTTTGGGTGAGTAACCCTACGTGGGCTAATCATTTTCCGTTGTTACAAAGTGCTGGCCTCACGCTTAAAACCTACGACTATTATAGCGCTGACACTCATGGGGTTGATTTTGCCGCCATGGTAGAGTCATTGAATGCGATTCCGAAGGGCGACGTCGTTTTGTTGCATGGTTGTTGTCATAACCCCACAGGCGCTGATTTAACTCAGCCGCAGTGGGATACGGTTATTGATATATTGGCTGAGCGTGAGCTCGTGCCTTTTATTGATGTTGCCTATCAAGGGTTTGGTGATAGTTTAGTTGACGATGCCTATGGTCTTCGCCAAGCCGCACTTCGCTGCCCAGAGGTGTTGGTTGCAAGTTCGTGTTCTAAGAATTTTGGTGTTTATAGAGAGCGTACAGGCGCGGCGCTTGTTATTACGGCAACAGCTAGCCAAACGGCGGCGGCTAAGTCGCAAATTTTATCAGCGGCACGCCGTTGTTATAGTATGTCGCCATCGCATGGTGGGTCTATTGTCGGTCATTTACTCAGTAGTGAGTCGTTAACAAGTGAGTGGAAAGCCGAACTTGAACAAGTACGATCACGCATGAATAGGTTACGTCTAGGTCTAGCAACAGGGTTAAACGACGCACAATCTAAAATAGACTTTGGATTTGTAGCCGAAAGTAAAGGTATGTTTTGCTATTTAGGTATCCCTCAAAGTGATGTGTTAACACTTCGGTCTGAGTTTGGAATTTACCTATTAGAGAGTACCCGCATCAATGTTGCTGGCTTGTCCGAGCAGAACTTGCCTGTTATCGTTGATCGAGTCGCTGACGTCATAACACGATAGTTGTCAGCAAAGGTGTGTGTCGATCGAAGATCGCATAATGTTTGAAATTTAACCACTTCATTTAAAAATAAAAACTAGAAAATATAGAGGAGAGCGCCAATGGCAGCCCGAGGCGAGTTTAGTTCACGTACCGCATTTGTATTAGCGGCATCAGGGTCGGCCATCGGCCTCGGAAATATTTGGGGCTTTCCTATTAAAGTGGCGTCAAATGGTGGTGGCGCATTCGTCTTCACCTACATTGTTTTGACGTTCATTTTAGCCTACCCAATTTTGATGGCGGAGCTGGTTATTGGTCGCCACGCTAAAGCCGATACGGTTAAATCCATGCTTAGCATTAGCGGGCCCAAGACGCGCGGCCTTGGGGCTCTAACCGGCTATTGGGGTATGATGACCGCCAGTCTGATTCTTAGCTTTTATGCAATCGTCGCGGGTTGGATGATGTCGCATGCGGTAGGTTCTTTGTCTAGTTTGCTTGGCTTGCCGGATTCTTGGTTTGTTGCCGAGTCAATGGGGCGAAGCATCGCTTTCTGCGCCTTATTTTTCACTCTCACGATTGGCATCGTGTCCAGCGGCGTCGCCAGTGGTATTGAAAAGTGGTCGACGCGTTTAATGCCCGTTCTAATCTTACTAATTATTAGTTTGATAATCTACATCGCCACCTTGCCGGGAGCGTCTCAAGGTTGGGCTATCTATCTGCAGCCCGATTTCAGCAAAGTTACTGAACCCGACCTTGTACTAGATGCGTTAAGCCAAGCCTTTTTCTCATTATCCTTAGGCGTTGGTACGATGATGGTTTATGGCTCGTATATTAGTAAGTCCGAGAATTTACCCAAATTAGGTGCCACGGTCGCCGCCATGGATATTGGCATCGCGGTTCTGGCCGGGATGTTAGTGATTCCAGCTATGTACGTCGCACAGCACAATGGTGTTGTTATCTACGATGAGAGTGGTAATTTAATCGAAAGTGGGCGTTTAATTTTTAATGTACTGCCATCGTTATTCGAAACAATGGGCGCCGCAGGCAATACCGTTTCCTTTCTATTCTTTGTATTAATGAGTATTGCTGCATTGACCTCATCAATTTCAATGCTAGAAGTACCCGTCGCTTATGCCAATGACAGTCTTGGCGTTTCGCGTAAGAAGTCGGCCTGGCTTGTTGGTTTGGCTATTTTTGCATTTAGTCTACTGATCATTTTTAACATGGGTTGGCTTTTTGATGGCGTGGTTAATTTCGCGACTCAATTTAGCGAACCGTTTATCGGTATACTCTTTTGCTTCTTTGTTGGCTGGGTGTGGAAGCGTGACAAACTCTTAGGCGAATTAAAAGAAGGTAAGCCCGATATGGAAGAAACCTTCTTCTGGAAGGTCTGGCCGGCCTATGTGCGCTTCGTCTGCCCAGTTATTGTCTTGGCATTATTAGTCAGAAGCTTTGATCTAGTAGAGTTACTGAACCGCTTTTTTAATTGATGACAAAAAAAGGCTCGTACCATTGCTGGTGCGAGCCTTTTTTAGTGCGCTCTTAAGGCCAAACATTTAAATGCTTGATATAGCGTTTCTTCTTGAATCAATGTGTCGGAGTCTAGAGCAAGCTTAAACGTAATTTTGACCGACAGAATTTTTAAAGGTATTTAACTTTCTGGCAAGTTGGCGCAACGACTTTTCGGTTGTTTCCCAATCAATGCATCCATCGGTGATCGACATGCCGTATTCAAGTTCAGATTTATCGCCAGTTAATTTTTGATTGCCGGCTTTTAAATGGCTTTCAAGCATTACACCAATAATACTTTGATTTCCTTCAAGAATTTGTTGGGCTATATTGTCTAGAACCAGTGGCTGTAGCTCTGGGTCTTTACTCGAGTTTGCATGACTGCAGTCAATCATCACGTTTACGGGTAAATTCGAAGCGCGTAGTTCACGTTCGGTGAGTCGCACATTAACTGAGTCGTAGTTTGGTTTTCCGCCGCCACCGCGCAACACAATATGCGTATGTTGGTTCCCTGAGGAATGCACAATCGAGACTTTTCCTTCGGCATCAATGCCTAAGAAACTATGACCATTACTGGCTGATTCTAATGCATTTATGGCGACTCCTAGGCCGCCGTCGGTGCCGTTTTTAAACCCAATCGGAACCGATAGGCCACTGGCCATTTCGCGGTGTGTCTGTGATTCAGTAGTGCGCGCACCAATGGCCGACCAGCTGATTAAATCTTGCATGTATTGCGGCGAAATAGGGTCTAGTGCTTCGTTCGCGATAGGCAGGCCCATTTGATTGATATCGATCATCAATTTGCGCCCCAAAGACATGCCGTTTTCAATTTGAAAGCTGCCATCCAAAAAGGGGTCATTGATCAGGCCTTTCCATCCAACCGTGGTTCGTGGCTTCTCAAAATAAACACGCATGACAATGAACAGATCCTCTTTAAGGTCGTTCGCGAGCTTGGCTAGGCGTTCTGCATATTCAATAGCGGCGTTAGTATCGTGAACAGAACATGGGCCGACCACCACAATAAGGCGGTTGTCTTTGCGGTCTAAGATATCACGCAATGTTTTCCGGCTGCGTTCAACATGCGATGTTATATCGGCGCTAATTGGAAATTTTTGTTTGAATTGCTGAGGAGTTACCAAGCGCTCAAGGCTGGTAATATTGGTATTTTCGAGGCTCATGCTACTGCGTTAAATTCGCTTATTCAGTTTGATAACATTGCTATTTAAACATAGATACTGCTTGGATGGCAGCGCCAAGATTAAATGTTATTAGTTAATTTAAATTGTTGGCAATGTAGATATCAATCACAGGGATCTGTGGTTATTATCAAGATACGATTTGTGATTTTAATCACATAGAGACGCTTATCGAGTGGGGTATAGATTTGGCCTAATATTTAGCTTAATTGAGGCGCTGAATTTACTCATGTTCTCATGTATCTGCGAAGCATGTGTTTTATAAAATCCGTTTTTTATAAAACCTTAAAACCTTAAGTTACATTCAATAACTCATAGTTACATCCAATAACTCAACGTAAACCTAGCACTGGGCAACAAGTAAGTAACAAAATTAATGGTAGTTAAAAGATTGCAGTTCACTGATAGTCATTCGACAATGAAAAACTCGTTAAAGCGGTTCGCCAAAAGCCTTATGTATTCGAGCTTGATATTCGGGGTGACTCAAGTTTCGCTTGCCGCGTCTACCTTGTCTAAGCCAGTTTCGAGCTATCCGATAGAGTGTGATGAGACGTTTTCATGTCCAGAATCATTATTGCCTCGAGTTGGGTTTTGGGTAGAAGTATTTAGTCGTTGGGACACTAATACCGCAATATTTCACGATAAGGAAAATCCACAAAGAGTTTACTCGACCCTGAGTCGCAAAGGAGGCTGCCGTAAAAGCCGCAAGGGCGATTCTATTTATAAAGAGCGCAAACGTTTAAAGCGTCAGCTTCAAGGCTTGTCCGAGAAACTCAGTCGAGGTAGTTCCTTAAACGATACACAATCGCGCTTGTACGCATCATTCAAGGGTGGTTCGGCGAAGGAGGTCCAAGCGGCTTCAGAGAGAATTCGTTGTCAGTCTGGGAATAAGGATCGAATGCGCGAAGCGCTAACACAGTTTCATGTGTACAGACCGACAATCTTAGATGCGTTGGAATCTCAAAATTTAACGCCTGAATTGCAGTACTTGCCATTTGTCGAATCGGCGTTTAACCCACAAGCGTTGTCGCACGTTGGCGCGGCTGGTTTATGGCAAATCATGCCTAGCACTGGGAGAACTCTCGGGTTGACTGTTAATAACAAAGTTGACGAACGTTATGACCCGCGAGCGGCTACCTATGCGGCGGCTAAGTACTTTCGTAATAGTGTTGATACACTAAGCGAAGAGGCTTTTGAAAACGGCGGCGTGGTTCAGGCCAAAGATCTAAACCCATTTGTCATCACCTCATATAACTATGGCGTGAGGGGCATGCAGCGAGCCATTAAGCAAGTCGGTTTGGATTATGAACGTTTATTACTCGAATATAAGTCGCCTAGTTTTCAGACCGCAGTGAAAAATTTTTACGCCAGCTTTTTAGCGGCAAGGCATGTCGCCAAAAATTCCGAAAAATTCTTTGGTGTAGTCGACTCCGATCAGACAAATCGATTCGAATCATTCAATACCGTGGCACTTTCAAGAGCCACGTCAGCGAAACGTTTGACTAAGGAACTTGGCGTCGATAGCAGCCAATTGAAGACATTAAACCCAGCACTTAAGAAGATCATTTGGCGGCATAAGGCTCTGATACCCAAAGGCTACAAGCTCAAAGTTCCCTACCGCGAGCGAGGCTGGAGCGCCGAGGTAGCCAAGATGAATCGACTGCCCCGAGAAGTTGAGAAACCCGGGTTCGTGTGGCATAAAGTCAAAAGAGGGCAAACAGCCTGCGGTATTGCTGAAAAATATGGCGCCTCGTGCCGTGCTTTGAAGAAATTGAATAAGTTGAACCGCAAGGCCGTCATTTATGTCGGTAAACGGCTTAAGGTGCCCTCAACGTCAGGCGGAATAAGTGTTGCATCGACGGCCGGTAGTCAAGCGACCGCTAGTTCCTCAGTGACCTCATCAAACAATCATAACAGTGGCAAGTCGAGTCTCCAGCGCTATCAAGTTAAGCGCGGCGACACCTCATGCTCGATCGCCGAGCGATCCGGAATGCGGTGCAGTGAATTCTTAGCGATTAACGGTCTGCGCCGAAGCAGCGTGATCAAAGTTGGGCAATCGGTCAAAATTTCCTCTAAGAATAGCTGGCACGTGGTTCGGGGCGGGCAAACGGCTTGCGGTATCGCTGAAGACTATCGTGTTAAATGCAGTTTGCTACTCGACGCGAACCGTTTGACTCGGCGCTCAAGTATTAAGGTTGGCCAACGCTTGAGGGTTCCTTCTCAGCGATATTGAATAGACTGTTTTTATCGTGGCTATTGCCGACGCTTAGCTCGCCTGGCCGCTTAATTAATATCGTGAATGAACAGTAGTTGCGCATAAGGGTAGGTATTACATGGATACATTGTTAAACTCTTAACGATAATGATAGGCATACGGAAGGTTGTCGCTTGCGCTCGTCCAACACACGAGTCAATGATAGTGGTTTAGGTGAATTCCAAACATCTATCATAGCGGCCGCCACAACGTGAAGGTTAGTGCCAAGACAATTGAACACTGAATGCTTTCCACGAAAGAGCAAACTTGTTCACTAAAATAACCCAATACAGCGCTGATTATGACCACGAAAAATCAAGAATTGGCAGCTTGGGTGTCAGATGTCGCTACGCTCACACAACCGCAAAATATTGTGTGGTGTGATGGTAGCGAACAAGAGTACCAACAGATCGTTGATCTGATGGTTAATGATGGCTCATTGTCATCGTTGAACTCGGAGACGCACCCAAATTGCTATCTACACCTCTCCGACCCACAAGATGTAGCACGGGTCGAACACTTAACCTTCATTTGTTCTGACGAGCAAGCAACGGTTGGCGACAATAACAACTGGATGCCAGTTGCAGACGCTAAGAAGAAGATGAACGACCTTTATCAAGGCTGCATGCAAGGCCGTACTATGTACGTGATTCCTTATTGCATGGGGCCGATAGAGTCGCCATATTCTCGTTGTGGCGTTGAGATTAGCGATAGCCCCTATGTCGCAATCAATATGAAATTGATGACGAGAATGGGCTCTAAAGCGTTGGCTCGAATTGAACGTGAAGGTTCGTTTGTCAAAGGCCTGCACTCTACCGGCGAGCTAGATCCCGAGCGCCGTTTTATTATGCACTTTCCAGATGAGCTGAGCATTATGAGCTATGGCTCTGGTTATGGCGGAAATGCGTTGCTCGGTAAAAAGTGTCATGCCTTGCGTATTGCCAGTTGGCAAGCGCGTAAAGAAGGCTGGCTTGCCGAACATATGCTGATTCTCGGGCTAGAAAGCCCGCAAGGCGAGACGCACTATATTGCCGCTGCGTTCCCTTCAGCGTGTGGTAAAACCAATCTTGCGATGTTGATTCCACCAGAGAAGTACAAAGACTGGAAGATTTGGACCCTAGGCGATGATATTGCTTGGTTGCATATGGATACCGATGGGCAGATGCGAGCAATCAATCCTGAGGCTGGCTATTTTGGCGTTGTTCCTGGTACCAATGCTAAAACCAATCGTAATGCCTACGACATGATTCAGCAGAATACTATTTTTACCAATGTGGGGACCACCGCCGACAATCAGCCCTGGTGGGAAGACAAAAAGGTCGGCCACCCAAGTACTGATTGGAAAGGCAATGATTATTCTAGCGAAGCCGGTCCGGCCGCACATCCTAATTCACGATTCACTGTTTCGGCGACTGAAAATAAAGCCTATTCGAGCTTGGCTGAATCGCCAGAAGGCGTGCCTATTTCAGCCATCGTTTTCGGCGGTCGTCGGCGCGAACTAGCGCCATTGGTTTACCAAGCGAAGTCATGGGAGCACGGCGTTCTAGTCGGTGCTGGCGTGGCATCTGAGACAACCGCTGCAGCGACCGGTGAAGTCGGTATTGTTCGTCGTGACCCAATGGCGATGAAGCCATTTTGTGGTTACAACTTTGCTGATTACTGGTCGCATTGGCTAAGCTTTACTGAGCGCACTGACTCACTGCCTAAGATATTTCACGTTAATTGGTTTCGTCAAAATGACGAGGGCGAATTTCTATGGCCAGGGTTCGGCGAAAACTTGCGCGTATTGCAATGGATAATCAAACGTTGTGACGGATCCGTCGGGGCGAAAGAAACGGCGATTGGTCATTTGCCAAACGATGGCGACATTGATGTTAGTGATCTTGGTATTGATCCTCACGTCTGGGAATCATTAACATCGATCGACAACGCACAGTGGCGTCAAGAAATGGACGAGTTTGGTGATTACTTAGAGAGTTACGGTGATCGCCTGCCGAATAAGTTACGTGAACAACATCAACAGGTTAGGGCTGCGTTGGGCTAAGTTGCTACTCGATAGTCATTAAAAAGGCGATTACTCGGTAGAGTAATCGCCTTTTGTTTGTGCTCTGCATGCTATTTGATAGCATTAAACCAAACCTTATCTGGCTTTAAACGCTTTCACGGCTGTGTTGAACTCATCGGCAACTCGATTTAACTCCTCAAACGCCACATCATCGGCGGCCACAATGGCGGCTTTTTTAGTGTCGATATCGGAATCACTGGTATCAAGCGCCAGCTCTTTAGCTTTTAAGCAGTCACGGTAATCGTAGAAATTCTTTTCAAATGCTTTGAAAGCGCCTTGTGCTGAGATTAACTCGTCTTGGCTAGCAACGTTACCATCCGGAATGATTGGTGCGGAAGGTGCTGTGCAATCAGCGAGTGCAGTATTACTAGCGCCAAATGCGATAGCAAGCGCAATAAGCGTTTTTGAAAATCGAGTCATGATGCCTCCGTCGGCGAATCTTTTTAATAGTTGTAAAGGGGTAATTTTAACTAGCCAAACGAGTTTGTCAAACTGATTGGACAATACGTAATTTTTTAATTCTGAACAAAAAAAAGCCAGCACTAGGTGCCGGCTTTTTTTGAATTAGCTCAAAGACTATTTGAATATTTTAGTTTCAGGCGCTGACAAACCACCTTTTTGAGATGAGAACCAAGCCGAAAGTGCTTCAATTTCGCCAATACTGAGGTTTGTTGCCTGACCCGACATGATAATGTTGTTTCGGTCGCCTGAACGGTAGTCCTTAAGCGCTTGAACTAAATAGCTCTCGTATTGCCCCGCGAGCTTAGGGAAGCTCGTTTGATCGCCATCGCCGATTTTACCATGACATGTTGCGCAAGAGGCCGACACTTTCTCGCCCATTTTTGCCTTTGCCGCGCTGACTAGGCTCGGTCTCGAGTTACCTTCCATTTGTGAAAAGAATGCCGCAATATCGGCCATGTTTTCATCACTAAGGTTTGATGCTTGAGCCTGCATGGTTTTATGCGAGCGGGTTTTGTCTTTATAGGCTTTTAGAGCGCTAACAATATACTCCGAATGCTGGCCACCAATCATTGGAATAGCGTAAACCGTTCCAGGGTTACGTAAACCAGGCGCACCATGACAGCCAAGACACGTTTGTGACAATTTTTCGCCGTTAATTGCATCGGCCGCGCTGACGGCTTGAATGCTTAAAAGTGAAGCGGCTACTAGAGCAGCAGCGCTGACGATTGTCTTGCGGATATTTTTCAACATAAATTCAACACACTGGTTTGATTTAAAAGCGCTTAAGTTGTGAGTTTAACGCGTTTTTTAGATGACTTCTGATGTGCTGATTGTAAGCACAGTTTAATTCTGTGAACAATTGGCAAAAAGAGCCATCAATAGTCTTTAAAAATGCTACGCGGACTTTAAGGAAGGTTGCATACAAACTCAAGTCATTTCGCCAAAATTTTGTAATTTCTTAACAAATATCGAGTGATTTTACGGGCAAGTATCTTGGAAGTGCGGTTCGCTTGAAACTTGGATACAATAGAGCCATGGCTAAGTACAAATATGTAAATTGAGTTGATTACTAATAAGCAAGAAACAGCTTCATCGGCGCCAAAAAAACCAACTATTGAATTAGGCCGAGACTGCTATGCGGCTGTCGATTTGGGTTCAAATAGCTTTCACCTTGTTATTTCAAGGTATAACCATGGTGAGTTCACGGTAATCGATCGACAACGCAAGGTTGTACGTTTGGCTGCGGGCCTTGATCAAGATAACAACCTATCCGACGAAGTCGCTGAGCGAGCCTTAACCTGTCTTACAGAATTCAGTCAATTGTTGGCGAGTTTGCCAACAGAGAATATAAGAGCGGTGGGCACCAATGCTTTACGGCGCTTACGCGGCAAAAATAAATTTCTTGAACGTGCTGAGCGATCTTTAGGTCATAGTATTGAAATTATTGCAGGGCGTGAAGAAGCGCGGTTAATCTACTTAGGCGTTTCAAAGTGGTCGGGCAGCCAAGATGAATCACGCTTGGTCATCGATATTGGCGGCGGCAGTACTGAGATCATCGCTGGCAAGGGAGATACCGCCCATTGCCGAGAGAGTTTAGAAGTTGGCTGCGTTGTGCTTAGTAAGCAATTTTTCGATGATGGCAACCTGTCTCAGAAACGTTTTGACAAAGCCATTTTGGCGGCAGAGCTAGCAATTCAACCGGTTGTTAGGCAATTTCGCATGCAAGGCTGGAATCATGCGATAGGGTGCTCGGGCACCATGAAGTCAATGGCCTTAGCGATGGTTGAGGGCGGTTGGTCTACCGATAGCATTCGTAAAGAGGGCTTAAGTAAGTTACTTGACCACGCGGTTGAAGCGGGCCATTTGGATGCGCTTGTAGTGCCAGGGGTCAGCCGCGATCGTTTACCCGTGTTTGCCGGTGGTTTAGCTATTTTAATTGCGTTATTTGATCTGTTTGATATTCAGGATATGTCGGTCTCTGATATCGCGCTTAGAGAAGGCGTGCTCTATGATTTAGTTGGGCGTTCGTCGGCTGAAGATATTCGTGATGTCAGCGTCTCAGCGATGTTAAGTCGCTGGGCGGTAGATAAAGCGCATAGTGATAAAGTGACGGCCACGGCGTCGATGTTGTTCGAGCAAGTCGCGACATCTTGGGACATCAGAGACACACTGTTTCAAAGCACGCTAGCGTGGTCTGCCCAATTACACGAAGTTGGCCTGCAAATAAGTCACGATGGCTATCATAAACATGGGGCGTACCTGCTTGCGAATGCTGACATGGCGGGTTTTGCTAAGCGCGACCAATTGTTGCTCGCGGCATTAATTTCAGGCCATAGACGCAAATTTCCGTTAAGTACTTTTGAATCTTTGCCGTCGACCTTGGTAACTCCGGCTAAGCGAGTAGCGGTGTTGCTGCGTATCGCCGTACTGCTGCATAGAGGCCGCGGCTCGACATTGGGCACTGAGGTTATCGCCAGAGCTGATGGACAGCATTTTGAACTAACTTTTAGTGAGAATTGGCTTAGTGAGCACCCGTTAACAAAGGCCGATTTAAAGCAAGAGCACTCTTGGTTGAAATCGATAGGCTTAAAGCTCAGCTTTAGTTAGCCGCCTCAGGTCGCAACCCCCAAACTGTTGCGATCTGATCAAGCTCTTCCGTTCTACCCAAGCTTTTCCTTTCTACCCAAGCTTTTCCTTTCTACCCAAGCTTTTCCTTTCTAATAGTTTTCCGAGTACTTATCTAATAAGGTGTTTTGAGCGTTACGCGGCTTGCTTTCTTGATTTGCTGCTTGTGCTTGCAGATACTGGCCATCGGCTTGCATTAGCCAGGCATTGCTGTCGTCTTCTAGATATATCTGCAAATTTTCGATAATTCTTGATTTTAGTGTGTCGTCTAGAATCGGGGTGCATTGTTCTATTCTATTTCTTAGGTTACGAGGCATTAGGTCTGCGCTAGATAAAAATAACTCATTTACATCGTCTGCATTTTCAAAGTAGAAAACACGGGCATGCTCGAGAAAGCGACCGACGATTGATCTGACTCGAATATTGCTTGATAAGCCATCTAGGCCTGGTCGTAAACAGCAAATGCCTCTAACCAAAAGGTCTATTTTGACACCAGCTTGCGAGGCTTCATAGAGCGCGTTGATGATCGCTGGGCTAGATAGGCCGTTAACCTTAGCGATAACATGTGCTGGTTTACCTAAGGCGGCGTTGCGTGCTTCGCGCTGCACTTTATCAATAAACATATCGCTTATTCCGTAGGGCGATTGAAATAGACGACTTAGCTCGGGGTTAGGGCCTTGTGTGGTTAGTTGCATGAATATCTCATGCACGTCGTGAGTTATCTCTTTATTATTAGTCAAAAGCCCATAATCAGTGTAAACGCGGGTGTTTGCTTGATGGTAATTACCCGTACCTAAATGCACATAGCGGCGTAGCTTTTTGCTTTCTCGGCGAACTATCATCAACATCTTGGCGTGCGTTTTTTTACCGACCATGCCGTAGACCACATGTGCGCCAGCGGATTGAAGCTTTTGAGCCGTGCTAAGGTTGTTCTGTTCATCAAATCGAGCCATTAGCTCAATAATGACAGTGACTTCTTTGCCTGAGCGTGCGGCGTTTGTCAGGTGTTCAACCATTACTGAGTTAGCACCGGTTCGATAGAGTGTTTGTTTGATCACTAAAACATCGGGGTCGGCGGCCGCTTGGCGCAGTAAATCAACCACTGGCGCGAACGATTGGAACGGATGGTGTAAGAGTATGTCGCCATTGGTGATCGCTTCAAATAAGTCGGCTTGAATCCCCAGGTGGTCGGGGGTTGACGGGGTGAATACTGGGTACTTTATTTGTGGCCGATTAACCATCTCAGGTAAGCCAATTAGTCGGTTCAGGTTAACCGGGCCATTGACTGGGTAAATATACTTATCATCGATTTGAAAACGATTCTTGAGAAATTCAAGTATGCGTTTGGGGCAATTTTCAGACACTTCTAAGCGTATTGCCTCGCCATAAAGTCGTGAGGGCAGCTCGCCTTCGAGAGTGCGCGCTAAGTCTTCGACTTCTTCTAAATCAACATAGAGATCACTATTACGAGTGATCCGAAATTGGTAGCAGCCGAGAACTTTAACATTCGAGAACAGGCGTTTAATATTGGCGTGAATAATCGACGATAGAAACACATATTCGTATTCACTGTCGCAGAGTTCATCGGGCAAGCGAATGAATCGAGGGAGTGCACGTGGAGCCGGGACCACTGCTATGTTGTGTCTTTCGTCGCGATCAGGGTCGTGTAAATCGACCACAATGCTTAATCCTTTGTTGATCGTCAGCGGGAACGGGTGCGCGGGGTCGAGCCTGATTGGCGTCAGAATGGGGAGAATTTCTCGTTTAAAATAATTTTTGATCCACTTCGTTTGATCTTCGTTCCATTCGTCTCGTTGCAGAAATTTAATGCCATATTCGGTCAGTTGAGGGAATATTTTTTGGTTCAACGTTTCGTATTGAAGTTTTGCTAGGGCATGGGCCCGAACGCTGATTTCGTCAAGCGCCAATTGAGGCGATAAGCCGTCGAAGCTTTCTCCCGATACAACGCTATCGGCTTTAGCTTTTAGCCCCGAGACTCTTATTTCAAAAAACTCATCCATGTTGGCACTAAATATACATAAGAACTTTAAGCGTTCAAGTAACGGGGTGCTGGGGTTGACGGCCATGTTCAACACGCGCTCGTTGAACGCTAAGAGACTTAATTCAGTATGTAAAAATAATGGTGTGTGTTGATCGCTCATCCGTTTCCTGGGCTTGATTTCGAGTTAATTCGGCGATAGCTTGCTTAAAGCTAACAGGCTAATTATGCACTGTAATTAGCTAATCATAACTTACTATTATCGGGTTTAATGGTTAGCGGTGTATGACAATTTAAATATTTGGTAACACCTAAATATTTGGTAACACCTTAGTGGCCGGCAAAGTTTTGCCAAAGCATTATGTGAATACCATGTTATATTAGACGCTTAAGTTAACGCGCTTGTTGAACGTTTTGCCTTAACAGTAATAGCGCGCCGCTAAGCCGTTAATGATAGGCATCTGCGTGACCCTAAGCGCGATAGCTTGAATGATAAATCGCGATAGCTTGAATGATAAATATAGACCAATAGAGATGCCTAACTGTACTGGCTAAGATAGAGACGTATGAAACAAACCGACGATCTGCGCATTGCCGCAACTAAAGAGCTGATCGCTCCTGTACAAATTCACGAACAGTTTCCGTTGACTGAAACGGCCGCTGCCACGACCTCTGAGGCGCGTTCTCAAATTCAGGCGATTATGGCTGGTGATGACGACCGCTTAGTCGCTATTGTTGGCCCGTGCTCAATACATGATCCTAAGTCAGCACTTGACTATGCAGGGCGTTTAGCCGCTTTGAAGGCGGAACTTCAAGACGATCTAGTGATTGTTATGCGCGTGTACTTTGAAAAACCTCGCACAACGGTTGGTTGGAAAGGCTTGATCAATGATCCCGACCTAGATAACACGTTTAGTGTGAATAAAGGAATCGGCATCGCTCGCGACTTATTGTTATCGATCAATGATATGGGTGTGCCGGCCGGCTGCGAATATCTTGATTTAATAACGCCTCAATATACTGGCGATATTGTTTCTTGGGGCGCTATCGGCGCTCGCACGACTGAAAGTCAATGTCATCGAGAATTGGCGTCGGGCTTGTCTTGCCCGGTTGGTTTTAAAAACGGCACGAATGGTAATTTGAAGATTGCCGTCGACGCGATCGGCGCGGCCAGCAATCCGCATCACTTTCTGTCGGTGACGAAAGAGGGCCGAACCGCGATTGTTAATAGTACCGG
>JALZVW010000012.1 GCA_023301745.1 Arenicella sp. | reverse complement strand
ATTAGACGTATTTTTGGACATTCAACTGAAAGAATTGTCTAGGGCAAGCAGTCCCCCCAAACGACATCCCCTTGGAATACCTCACACACGGTATTTCGCTTGCCCTAGGCATCTTTATTAAAAAAGGCATCTTTATTAAAGATGCCTTTTTTATTGATCCACTATTCACCGAAAATTGAGTCGCTTCAATAAATCTATCATTAATCATGATGCCTACAGGCAATAGATTAGTTAAGCGTGCCTGCTTGATAAGGCTATTCGTGCATAAGGCAAGTCAACTCATAAGATGTAGGTGTAATCGTGTTTAGCTCGTGTTTAGCATATACTTTAGGTCTACCAACGCTTTTAAAAAAGATTCCAAACTATGCAGATATTTAGACACTCACGAGCAATAGATAATGTCGTGAAATATTTGTTTATATTATTCATATTAGGGTCTCTTTATGCCTGTGGCGACAAAACCGATGACAATCCAATAGCTAGCAAAGACCCCGAACCACTTACACAAGAGGCGAGCGAGCAGGCTAATACAACGCTCACTGATATCAACCCTGATGTTTCGCGATTACAAGATGAACCACTCGATGCTGACTTGGCTGACGAGAGCCCTACATTAGAAACGCCTAACCCTGTTATAGCTGAGGTCCAAGACAAAAAATCACTGGTTGAGGATTTTGGGTTTTCTGAAGCGCAGCTAGGCGACAAAACCGCAACCGAGGCCAGCACGGCCAAACTCTTTTGCTTAGACAGTCAAAACGAAACAGAAAACGAATTGTCGATTGAGGATGCATGCCGCAAGATATCCAAGCGTTTAGCCAGCGTGAAATACGCCGCGTGTGAAGCCGCAAAACTAAAAAAAACGGGTTGCTCGTCGGTAAACGGCTTTCCGATATTGATGAGCGAATTTGCTCCGCTCGAAGAGAAAGTACCTCAAGGGCGCATCTTGATTGTTGGCGGCACACATGGTGATGAACTCACTTCAGTAAGCATGACTCTTCGCTGGATTGAAAAATTAAACGATCATCACAGCGGCTTATTCCATTGGCATCTCATACCAATGATGAACCCCGACGGCGTGCTTAAGAGCGGTGCTACGCGCACTAATGATAACGGGGTGGACTTGAATCGAAATATGCCGTCCGATGACTGGGGCCAAAACGCGATTAAGTACTGGGTTGAGAAAGGCGGGAAAGATCCTCGCAAATACCCTGGGGAATCACCGTCAAGCGAGCCTGAAACTCAATGGCTTATTGATGAAATAGAAACATTTAGACCGGATGCAATCATTAGCGTTCACGCACCTTACGGTGTTGTCGATTTTGATTCACTATTATTAAACACCGCACCTAAAAGCCTAGGAAAACTGCACCTAAACCTTTTGGGCACATACCCAGGCTCTCTAGGAAACTATGCTGGGATTAATCGAAATATCCCCGTCATCACCTTGGAATTGCCACACTCTTGGGTAATGCCGAGTGAAGCCGAAAGCACCAAAATTTGGGAAGATATAGTGAGCTGGCTTAAACAGAATATAAATACTGAAGTAGCGCAAAATTAGAGTTGGGCCGATAAAACTGCCGCTTTTGGTCACAGACCTTATTATTGAATCAAGATTGTTCTCTTCAGCCTTCGTAAATGATGCGCCAATGACCGCTTTCATCCTTCTTCCAAAATTGCTCTTTCTCAGATTCTCCGGCAAAGTTATCGCTTAAATAACGCTGTTTGTATTTCACAACAAACATGTCTTCAACACCGGGGTACGAAAATAGGCTTTGGATATCTAAATCAAGCTGCACAAACGTCTTAGCCTCGTTGACATCTTTCTTACGCTGTTTCCAAGCTCGGTAATCGCCTTTGCCTAAGTTGAAATCGTTAACTTCGTAGTGCGATGTATAGGCATTGGTATCAAGACTTTCCCAGTCATTCTTCCATTTTTCGACCACCTCTATAAACGCCTTTTTACGAGCGGCCAATTGCTCTAGTGTCAACCATTCGATCGTGTCGCTCAATATGACTGGCGTACGTTTTTCGGCACTAACGTATCTGCCGATATCCAGCAGATCATCGTTACTCAAAACAAAACAGCCTTCACTTGCCCATGGAGAGCGGGCGTAAGTGTCAGACGGCGTACCATGCAACCAAATGCCATAGCCTGTGCGTTTCAAGTAGCGATCATAGCGATTAGGGTAATCGACAGGAAATGCCCCTTTACCATAAAGATCCGGGAGCGCTCGGCCTTCGATATACCGGTTGATCGCATAAACACCAATAGGGGTTTTATTGTCACCCTCAAACTGCTTGCCATAGCCGGCCGCACCGACTGACATATAATAGTCACGAATCAGCTTAGGATTGCCTTGATCATTTTCATACAAATATAGCCGCCCTTCAGGCATATCAGCGACCACGACATGAGAGTGGTCGCCCATTACCAGCAGACTTGAAGGAACCAGCGTGTGGGCAATCGCCTCATGTTCACTTCGATGCTTCCAACGGTTTCGCATTTGATGCGTCAAACCGGCTAAGCTAGCCGCCGGCAAGGACGCGTTCGCAGCAACACTATGTAGCTCACCCGTAAAGGCGCTCAGTGCGTCGGCACGAAGTAAATGGCCCAGTTGACTTTTCGGAAATTGAGCTAAATGTGCATCAGCTTGTTGAATCGCTAATTCTAACTGCCCAGTTTGTATCGAATCAATGATCGCCAGCACCGCCAATTCATAGTCACCATTGGCTTTATAAGCGTGCAACTCGGCTTTCAGTGCCTCTTGTGAGTTCGATTGCGCAAACACGTGTGGAGCCAGGGCAACCATGAAACAACTTAGTACAAGCGATATCGCTAACTTTATCGACATAAAACAATTAACCATTCAAGCTAACTGGAAACCAGCCGCTCATTAACGATCTTCGAATCACTCAAATTATCGTCACTTTTATTAAAAATAAGTCGTTTAGTTACCGTATCGTCAACCGTATTCGATTGGTAGTATTGAGAAAATGTCACCGAAAATTGAGCGCCTAAATCTTTAACTTTGAAGTCGGTTACCCGAACATTAATGAACTCTTTATTAGTAAGCCTAACTTGTCGTTGTTCGAGCCATTGGGCTCGAGTAATCGACCGACTAGAAGAGTAGTTATCGGCGTAATGACTAACATAATCGGGCACGTCTTGAGCCGACCATGCTCTCGCCCAACCTTGCACCAAACTGATAGCTGTCTGCTCAAGCTCCGGCTCATTCGAACGGGTGTCGACCACCGAAATTTCACTCGTAACGGCCTGCGCAGCGGCGTCTTTCGCTTGTTTCGCCAATCTAATATTTTCAGCTTCGACCAGCGCTAGCGCTTGCGATTGCTGCTGCGCTTTAGCCAACGCTTCAGACTGCACGACAACGAGGGCTTGCGCTGCTAGCAATGATGTCTTTTGTAGCTCTAACTCTTTATTAATGTCGGCTATTTTATTTGACGCGTCTTGCTCTGCTCGCACGACACGTGCCAAAGCCTCTCTCTGTGCAGCCTGACTCAGCAGCAAAGCTTGCGACTGTTCAGCCAGCTGATTTTTCAAACTACCTAGCGATTGTTCGAAGCCTGATTTTTCAATCAAGTTATTCGATTCAACCTCTTTCAATTGATTTTCAAGCACTATTAATTTCTGCGCTTGCGATTCGCTGACCGCCGCTTCGGCTTGACTCTGCTTGTCTTCAATTTGTTTCTGTAAGGCGGCTATTTTATTAGTTTGGTCTAATTGAGTAACAATACTCGAAGACCTAGAGAGGTTAAGCGTTACTGAATCACTTTTGGCTGCATTGGTATCGAGTGCTTGTCGATATGAGCTCGCCGCCAAGGCTCCATGCACTTTTTTCAGGTGATCAAATAGCATGCCCGCTTTAGGATTTGCATCAAATCCCTTCAAAAGCGTTTTTCTAGCTTTCTCTAATTGTTGTTGCTCAGCGTATATCGACGCCAAGTTCAAATAAGGTTCAATCACACTTGGAAAATCTGAAGTTAACGATTCTAAATCAGCAATCGCTGATTGCATTTGGCCACGCTCAATTGCTGAGTTGGCGGCGTCAAAACGACGTCTGAGGGTCAACAAATCATCATCGTTAAAGGCCGGAGTTTGACGGGCACGAGAATTAACATTCAAACTACCAGACGCGACCCCAAGACTATTGGCGCTTGCATTTGCTTCGGAAACCGGCTGAATAGAGGACACAAGTACCATTGAATCAGGTTGAGATGCCTTAGCCCCGCTGTCACCGTCTTTTGATGACCCAGACAATAGCAACCACAGCAACACGAGCGCGGCTAGTACAGTCAAAAGAATCTTTATCGGAAATCTATTTATCATTGTCGTGAGCTGGTACCCGTTCTATCAGCCAATCTAATAGCATCAACACCGCATTTTGCCTGATTTTAAACCATTATGCTGAAGCTGTCAGTGGCCTTAAGTCGCAATTAAAACAGCTGGCATAACGGAATACTTAATTTAATGAGCTAAAGCCCAATTTTTACCCATTCCTGCATCAACAATCAATGGCACTTTAAGGGTTACGACATCCTGCATTATTTGGCATATTTTGTGAGTATAGGCTTCGAGCGCCGACTCTTTTATTTCAAAGACCAGCTCATCGTGCACTTGCATAATCATCTTGATGTCGTCTCGGTCGGCAATCCATGAGTCAACGGAAATCATCGCGAGCTTAATAATATCCGCAGCCGTACCTTGCATTGGCGCGTTGATTGCGGTGCGTTCAGCATATTGACGCATATTATGGTTCTTGGCGTTGATATCAGGCAGATATAAACGACGGCCAAACACGGTTTCAACATAACCGGCCTCACGAGCGAATTCTCGAGTGCCCTCCATGTAATCTTTTACCCCTGGGTATTGCTCGAAATATTGTTCGATATAAGCTTGTGCTTGTTTACGTTCAACGTGCAGTTGCTTAGCTAAGCCAAATGCCGACATACCGTAAATTAAACCGAAGTTTACCGCCTTTGAATGCCGACGCTGTTCGTCAGTGACTTCGTCCAAGCTGACTGAGAAAATTTCAGACGCCGTTGCTCGGTGAATATCCAAATCGTTGTTAAACGCATGTACTAAGGTCTTGTCACCCGATAGGTGTGCCATTATTCGCAGTTCGATTTGCGAGTAATCGGCCGCCATAATCACATTGCCTGGCTCAGCGATAAAGGCTTCACGTATGCGGCGCCCCTCTTGCGTTCGAACCGGAATATTTTGCAAATTGGGGTCACTCGATGACAATCTCCCCGTTGCGGTTACCGCTTGGTGATAGGACGTATGCACTCGACCGGTCCGAGAATTGATCATTGTAGGCAATTTATCGGTATAGGTTGACTTTAACTTTCCTAAGCTACGATGCTCTAAGATCAATCGAGGTAGATCATGATCAACCGCAAGTTCGACCAATACTTCTTCCGCCGTAGACGGCGCACCCTTGGGGGTTTTCTTTAATACTGGCAACCCCATTCGGTCATATAAAATTTCCTGGATCTGCTTAGGCGAAGCTAAATTAAATTCGCCATCGGCTAACTCATAAGCGGTTTTCTCAGCCTCCTGCATGCTCATTGCTAATTGTTGACTTTGCTCCAACAGCATTGCGTCATCAATCAACACACCATTATCTTCAATTTTTGACAGCACTGAAACCAATGGCATTTCCAACTCTGTATAGATACGGTGCAGATTAGGCTGACGAGTCAGTTTCGGCATTAAAACATTGTGCAAACGCAAAGTGACATCGGCATCTTCCGCGGCGTAATGGCCGGCCTTATCGATATCGACTTGATCAAAGGTTACCTGAGCCTTGCCTTTACCGGCCACTTCGCTAAATGGCACTGGCTTATGCCCAAGATGGTTCAGCGATAAGGTATCCATATCGTGTCGTGAACTAACACTGTCTAGAACATAAGACTGCAACATCGTATCGAAGCGGCCGCCTTCGACAGCGATGCCATAGTTTGCAAGAACACTCATGTCATACTTTAAATTTTGGCCGATCTTGGGCAATTCAGAGTCTTCTAGTAACGGTTTTAATTGCATCAACACCCAATCTCGGTCAAGCTGATCTGGTGCCCCCATATATCGATGAGCGACCGGCACATAGGCGGCTTCGCCGGCCGTGATTGCAAACGACACACCAACCAGCTCAGCCGCTTGGGCATTAACCGACGTAGTTTCAGTATCAAAGGCAAAGCCTTCGCTATCAGCTAAACGACCAATCCACGCGAGAAATTCTTCTTTTTCAAATATAGTTTGATACTCGCCAGGCTTAAACTCGGCGATCGCTTGTTCACCAACAGCCACAACGGCATCTGCGTCTAGCTCCGCTAACCATTTTTTGAATTGCAAGGTTTGAAACAATTCAATTAGTGCGCTTTTGTCTTGCTCTGTTTGCTTAAGATCACCGAGAGCGGGTTCGACGTCTAGCTCACACCGAATTGTCACTAAATCTTTAGACAATGGCAGCTGTGGGATGAATTCACGTAAGTTCTCACCCACTTTACCGCCTATTTTATCGGCATTTTCGATTACGCCATCGAGACTCCCATATTCAGAAATCCATTTAACCGCGGTCTTGGGGCCAACTTTAGGAACTCCCGGTACATTATCAGAGGTGTCGCCCATCAGTGCTAAATAGTCGATGATTTGATCAGGTCGCACTCCAAATTTTTCAATCACTCCAGCGTCATCTAAGATGACCTTTTTCATGGTGTCGATCAGGTTCACTTTATCGTTGACAATTTGGGCTAAATCTTTGTCGCTACTAGCCACTAAAACCGTTTGGCCAGCCTCACTCGCTTGTTTAGCGTACGTGCCTATTACGTCGTCAGCCTCAACACCCGGTATTGCCACCAGCGGCAAACCAAGCGCTTTAACCGCACTATGAACGTATTCAACTTGGCTGCGCAGCTCATCAGGCATCGATGGTCGATTAGCCTTGTAATCTTGGTACAACTCATGACGAAAATTCTTACCCTTGGCATCAAAGATTGCCACAATATTTGAATCGGGGTATTCCGCGGTCAAACTCTTAATCATGTTCACCACCCCGAAAACAGCACCGGTTGGCTGACCACCTGCGGTTTGCATGCGCTTGAGTTGCGGAACATAGAATGCTCGGTATAGATAAGATGAGCCGTCGATTAAGATTAACTGAGGTTGCTTCATGAGTGAGTAATATATCAAAGGTGTTGCCAGCAAATGACCTGAGGTGCGTGCGGTACACGCGGTACAACAGGCGCGTTTATTGCCACTTGCTAGGGTTAGTAAACTGTAAGACTTGAAGGCCTTTTGAGAATTCAGGTTTATGATACCATGAGCCTACAATCTACTCAGAGAGAGTGAATGAGTCATGAACAAAAAAATATTACGCCTATCGGCCGTGAGCCGAGCGTTAGTTGTTGTTAGCAGCGCCTTGGTTTTCACTGTCAGCTACGCGCAAACGGCCCCACCACCGAAGCTTGGTGAAGAAACCAAAGGCATTCCAGCGATTGATGAATCAACGCCAGAAGTTGATGTAGATAGCGCCGCAAGCGCGCCAAGCTCTGAAGACACTGTGGCAACCGAAGAAGAAACGGTGGCAACCGAAGAAGAAACTAAAGGCAATAACCTTTTCGGCAAATCGACCGTCGTTGAGTCGCGGCGTGAAAACGGGCAAGTCTATTCGATTGAATTACAGCATTCTAATGCCCCAACCCAATACATAGAAGAGACTAATTCAGACGGCAATATCGAATTTGAATCAAAAGACGTTGAAGACACACCTAACTTACCGAAATGGAAGCTAGGGTCTTGGTAATCAATACCTTTTTGAAAGCAAGGACCGCAATATCGACTTTGTCGGTCTTGGTGTTTCTGTTTGGCCAAAACGCGCTCGCCAATGATCGGCAAACTATTCGCCTCTATAAAGCCAACAAAGATGGCATTACCCAAGCCTTACGCTTTACCGCGGGTAAAGCGCGCAAGCCAGGCTGTCATAATTTGAGGCTTAAAACACGATTATTCAGTGCTGTGCAATTTGGCTATGAAACATGTCATGTCTACGCTAAAAAAAGCTGTAATGCTGAGTCAATAATGAGCTTTCATACTGAGAAAGAACCTGAAATGCACACCACTGATCTAAGTGAAGGCTTTTCTTGGTACCCAGTTGGCGAACACAAACGTGGCGAGAAAGCTAAATCCTGGTATTGTGAGTAATGAGTCTAGCGCTCACTATGTCTTGTGGCTAAGCGCTAAGTAATCGTGAGATTGCATTTCTTGTAGACGACTAATTGTGCGCTGAAATTCAAATCCGACCCTCGTTCCAACATATAAATCATTGACTGGCGCATCAGCCGATAAGATCAACTTTACATTGTGGTCATAAAACACATCCACTAAGTTGATAAAACGCCTCGCTTGATCCTCTTTTAGACGATCCATAATCGGGACGTTATTCAGTAGAATAGAATGAAAGCATCGGGCCAGCTCAATGTAATCATTCTGCGAGCGCGGCCCGTCGCATAGCTCGCTGAACTCAAACCAAATCACTCCGTCAGATCGACGTATAAAATTAAGCTCGCGGCCTTCAATATTAATGGTTGCATTGGGCTTGCCGGCGTCAGGCGCAAGGTGCTTAAAATTGTGCTCCATTCCATCACGTGCCGCTTGGTTAACCGGGCTAAAGTATGTTTCAGCTTTGTCTAAAAAACGCAGTCGGTAATCTATGCCCGAATCAATATTTACAACATCTGCGTACTGATAAATCATGTCAATTGCGGGCATAAAGAGATCGCGCTGCAAGCCTCCTAGGTATAAATTTTTTGGCTCAACATTACTCGTGGCCACCAAACTAACGCCTTCATCAAATAGTACCCGCATCAACTTGACCAATATTACCGCGTCGGCGACATCATTAACGACAAACTCATCGAAGCACAGTACTCTGGCTTCGCTGGCCAGTTTCTTGCCTACAATAACTAAGGGGTCAGCTTGATCTTTTAGTTGCTTGCGCTCGGTATGAACCCGCTGCATAAATCGGTGGAAGTGCATGCGTAGTTTATTTTCGAAAGGCAAACACTCGTAAAATGTGTCCACTAAATAGGTTTTACCACGCCCTACCCCTCCCCAAAAGTACAGCCCTTGAATTGGCGCCTTAGACTTACTCGAGCTGATCCCCAACTTTTCAAACAAGCCTTTTTTTGCTTCAGGCTGGCTCAACAACTGATCATACAAGCGCTGCAAATTTGCGACCGCGTGCTGCTGCGCCTCATCGGGCTCAAACTCGGGTTTTTCTAGGTCTTGTCGGTAACGAGATAGCGGCGTATTAGGCATTATTGTGATTCTTTCTTTTTCAGCATGTTTGCTATTTGTAATATTTGAGTTTAACGTATCGTATTCGCATTTTGTGACCGAATATCCATATGATTAGTTCCCCAGATCAGCCGCCGCTACTACTTCCTTATCGAGGCCGGCTTCCCAGCATCGATCAAAATGCGTTTATTGCGCAGAACGCAACGATTATCGGCGATGTCAAAGTAGGTTCAGGTTCTGGAATTTGGTACGGCTGCGTAATACGTGGAGACGTCAACGAGATTCGCATTGGCGAGCGCACCAATATACAAGATCTAACGATGATTCACTGCGCAGAATTAGGCCAAGGTACTTATCTTGGTAATGATATCACCGTAGGGCACTCCGCCGTCTTGCATGCCTGCTCAGTTGAAGATAACGCATTCATCGGCATACAATCCTGCGTGATGGACGATTGCATCGTCGAGCGCGGCGCGATGGTCGCGGCTGGCGCCTTAGTCACGCCTGGAAAAATCGTTAAAGCAAACGAAGTTTGGGCTGGCAGCCCAGCAAAAAAACTTCGAGATATAAATCAAAAAGATTTGGATTTTTTTGCGCTCAACCTTCAACGCTACGAACGGCTTGCTGATGAATATCGGGTCGAACAATACGGTGCTGTAAAATGACTATGCCTAATACCTCGCCAATCAAGCTTAGTGAGAAATGGCCAAGTTTGATGGCCTTTGTATTGCTCTGCTTTTTAGTGTTTGCCTTCGGCGGCTTGTTCCAACCAGGCGAATGGTACACCACACTAACTAAGGCTCCGTGGAATCCACCAAATATCGCATTTCCCATCGTTTGGATTTTTCTCTATATCTGCATCGCGGTCGCTGGCTGGCGAATATTCCACAGCGACAATCAAACTCTATTAATATTGTGGTGCTTACAGCTCATTCTAAACGGGCTTTGGTCTTGGGTATTTTTTGGGCAGCATTGGCTTGGCATAGGCTTAATCAATATCATTCTAATTGACATCTTAGTGATCAATTTGATATTAAAAGCCCGGCGCTCAGGGCTCGTTTCAGTCAGCTTGCTACTCACTCCTTATATCGCATGGCTTTTGTTGGCAACGACATTAAATGCCTACATATTATTGGCGAATTAAGTATTCATAATCAAGACGCTGAAAGTAGATATACGTTTGAATAAAAACGAGGCTGCCCCCCAGCAACCCCGTTTTTACTTACCGTCCCACATAAGAGCTATGCGGTTTGATAAGCCACTTTAAAGTTCACATCGACTAAACTACGTTCCAACACGTAGTTCGGCAATAGCTAGATCTAAATCAGCAAAAAGTCGCGACCAACATCCCCGTTGGAATAACAACTAACTAATATAATAGGGCAAGGAGAAAAGCCGACATATACCCCATATGGTATATATTATCTGGAGTTACGGCTTTTTTTATAGAATTTAACAATTAAAAAGTCTTAATCAATAGTTATTGCTGGTTAATTTAGACCTATACCGCTCGGCTGAGGCCTTATCACCGAGCGCATCGTAAGAGTTCGCCATTAGCACCCAGTTTTGTCTAAGCAAATTAGAGTCCCCACCGGATAAGGTATTTGATTTAGCCGCCAGCTGAATCGCTTTCTTCCACGACTGTTGATCATGGTGAACCTGAGCTAAACGAGACCATAAGCGGCCGTTTCTTGGTTCGATTCTCAAGGCTCTTTCAAGTGAATTTGCAGCGCCGGCCCAGTTGCCGACCCGACGTTGATCACCCGCATTTTGAGCTAAGCGCTTAACCACAGGTGACATAGGCATGTCACCGCTAAGGGGTTCAGCCGTAACCACTCGCTGATCGGGCAATGGCAATGGCTTGCCGTCGACGACCGCGCGATCTTCTACATCGACAGGATCCTGTGACGGCACATCGATGGTTGCCGTGCTAATGCAAGCACTTAAAAATAAACTTATCCAAGCCAAACCAAGTAGTCTGGCAAAAAAGATATACCGCGTACGCAGGGTTAACACGTTAGCCAAACACTTTCTGCCACCATGATTTTTTCTTTCTCTCAGGCGGCCGGCTGTTTGGCAGCGGCTCAAAATGGTGTAATTCGTCATCATGATCTAAATCATACTGCATTCGATCTAAACACGGTATGTTTTCTATTTCTAAGGATTCAATCAACATGGGCAATGGTCGAGACAAACTACAATCTTGCTCAACGGGATCTTGAGAATAGAACACTTCTCGGCGCAACACCGAGTCGTTGTAGGCCAACTCCAAACGCTGCAAAGGCATGGCTTGCATTGCCTTTGCCCAAATTTTCGCAGCACCACTCGAGCCGGTTAATTTAGTCGATTTGTTATCGTCACGCCCAACCCAAATCACGGTTAGGTAATTGCCGCTAAAACCAGCAAACCAGCTATCTCGATAGTCATTAGTAGTGCCGGTCTTCCCAGCAAGGCCATAATCATACTTAAACCCGGTGAGTACACTCCGCGCGGTGCCATTGCGTACAACATCTTGTAATGCATAATTAATTAACGACGTGAACTTCGGCTCGATGACCTGCTCAATATCGAGAGAGTAATGCGCCAATGGCTCATTTTCAGCGCTAAGCACTGAACGAATACTATTAATCGGTGTTTTAAACCCGCCTGACGCTAGAGTTAGATAAAGCTGACTGACATCTAGCACTGACATAGGAACGGCGCCTAATAACATCGAGGGCAACTCGCCAAAATCACGATCGTAGCCGACTCGACGAATAGTGCTAGAGACCTTAGCTAGGCCTAGCTCCATGCCAAGATTTACCGTCGCCAAATTATAGGACCGAGCCAAGGCATCGATCATCATCACGTCGCCATGCGGCAAACCATCATAATTTTGAGGTCTCCAATCAGGGCTGCCCTTCTGCGAAACAGTGATTGGCTGATCCTTGACCAATGACGCCAGCGAATAAACATCAGGGTTTTCGAGGGCGGTCAGGTACACAAATGGTTTGAGCAACGACCCTACTGGGCGACGCGCATTAAGCGCCCGGTTATAGCCAGAGAAAGTTGGATTTCGATCGCCGAGCATTGCCGCTACTTCGCCGTTATCGGTTCGCACAACGACCGCGGCTACTTGCAAGCTATCGCCTTTAATACCTTTGTGTTTCTCTATCGCGTCCAACTCAGATCGAACCGCTTTTTCTAAGGTCTGCTGAATACGAGGGTTCAGCGTTGTATGTATTTGCAAACCGTCACTCAGAAGATCATCCTGCAAGTAATCGGCTTGCAAATCTTTGCGCACAAACCCCATAAAACTTGGGTATGAAAAGGTTGCGGCACTGGCCGCGGTCGGATTAATCGACAATGCTTTAGCGAGCGCTTGATCATAGGTCGGTTTATCAATAGCACCCTGTTCATACATAGTCTCTAAAACTAAGTTTCGGCGTTTAAGAGTGCGTTTTGGATGGCGAATAGGGTTATAGGTGCTTGGACCGTTATTCACGGCTATCAACACAGCTAATTGATCGACATCAAGCTCTTGAAGAGGCCGACCATAGAAATATTGGCTCGCTAAGCCAAAACCATGTATCGCCCGATTACCGGCTTGACCTAAAAACACTTCATTAAAATAAGCTTGAAGAATCTCGTCTTTACTGTAGTGAAATTCTAATAGCATGGCCATTATCATCTCGGTAAATTTACGAGTCAGGGTCACTTCCGAGGTCAAATAATAATTTTTAACCAACTGTTGAGTAAGCGTGCTGCCGCCTTGCACAACACGGCCCGCGCGCACATTGAGAATCATCGCACGTGCAATGCCCAGCGGATTAATACCAAAATGAGAATAGAAGTGCCTATCTTCATTGGCGAGCAAGCCGTCAATTAACGGTTGAGGAATATCTTCAAGTTTAACCAAAGTACGGTCTTCATGACTAAGCGGCGACACACTACCAAACAGTCTTGGCTCTAAACGCACAATCTCGGTTTGGCGACGCTGTCCATCGTTAGTCTCAATGGAAATACCTTGAATTCGACCATCAACGATCTTAAGTCTGATTAATTGTTGTGGTCGCAGTCCATCCCAAAAACGAAATTCGCGTTGATAAATAGCTAATTCATTCTGCCCAAAGCGAAAACTGCCGACCCGATCAAGGCTAGGTCTGTCAGCATAGCCTAACTCATCAAGTTCGGTTTGCACTAGCGCCCGATCCAGAGTCTGACCTAGATAGAGCTCTAACGGCCGAGTGTAAACATGCGCAGGCAGGGCCCACTTCTGACCCTCAAATTGTTTACGGATCGTTACATCTAAATAGACGGTATACGCCAACGTGGGCACTATAGCGACCAAGCCAAGCCGTAGCACCCAGAACCGCAAAAACACCAAAAATCGGCGCTTTTTACTCTGCTTTCGCCCTTTTACGGCTTTCGAGCCGGCTGGCGATTTAGCCGTGCGTCGACCAGCCTTTTTTGACCTCGACTTTTTCAGACTCTGACTTGCACTCGCTCCAGACGCTCGATTAGAGGCTTTCTTCGCAACTTTCTTTTTAGCCGATTTTTTTTTTGTGGTTTTCTTGGTCGCCATTTGCTCTATTTCGGCAGCGCTCTCAAACTGCCCATTGGTTCATCGCATTATAGGAGTTAGGCCCAAACATAGTCAGTACCCACATTAATATGCGCGTAGTAAAACATAATTCTTCACGGCATCATAATTAGCTAACTTGGTTTTAACCGTTGACACCATAATCACCTCAGCCGAATATCAAAAACTCAAACAATAACAATTAGATACATGACTTTTATAGGAAATCACTTTAGTATCCTTTGACAACCAAGCGAGTGCTCCGTTATGATTCATGATTATAGATCGATCGACAAAGTTGAAATGAACGCCTACTGTCTAGATATTAGGTGCAATGAACTGAGCTCATAAAGAGCAATTAACGATACACATTACGTGATTATATAAACGTGACAGACCAAAAACTTAATCTTGAAATTGAGCAATATTCGCAATGGCGCCAAAGTGTTAGTGAAGCGGTGCAAGAACTGAGTACGTTTTTAAAGTCGAATAATGTTACCGATCTGCGAACGCATCATCAATTCGAGACTGTGCTAGGCGCGCTCGCGGATGACAATCTATCGGTCGCATTTGTCGCTGAGTTCTCACGCGGCAAGTCGGAAATGATAAACACTATCTTTTTCGGAAATTATAAAAAACGTATTTTACCATCCGGTACTGGCCGCACGACTATGTGCCCGACAGAACTGATGTACGACCCCAATTTACCCAGTAGCATTCGCTTATTGCCAATCGAATCGCGCAAAGACGAGCGCGCTCTGTTCGAACTAAAGAAAGACTCTGACCTATGGCATCAAATCGAATTTGACGCTGATGATGTTGATAGCATTAGCGGTGCGATGCATGGCATGACCGAAAATAAGTTAGTTAGCAAAGCCTATGCTAGCCAATTAAAGTTCGACCTACTTGACGATCAAAATTCGGCCATAGGCTTACCCGTCAACGAATACGATGAGGTTGAGATTCCTAGTTGGCGGCATGCGATTATTAACCTTCCTCATCCACTATTGGAACAAGGTTTAGTTATTCTTGATACGCCGGGCTTAAATGCAATCGGCGCCGAGCCTGAGCTAACCATTAACCAACTATCTACCGCACACACGGTTGTGTTTATCTTATCGCACGACACCGGTGTTACCGCGACAGATCTGGAGTTGTGGGAAAAACACTTAGGTGGTGAAAAAGACTCTAGCGAAGACCGAAATCAACGAAAGTTAGTTGCACTGAATAAGATTGATGGCTTATGGGATGGTATTCGTAGCGAACAAGAAATCGAAAACGAAATCATGCAACAGGTAATGGCGACGGCCAAAACACTGAACCTGGACGCCGAGAACATCTACCCGGTATCGGCCCAAAAAGGCCTGCTGGCTAAGTTATCAAATGACGAAGAGCTATTAAAACGCAGCAATATCCAATCGTTGGAGCAGGCAATTGCCGACAAGTTAATTCCAGAGAAACGTAAAATTGTTGTAGAAAAGGTTCGCGGTTCTTTAGAGAGCATCCTCGACTCGGCCAACACCATTATGGATAACCGGTTGAAAGACGCCGACGAGCACATTGCCGAACTCAAGCAACTGAGTAGCAAAAATACCGACGTAATTTCTCACATTATGCTCAAAGTACAATCGGAAAAATCGTCGCTAGAGAAAGACATGCAACGCTACCAAGCCCTACGGGCGGTCTATGCTAAAGAAACTAAGAAGTTAGTGAAGATTTTAAGCCCTGAACGTTTAGAAAAATTGATTGCCATCACAAAACACAATATGGCTCGTTGTGCGACGTCAATTACGCTACAAAAAACCATTTCAAAGTACTTTGAACGAGTTAACCACTACATTGATTCGGCTATCGCTCAAGCAAATGAAATCGCAGTACTGTCTGAAGGTATCACTCGGGACTTCGAGCATGATCATGGCATTGCGAATTTCCGAGTAAGACGTTTGCGTCTAGAAAAATTCAAACAAGAAATTAATCGTCTAGAGACTAAGCACAGTAGCCTTAAACAAACCCGCACACTATTTTTTCGTGAGCAAATGTCCATCACTAACCGCTTTTATGAATCGGTCAGTACGGTCTCTCGTAAGATTTTTTCACGTGCCCTTAAAGACGCGACTAACTGGAACAACAATTTGATGGTTCCAATGGAAACCTATGTTCGTGAGCATCACACACAACTGCGACGTCGCCTAGAAAGCGTCAAGCGTATTCATAGAGCGTCAGATACGGTAGAACAACGTTTGCAAGAACTAACCACAATGCAGACACAGCTAGTCAGCCAACATGACGATTTCACCACGCGCCAAAACTCGTTGGTAAGCTTATTGGTCGAAGCCGAAACACTCAATACACCACCAGAGTTGGAAGGCAGCACCGCCAATGTTCTTTATTGGGACCATAAGGTCAACTTTTAGAGCGCGATTACTATTATTAGGGGCTTTCAGCGATTCTAATGTTGCTCCCTAACCCTTCAGCTTAATTTTTAGATACTGAATTCATGCCGAATAGATTTATTGATTCTATTAAAACACTGGCTCTTAAAAAAGCCGCGTATTCTTTTGTTTTACTGCTCGCCATCATTAACTTGTCGGCTTGTGCTGCTCACTATGGCGCCGCGAAAATCGTGTCCTCGCCGGCCGGTGCCGAAGTAATTAATGGCGAAGATGGCAGCATCATCGGCAAGACACCCGTAACGATGCGATGGAAAAATGCCAATGGCAACCGACAAACCATTATTCTAAAGTTTAAAAAAACGGGCTACTATGAAAAGACATCGTCTTTTTGGCTAGAGATGCGTAATCGTAATGCAAAAAAAGCGGACACCAATCCACAATTAGTGGAAATCGAAATGCAAAAAGTGGGTGAGTAAATCGACGTTGCTAGGCAACTTCGACTGATGCGTCGTAATCTTTACCGGTGAGCTGCTGAAACTTGCTCTGTAAAACTTGTTGGCTTTCCTGATGTTCGGGATCAACTAAAATACAGTCAACAGGGCAAACAATAATACACTGTTCCTTTTTAAAGTGACCTATGCACTCGGTGCATTTAGACGCTTCGATTTCATAGATTAGCTCACCCTGATAGATCGCGTCATTCGGACACTCTGGTTCGCATACGTCGCAGTTAATGCATTGATCTGTAATAAATAGAGCCATTATTAATGTCAGCGACGAGGCTAGCTAATGCCTTTTTTAGATGCCCATTTTTTAGCTAAGGCCTGCTCTATATGCTTAGGCACGAAGCTGCTGATGTCACCTTCATAATATGATATTTCTCTGACTAGGGACGACGAGATAAAATAATTTGCTTCGAGAGGCGTTAAGAAAATAGTCTCTACATCGCTATACAAGCGCCTATTTGCAGAAGCCAGCTGAAACTCATACTCAAAATCGGACACCGCTCGTAAGCCTCGGATCACAAATTTAGCGTTCTTTCTCGCCACAAAATTAACCAGTAAATCATCAAAGCTTTCAACTCTAACATGAGGGATATCTTTCGTTGCGTGGTCAACCAAGGCGATTCGCTCTTGAGTGGAAAACAACGGATTTTTGCGAGAGTTGTCGGACACCGCTATGATCACTTCGTCAAAGATTTGTTCGGCACGCGCCACCAAATCCAAATGCCCATTGGTAATGGGGTCGAAGGTTCCTGGGTAAATGGCTACTTTCTTAGTCATGTTCTGAGTATAACACTCTAAGGCCGCGCCGCGTATAGCCCTAGTTTATTTGTGAGGCCATTGATTTATAAGCGCGCTAGGTCTGGTATAAGCTATACCGACAATAACCGGCCTTCCCTTCTTTATAGATTTGCCATTCATCGGGCGTATTTTCAGGATCTTTTTTAGACGCCTGTTCGACATAGACCAGTGCCCCATCGGCAAGCCAGCCATTTTCCATCAACAAAGGCATGGCCTTTACTAACAAATCTGACTCAAACGGAGGATCCAAAAAGACTAAATCAAACTGCTTGTTCGCCGGTGTAGCTAAAAAATTAGTCGCACTTTGAACGACTACCTCGCCCATGTCGGACGACTCGAGGGTGCTCAGGTTGCGCTGTAATTGTGACGCGATCTGTTTATCTGAGTCAACAAAGACCGCTTTCGCTGCGCCTCTAGACAAACATTCTAGGCCAAGGCTTCCGGTGCCGGCGAACAGATCTAGACACCGTGCGCCCGCAACATCGTACATAAGCCAATTAAATAAAGTCTCTCTTACGCGATCAGTGCTTGGCCTTAAGCCTTCAACATCAAGGACCGGCAATCTGCGACCACGCCATTGACCAGCAATTATGCGAATCGAGTTTGTTTTAGCACGCTGTTTCATTGTGATTTCTTGGGCAATCCCTACAATACAGTTAATCGGATGGCGACAATGCCGAACAATAACATAGACCCTAGAATGACCGAAACAAATACACCTGAAGACGCTCAAAAGCCTGAACAAAAAAGACGCTCTGCTTTCGCTCGTTTTTTTAGTCGAGACAAAGCTCAAGAAGATCAGCCAGCCGCAGCACCGGTAAGTGTTGAAGAAGGCTTGGACAAAAGCCGCAACAGCCTCATGGGCAAGATTGGCAATGTCTTCAAGGGCTCCTTCGATATCACCGATGAGCTTTTCGACGACCTCGAGGAAGTGTTGATCACCAGCGACATTGGTGTAGAGGCAAGCTTAGAGTTAGTCGAAAGGTTGCGTCTACGCGTGCAATCAGAAAAGATTCAGGATGCCGCAGGTGTCGTCGCTGGCCTGAAAGCCGAAATTAGAACCATGCTTGAACCCGCTCAACAACCGTGGGATGTCTTACATCAACGGCCGTATGTGATGCTGATGGTTGGTGTTAACGGGGTAGGAAAAACAACCACCACCGCAAAAATTGCCAAACAGTTTCGCGATCAAGGTAAAACGGTAATGCTCGCCGCAGCCGATACATTTCGCGCGGCGGCCGTAGAGCAACTGCAGGAGTGGGGGCGTCGCATGGACATCCCGGTGATCGCTCAATCTCATGGCGCCGACGCCGCCGCTGTCGCTCACGATGCGCTCAACTCAGCTATCGTTAAAGGCAGTCAAGTGCTAATTATTGATACCGCTGGCCGCCTGCATACTCAATCTGACTTGATGGAGCAATTGCAGAAGATAAATCGAGTGCTGGGCAATTTAGACCCATCGATGCCACATGAAGTAATGCAGATATTAGATGCTGGGACAGGTCAAAACGCGTTATCGCAACTCGAACACTTCCAAAAGGCCGTCGGCGTAACGAGTATTTGCCTAACCAAATTAGATGGTTCGGCGAAAGGTGGTTTGGCCATCTCACTAACGCAAAAACACAAGCTGCCGATTCGCTATATTGGCGTTGGCGAAGGCTACATGGATTTAAAACCGTTTAATGCCGAAGACTTTGCTGATGCATTAATTCCCGACTTAGATCAAACTAAGTCACAGCCGGACCCAGTCAACTAAGCCGTAACACCTGACCCTATCATGATCAAATTAAGCCACGTTAGTAAACGCTACCCGAACGGCCACGAGGCACTTAAAGATGTGAGCTTTGACTTAGCGTCTGGCGAAATGGCGTTCTTGTCAGGTCATTCTGGTGCCGGCAAGAGCACTCTGTTTAAATTAATCACTCGAATTGAAAAGCCAACATCGGGCCAAATAATTGTCGATAATCAAAATTTGAGTCGAATGAAGCCGTCCAAAATTCCTGCCCTGCGGCGAGAAATAGGGGTGATTTTTCAAGACCATAAACTGCTGTTTGATCGATCAGTTTTCGACAATGTCGCGTTGCCATTAATTGTTATAGGCATGCCACATGATGAAATCAAAAAACGCGTGCGCGCCGCTCTTGGCAAAGTGGGTCTGGCAGGCAAAGAAAATCAATCACCAATTACCTTATCGGGTGGCGAACAACAACGTGTCGGGATTGCGCGTGCCGTGATCAACCGGCCGAACATCCTACTTGCAGATGAGCCCACAGGCAATTTAGATGAAGCGCTTTCGGACGAGATCATCGATATTTTCTCTGATTTTAACCGGGTTGGGGTCACAGTGTTGATAGCAACGCATGATGCACGGCAGGTCGCCCGCTTAGGCAAACGTACTTTGCAACTTAATAGTGGCGAGCTTGTTGGCGATACCGCACGACCTGAAACCTACGTCGGTGAAAAATTATGATCACCTACTTAAGTCGCCACCTTCAGGTTTTGTTTGCATCGCTCGGCGACATGTGTCGCACACCGATGACAACCATCAATACTCTATTGATTATTGCTATTACGCTTCTTTTGCCGAGCCTGCTTTACATTGGCGTTAAGAGCGCACAAAGCTTAAGTGATAATTGGGAGGGGCGCCCCCAAATAAGCATTTTCTTGCAAAAGGATGTCAGCACTAACGCCGCGCAACTAATTTTCGAAGAAATTCAATTGCATCCATCAATTGAGCTTGCTGAATTCGTAACGCCCGACCAAGCGCTCGACGAATTCAGGCTACTATCAGGTGACAATGTCAGCCTCGAACAGGAATTAACATTCCTAGGCGAAAACCCATTGCCCGCGTCTATCGTGATCATGCCTGATCGAGACTCAGCGAAATCAGAAAACCTACTCGCTCTGAAAGAGGAATTAAGCCAATTCGATGGCATTGACACTGTGCGGCTTGATCTCGATTGGACAGATCGCTTCAACGCGATATTAACGGTGTTTAGTCGGGTCTCGATGTTACTTAGCGGGCTGCTCGCGTTGGCCTTGATATTGATTGTAGGCAATACCATAAAATTACTGATTTTCAATCG
>JALZVW010000011.1 GCA_023301745.1 Arenicella sp. | reverse complement strand
AGCTCCAGCTCCAGCTCCAGCTCCAGCTCCAGCTCCAGCTCCAGCTCCAGCTCCAGCTCCAGCTCCAGCTCCAGCTCCGCAAGAGCCGGTCGTTGAGCAACCGCCGGTGGAAATGACGGCGCCACCAGAAGACGTTATTAATGATGTTATTGCATTTGATGTAGAGCGGCCGGCACCGAGTGGCGATACTGATTTGGATTCGCAAGGAGATGACGAGGACGGCGAAATTCAAAGCTTTGAAAATCAGTGCCGCTAGGAATCAAACTCAGCATCTAGTAATAAAAAAAGGCCCACCCTAGATACAATCAGGATGGGCCTTTTTTATAGATCTGCACGTGGTCTTTTTGGGGTATTGCCTTACTTGGTGGTGAAGGTATAAACGCCATCCCAATCAGTCGCGGGCGGTTCGTCTAAGAAATGCGTACAGCGTTTAATGTAAAGCTGGTGCACAAATCGTTCACCAAACTCTCGCTCTAATAATTCAAATTCCTTTATTGCGTGTGCAAATTTTTGCTCTTTGTATAGCTCGATCGCGGCGTGGTAACGGTCTCGCTCAATGATTTCGGCTGAGCTGACTTCTTCTTTTAAACCGATTGGCTCAAGAATAGTGACGGGTTCGTCCTTACCTTTAACGCGAACATTGTCTAAGGTTCGATATTCATACTCTGGCGCTTCGGCGGCGGTAAACTCGGTCACGATAAATAACACGCCGTACTCTTTGGTTAAGCCTTCAACACGAGCGCCAAGATTTACTGAATCGCCGAGAACGGTATACGCCATTCGGAACTCGGAACCCATGTTTCCTACGTTCATATTACCGGTATTCAAGCCAATGCCAATCTTTACATCGGGCCAACCCTTGGCGGCAAAGCGCTCATTTAAGGGCCCTAGCTCTTCTAGCATGGCCATGCCTGATTGAACCGCGGCGCTGGCATGATTCTCGTTGCTCACTGGGGCGCCCCAGAAGGCCATCATGGCGTCTCCCATGTATTTGTCGATAGTGCCACCGTTATCGTGAACGATGCGCGTCATCGGGCTTAGAAGTTCATTCATTAAAGTTGATAATGATTTCGGGTCCAGCCCTTCTGAGATATTAGTGAAGCCGCGTACATCGCTGAACAACACCGTTAGCTGCTCACGCTTCGCTTCGAGATCATACGCCTCAGGGTCTTTTGCCATTTCATCGACTAATTCCGGCGGAATGTACTGCCCGAAGAGACCACTGAGTTTTGCCTTATTGCGTGATTCAAAGAAGTAGCCATAGGCCATATTGACCATATACAAGCCAGTAGCCAACACCAATAATGGGGCTATTGCCAAAATGGTATTTTCATAAGACCACAGATACAAGTTTCCGGCGATCAGTGCGGCCGATGACAGTAGCCATGTCAGTGTTTGGCTTGTTGCGCCAAGCATTGGCAAGAATATTGTTAACAAGGTGCCAACCAATAAAATCAGAAGAAATTCCGCGCTTGCAGCGTAATACGGGCGCGCTCTGAAACTGTTCTCGGCATCAAGCAGTCCAGAAATAGTGGCTGCGTGGACTTCTACCCCTGGGTAGTTCTTAGGTTGCAATGGTGTGTTTCTTAAGTCGATTAAACCGGCGGCGGTTGTCCCGACGATACCAATAACACTCTGCAGATCTTCTGGGTTCTTAACTGTTTGGTTTAGGATGTCGGTAGCGGATATGTAACGAAAACTGTAGGCGCGGCCGGTATAAGGAATGAAGGTTGAGCCTTGAGAATCGACAGGCACTACTCCTGTACCAATATCTAAACCTTCGACAACCTCTTTGCCTTCTTCGTTAATCGCCGTTTTCAGTTCGGTCTCGCCAAGTAAGTAATTTCTCGCTAAGGCTACTGATAGTGATTCGTAGATGGCGCCATCGAATTTCTCTAGCAATTGGATGCGCCTTAATATGCCATCGTCATCTTGCGAGGGGATTGAGTAAAACCCGCCGCCCAATGCATTTTCTTGTAGCTCTGAAACATTACTAGTGAAACTGGTTACAACGGCTTCAATCATCGCCCCTTCAGCCGCGTTGTCACTTTTGTCTTCAGTCTTGGGCAAGGTTAACATGTCGTAAAATGGTGTTCCTTGCTCGAATGCGGGGGCCGACAGAGCGCCAGTGCGTGTCGAGCGAGTGATACTTTTATCGAAGTAGTAGCCTAGAATGACTTGCCTGTCTTTGAGCGATTGTGCAAATACCGTGTCGGGGTTCAGGTGTGGTTTATAATCCTGGAAGCGGTCGAGAAACGCTTGGTCGTTAGTCTGTGCCGCCAGCGTTTCGAGTAGCTCTAGTTCTTCGGACGAATCGCGTTCGGCGAACACCACATCGAAGCCGAGAATATCTAACTGATAGACGTCGAACAAGGTATCAACGAGCTTGGCAAGTTTAACTCGATTCCAAGGCCAATGGCCTTCTTCGACTAAGCTGCGCTCGTCAATATCGATGATGACAACCAATGGGTCTATTGCCTTCTCTGGAATGGTGGCCGCTAGGCGAGCATCGTAAGCAATTAGCTCAAGCTTATCGAGCAGTGGCAGTTTAATTGTATTGCGCTCCCACGCAATAAATACTGACGTGAGAAGGAAGCCGACGAGTATTCTACCGAGGTATTTTTTTATCATTTAGTTAATAATGGAGTTCTGATTTATTCAGTCATCACAGTTTAATGTGATTGCGTTGTTAAAGCTTTTCAGTCTATTGGTTGAAGTGCGCATCGCGATGGGCTATAAATCATAGGCGATCCATAGGTGCAATGAGAATAATGATAGGCGATATAGAAAACCTACGAATACACTTTTACGGTGTTCAAGGCAGTGGTTCAATTTTCCCCCTAAAGGAAGAGCGAGATGACATTCGCATGAACTCTGACCTAGACTTGTTAGAGAAAGTATTTTCTAAATTACAAGATAAAACAAGTGCTAACAATACGCTAGATTGTTCGCTTGAAGAAATCTTGGATGGCCCATTAACCAAAGACTCGTTGAAACGCTTTCGAGACAGCCTTGCGCCACAAGAGCCGACAATTTTTGGCGGCTGGACCACATGCTTTAGATTGGAGACCTCTGACGGTTACGATATTGTTATTGACTGTGGCAGTGGTTTTCGTCTTTGCGCGCAAGACCTTGATATCAAATGGCGTGACCAAGAGCAGCGTACACTTTATATTTTAGGAACGCATGCGCATTTTGATCATACGGAGGGCTTTGATCAATCAAACGTTTGCTTTGACCCGCGCAATCATATTCATTTCTTTGCTAACCGATCGTATCTAACCTCGCTGGATCGCCACTTAGGTATTTTTTCGCATCAAGCAAACCGCAATGATGAAGGGCGACCTACGCCGTTAAACTACGAAATGATGCCGGCCAGTTTCGAGTCAACTGAAATTAGAGACACGGTTAATGATGGTGCCGAGCCTAATCAAATGGTCTCTCAATATCATGACCTCGGCGAGCCGATTCAAATTGGTAAAACGACGATTCAGCCATTCAGTGTATTTCACCCCGACCCATGCTTAGGGTATCGAATTGAACATAATGGCAAAGTGTTTGTGTTTTGTACTGACCATGAATTACGCCGTGGGGACAATCCTGACTTTCCACTGCAGGTGGCTAGTCTTGAAGCTGAGCAGCGCTTAATTGAGCAAGCTATGAATGCCGATGTTCTCTATCGAGACGGCCAATTTCTTCGTGCAGAATACGATGCCAAGAAACCCTTAGGCGGCGCTATTGGGGTGCCTAGAAAAGATTGGGGGCATAGCTGTATTGAGGATGTGGTCGACATGGCAATAAAGGCTAATGTAGGGCGTACTTACATTGGTCACCATGACCCAAGTCGAAGCTGGTCTGAATTGATCAAAATTGATGCTGACTTGGCGAAGCAGTCTGAGCAAGCCGGTTTGCATTTTGAAATGGCTAAGGCTGAGACCATTATAGACTTGTAAGGCGGCTAGCGGTTTGCCCTAGGGGGGGCAAAATTCAGGGGCAATGCAGGGGTGTTTTTTGGCAAGCTGTTGCTAACATTCAATATCAGCAACAGCCTCCAAATTCAGGTTTCAAATATCGTCGTCAAGACGCCCTTCAGAGAACACTACTCTTAATCACGAGCATCTTGTCGCGGGTCATTTCATGCATGGAATATTGAATTCCGCCCATGCCGATACCCGATGCATCGCGGCCTCCAAACGGCATCCAGTCTACTCTAAATGCGGTGTGGTCATTTATCATTACCGCGGTCGCATTTAATCGATTACTGGTGTCTAAGGCGTCATCAAGTAGCTTAGTGAATACCGATGCTTGAAATGCAAATGGTAAACCATTCGCCCGCGCGATCGCGTCACTTTTGTCAGTGTATGAATACACGCAAACCACTGGGCCAAATATTTCTAGTTGAGATACCTGCGCGTCTTCAGCGGGGTTTAAAATCACCGTCGGTGAATAGCAGGTTTCTGAAACACGTTCGCCACCACATAAAATTTGCCCACCTGATTCTCGGGCTTGATCAACCCAACTGGCAACACGATCAACTTCTTTGGTCGTAATTAAGGGGCCGACTTCGGTTTTCGGGTCAAGTTGGTCACCGACAATTAGCTTACTTGCCTTGTCGGCTAGCCGTTGAGCGAAGTCGCTGGCGTGTGACTCATGCACGTAAACACGCTGCACTGATACACACACTTGCCCTGCGTGATAAAAACCGCCTTTGGTTAAGCTTTCAAGTGTTTCATCTAAATCTTTTTCATCATCGAACATACTTTGATCGACGATAACGGGTGCCGCACCTCCATGCTCTAATGCCGATCGTGTGCCGGGTGAGAGCTTCGATTGAAGCATCCAGCCGACTTTGGCTGAACCGATGAACGAAAAGAAATTAACTCGTTCATCGCAAACCATTTTTTCGGAATCTTCGCGGCTGGTTAAAAGCGCCGTACACCAGCCATCGGGCAAGCCGGCTTCACGCAGAATTTCAACAAAGCGAAAACACGACAACGGGGTTAACGCCGCAGGTTTAATCAGCACTGGGCAGCCAACGGCAAGCGCCGGTATGGTTTGATGAACGATCAAATTCAACGGGTGATTAAATGCACTTACTGAGCAAACAACACCAATCGGCTCTCGCTGTGTATACGCGATTCGATTCACCGACGAGGTGGTATGGCCCATCGGAATCTGTTCACCTTTGATTTGTGGTATGTGTTCGATTGCCAACTTAACCCCGTTGATGGCTCGCAGCACCTCAACTTTTGAATCAATGTATGGCTTGCCACCTTCACTCGCGGCGAGTTGAGTGAGCTCTTCAACTTGCTCACTCATAATGGTGATTACCCGCTCAAGTATCTCTACTCGTTGATGCGCAGGCAGCCAATTGTCACGGTTCTCAACAAGGCTATGTGCCTTGCTGATCGCGCTTTCAAGTTGCTCTGGCGTGCTCAGCGGTAAGCTTTTAATTAAGCTCTGGTCGAATGGGTTATTAACCTGAATAGTACTCATAGTATTTTGACCGACTGTTAATGGTTAAATTATGCACGCACTTTCTTGCAGCAACACATTCAAGATTGAATGATTCAGCGAATAATCTACTGGCAAATCGATAATGTGCACACCCTTAGAGTTCAACGCTGTATCTAAAATGCTTTGGAACTGCTCATCTGACTCGGCGCGATAGCCATGCGCACCAAAGCTGTCGGCATATTTGACGAAATCTGGGTTTTTAAAATCTAGGCCAAAATTATCAAAGCCAACGCCTTCTTGCTTCCATTTGATCATGCCGTAGGCGCTGTCATTTAGAATGATCACCACCAAATCTAAGCCCATTCGAACCGCAGTTTCGATCTCTTGCGAGTTCATCATGAACCCACCGTCGCCGTTGATCGAGACTACCTTGCGTTCAGGGTGAATCTGTTTTGCTGCCATAGCCGATGGCAAGCCGGCACCCATGGTTGCCAAGGCATTGTCGAGGAGCATGGTGTTTGGCGCGTAGCATTTGTAGTTACGTGCAAACCAAATTTTGTAAACGCCATTATCAAGAGTGACGATATCTTGGTCGTCTAAACTTTCACGTAGCAAATTAACTAATCGCTGTGGCAACATCGGGAAACGACTGTCTTCGAAATACTTTTCTATGTGGCTATCAACTTCGTCTTTAACACGTTTGAAGTAACTGAAATCAAGTTCTTTGGATACATTGATTTTTTCTGAAATCTCCCACATTGACGATGAAATATCGCCAACAACATTCAATTGAGGAAAGTAGACATCATCTATTTGTGCGGCAAAGAAATTGATATGGATTACTTTCTTCCCGCCTTTTTCCATGAAAAATGGGGGCTTTTCAATTACGTCATGACCCACGTTAATAATTAAGTCAGCGCGCTCGATAGCGCAATGCAAATAATCGTTGGACGATAAAGCAGCCGTTCCTAAATATTGAGGGTGGCGTTCATCAACAACACCTTTGCCAAGCTGTGTATTGAAGAAGTAGATGCCTGTCTCGTCAATAAACTTGCGCAACATCTTACCGGAAAGTTTTCGGTTAGCACCAGCGCCTATCAATAACAGCGGCAGTTTAGCGTTTTGTATCATCTCGACGGCCGCGTCAATTGACTTGTGATCAGCGCTTGGGCGTCGGTGCCCAACCACTTCAAAAAGGCTGGCATCGGTTTGTTCTTCAGCAATATCTTCGGGTAATTCTAAATAAGCCGCACCCGGGCGTTCTTCCATGGCAATACGAAATGCATCACGCACCATTGCCGGTACATTGTTACCGTCAACTACCTGCTCGGAATACTTTGTGATTGGTTTCATTAAACCGACCACGTCAACGATTTGAAATCGCCCTTGTTTACTTTTGCGAATCGGTTTTTGACCGGCCAACATAACCATTGGCATGGCACCTAATTGCGAATAAGCCGCTGATGTTACAAAGTTTGTTGCGCCAGGGCCAAGGGTCGACAGACACACACCTGGTTTGCCGGTTAAGCGACCGTAAGTTGCCGCCATGAATCCAGCCGCTTGTTCGTGGCGGGTTAAGATTAATCTAATTGATGAGCCTTGAAGAGAGTCGAGAAAATCTAAATTCTCCTCGCCTGGTATGCCGTAAATATACTCTACGCCTTCATTTTCCAGTGCTTTTACGAACAAATCTGAAGTTTTCATTTTTTACCCTCTGAGAGCTGTGTCTTATTATTTTGTCAGTTATCAAAGTGGTTATTTGATAACAACTATTAAGTAACTATAACTATTTTTTGTGCTCGTGCCTAATGCGGCTTAGAGCGATGATATCTATCAATACACCCTTTCACAGCACCGACACAATAGAACAAAAGGATTATAGACTTTATCTATAGATATCCGTACAAAGGGTTATTGCTAAAAACAAGTCTTGCGGCAACGGGGTGAATCTAGGATTGTATGCGCAGCATGAATAGGGCGTATTAATGGTCCATTATAGAGCACAAAAGCGTTATCGGGCCTTTTTGAAATTGACCCGCTGAACGACTAAAACTAAAAAGATATACCAATCTAAAGGTGAGAAAATGACGACCAAGAACGTTACTGAAGAATTAGAAGAATTTATGCAGGGGCTAAAGCGCAGAAATCCAGGTGAAATTGAATTTCAACAAGCTGTTGAAGAAGTCGCCGCCACTATTATTCCATTTATTCACGATAAACCAAAATACAAGCAAGGCCGAATTTTGGAGCGTATGTGTGAACCAGACCGCTTAATCAGCTTTCGTGTGGCGTGGGAAGATGACGAGGGTAACGTTCGAGTTAATCGTGGTTATCGAGTGCAATGCAACAACGCCATTGGCCCTTACAAAGGTGGCATTCGGTTCCACAAAAGCGTGACCGCGAGTATTTTGAAGTTTTTGGCGTTCGAGCAAACCTTTAAAAATAGTTTAACGGGCCTACCCATGGGCGGTGGTAAAGGTGGCGCTGACTTCAACCCAAGGGGCAAGTCTGATCGCGAAGTAATGCATTTTTGCCAAGCATTTATGACTGAGTTGTTTCGTCATATTGGCCCTAATACGGATGTGCCCGCAGGTGACATCGGAGTTGGCGGACGTGAAGTTAGTTTTATGTTTGGCCAATACAAGCGTCTGAAAAATGAGTTTGTTGGGGTACTGACCGGCAAGGGCTTAGAATTTGGCGGCAGTGAAATTAGAACCGAAGCAACCGGCTACGGCTGCGTTTACATGATGGAAGACATGATGAAGCATCATGGTCATTCTCTTGAGGGTAAAATCGGTATCGTTTCTGGCTCTGGCAACGTGGCTCAATACACGTGTGAAAAAGCCACGCAGTTGGGTGTTAAGGTGGTTACCTTATCCGACTCGGCTGGCTATATTTATGACGCTGATGGCATTACGCCAGAAAAGCTTGCGTTTGTTAAAGAGCTTAAGGGCGCACGCCGAGGTCGTATCTCTGAATACGCTGACAAATATGGTTGCGAATTTCATGAAGGTAAGAGCCCATGGGAAGTGAAAGCAGATTTGGCTTTCCCGTGTGCGACTCAGAATGAAATCACCTTAGACGATGCCAAAACAATGATTGCTAATAAAGTGATGGCGGTTTGTGAAGGCGCTAACATGCCGACCTATAAAGATGGCATCGATGCTCTATTACATGCTGGAGTTTTGTTTGGCCCGAGTAAGGCGGCTAACGCTGGCGGCGTTGCGGTATCAGGCTTAGAGATGACTCAGAACAGCATGCGCCTATCGTGGGATCGTGATGAGCTGGATCAGCGGTTGCGTAAAATCATGACGGGCATTCACGATAGCTGCGTTGAGTATGGTGCAGGCCAACATGAAACAACTGATCAAGTTGACTACGTGAAAGGCGCAAATATTGCCGGTTTCATTAAAGTCGCTGACGCCATGCTAGCGTACGGTGTCATGTAAACAAAGGCCTCTATAATATGAGTCAGCTTATGTAGGTCGCTAAAAGTAAAGGTCGCTAAGGGTCTAGCTCGCTAAAGAATTGGGCCTTCATCAGCGAATAAGTAAGAAAAAGGGCAACGACAGAAATGCGTTGCCCTTTTTTGTGGAAACCAGAATCAGAGTTTCTGGTTTGCCGAACAGGTTTAAAGTTGGCTCAGCGGAATAGGGCGCAAGCCAATCATCTTCTGACGATACTCTTGCGTAATCGCGTCGCTGTCTTTTTCATTATTTATGACCCGAGGTGTGATTAATATAATTAACTCGGTACGCCTAGACTGGTTGTCGGTATTGCTGAATAACTTGCCCAGACCCGGAATGTTTTTAAGAAACGGCACGCCGGCCTCATTATTAGAGTTGCTTTCTCTAATAAGCCCACCCAAGACTACGGTTTGACCGTCTCTGATCGAGACCGTGCTGTTTAGTTGGCGTTGCTGAATAGTTGGCGCATCGATCTGCGAAGACGTGTTATTGACCACACTGCTGACTTCTTGACTAATATCCATGGTGACCATGCCGCCAGAATTAACTCGCGGTGACACGGTAAGTAAAATGCCAGTATTGCGGTACTCTATCTCGTTTACGGTAGGTGCTTCTGGCGAAATATTGCTGATTGCCTGGCGTGTTGGTATCGGCACTTCATCGCCGACTAAGATGCTCGCGGTGCGATTGTTTAAAACCATCAGCGATGGCGACGACAGTACTTTTAAACGAGAGTCTTCGGCTAGCCCATTTAATGCTGCGCGAACTTCGCCAGCGCGCTCGACAACGTAGCTAAACCCAGGTTGAATTGCGCCAATACCTGAGCCGCCGAACAAGTCTAAACCTGCTCGGGTGGTTGACTGGCTACGCGAGCCGTTTAAAAACCATTCTAAGCCGTATTGTAAATCATCGTTCAGTGTTAGCTCCATAATGCGCGCTTCGACCAATACTTGCAGTGGCGTGCTGTCGAGTTGTTTCATCGCGTCACTCACCGCTTTGTAATAATGCGGGCTTCCAGTGATAATCAAGCTATTAGTGCTCTCATCAGCCACGACTCGAAAACTATTTTTTGATTTCAAGTTGGCCAACGAGCGTGGGGCGGTTCGTTTTTGATCGTCTTCAGTGCTGTCTGCTTGATTGCCATTGCCGAACATTGACTCGAGTAGTTTGGCTAAATCTGTCGCTCGACCATTTTGAACTCGATAGACAAAGAAGGCTTGATTTGACTGGCTACCGGTGGTGTCTAAACGTTTTACCCAATCGCCCATCATGTTTACGTAGTCGTTTTGATTCGCGATTACCATGATCGAGTTGGACCGTTCTATCGACATGATGCGCAGAGATTGGGCTTGATCTTTGTCTATTTCTTTACCAAATAATTCGAGCAGCTCGTCACGAATCGTATTTGCGCTGGTGTTTTGTACTGGAAAAAGGCCGACCGACATGCCTTTTAACCAATTGATATCAAAGCTGCGAGCTAACTCGCGAACTTTCTTTATCTTGTTAGGCGAGCCATTCAATGCAAGTAAATTGCCGCTCTTAATTGGCGTGGCTGAGACTTGATAACCATCAAGCAATTTCGCGAACTCGGACGCATCGATGTAGCGCAAGGGAATAATTTCAAGGTTGCCTTGGCTGATGGCTAGCGGGTTTGTCGCGCCAGGCACAATGCTGTATTCATTGTTGTTAATTACCAACCGAGCATTGACGGTTGATAATAAGGCTTCTAACGTCGGTATCAGGTCGCTGCTGGCTAAACCATCTCTATTATTGAGGCTGACGAGGCCTTTTACGCTGGGGTCAATGCTAAATTCTTTGCCAAGCTGATCGCTTAAAATCATTTGCGCGGCATCACGAATGGGGATATCGGCAAAGTTAAGAACGATGTCGCCACCTTGCGGTCTAAAGCTCGGCGATGACTTTTTTGACGGGGTTGATCGTGGCACGTCGACGGCTTGGGCTGAATATATTTGCGGCTCAACTCGTTGTGGATTAAGCGCTGGGCGAGTACCTATTGAGCTGGCGCTAGAACGTTTAGGCTGAGTTTCTATATCCGTGAGATGGTCTTCCCACTTGGGCTTGACTGTTTCACAGCCAATGAGTGCTGTTAAGGCAAAGAGGGCTACGCTTTGTTTGATCCATTTTTGGCCGTGACCGGATCGATCATTCTCTAGAAGATTGCTATTAAACCGACTCATAATTGTTCCAGTGCTTATTCTTGTTTTTGTATTAAGCGCATTCATTCGCATTACAAACTTTGGTAATCTGAGTTTGGTCGGGCAAGAGCGCAGCTAGTGCAAAGAGTACAACAGCCTAGTTTCTCGTACAACAGGCCTAAAGTCGCATCCTTTGTAAGTTGCGTAAATAGTGATTTCACTGGGTGATGTTGAATCAGGTAAGTTTGATCGTGTGCAAGTGCGCTGTTATGGTTGAGCTTTAGTAAATGCATTAATCAACACACTTTTCATGAATCAGCTTATTAGTAAATCGGCGTACATCGATGTTCTAGAACTCTTCGTTGAACAAGGTTATCTTTCTAAGGATCAGCGATTGCAACTTAGCGATTTAAAAGACCCTAGCTTACGGTCGTTGATTGATCAAGGCTTAGTGCCTGAGCGTGAGTTTGCGCAGACACTTAGTCAAATTTATAAGTCGCCACGGGTTGGGCCAGAGCAACTTCCCCATAATGCGGTCGAGGGCACTCAAGAGTTGGCGAGTTTTCTCTTAGAACACGAAGCCTTGCCGCTCTCGATTAAAGACGGTATTGCTAAAGTGGCGATGTCTGACCCTTCCGATGAGTTTACCTTGCAAGTGTTGCGCTCGAAATTAAAGTGTCAGGTTGAAACCTATATCGCTTTGCGCAGTGAACTCTTAGAGGCGTTAGCGTCAGCTTATACGAGTGTCTCAAAGCACTCACATGCGAGCGCTTCTCAGAAAAGCACCACCCATATTAATGTTGTTGGCGGCCAAGACCTACCTGACGACTTAGATAGCGACTCTGCGTTGGTGCGTGAGCTTCATCGTTTGCTACAAAGGGCGATTAGCTTGAATGCATCGGACATACACTTTGAGCCGGTTGATTTGACGTTGCGGGTTCGTTTTAGAGTTCACGGAATGCTAAGAGACGTATATAGTTTTAACGCTGAGCAACGAGATCAAATTGTCGCGCGTATAAAATTAATGTCTAAGCTCGATGTTACTGAGCGGCGTCACGCTCAAAACGGGCGTTTTAAATTTCCGTCGGACGGCAGAGTTATTGATCTGCGTGTGTCGACCTTGCCGTTGCACGATGGCGAAAGTATCGTGCTTCGGCTGTTAGAATTTAGTTTGAGCCAGCTATCACTGGAAGATCTTGGGTTTGAAGCATCTATCGCCACGGCGATGATGCAAGCGATCAGTACTCAACAAGGTTTGGTATTGGTAACTGGGCCGACAGGGTCTGGTAAGTCTACGACCCTGTATTCCTTGTTAAATCAGTTGAATGAACCTGAATTGAAGTTGATTAGCATCGAAGACCCCGTAGAGTTGAATATTTCAGGTGTCAATCAGATTCAAGTTGATGAAGAGCATGGGGTTAGCTTTGCAACCGCTCTTAAAACGGTTCTTCGACAAGACCCTGACGTTATCATGATAGGTGAGATTCGCGACGCCGAAACAGCTCAGCTGGCGACGCAGGCAGCGCTAACTGGTCACTTAGTGCTCGCGACTTTGCATACGGCATCGGCCGCATCGGCCGTCACGCGATTGCAGAACCTAGGTTTGCCAGAGTATTTAATTTCGGCAACGATAAAAGCGGTGCTTGCTCAACGGCTAGTTCGGCGCAGCTGTACTGAGTGCGCTGGCACGCATGATTCAACGCCTGATCGAGGGCTCTGTTCTGGCTGTGCAGGCACCCAATATTCAGGGCGAACCACGATTGCTGAATTGTTGCCAGCGTCGGCGTTTAGCGGCAATGGCAAGGTGTCTGAGGAGCGTTTATCGAGTGAGTTATTAGATGGCGTTACACTCGCTGATGATGCGCGGCGCTTACTCGCGCAGCAGATAATAGACAATGCTGAGGTGTTTCGAGTGTTGGGATTGAGTGTCTAGGCTAAACCAAGCCTTATATATAAACGGTATGAATAATTCTGATCAACTCATCTTATTTTCTGAAGACCTTGCGGTATTGCTCAATGCGGGTTCAGACTTAGATTCGTCGCTAGAGTTTATGGTTAATGCTAGGCGCGGCACGCCGCTTGAGGCGGTGCTTGTCGAACTACGCTCCCGCGTGCGCAATGGCGTGTTATTAAGCCGCGCATTGGCAGAGCAGGCCGATTATTTCGACAACTACTTTGTTGGCATGGTGCGAAGCGGTGAAGCATCAGGCCAACTTGCCAGCGCCTTAGCACAGCTTGCAAAACAGCTGGAAAACAATCAAGAGCTCAAGAGCCAGATCAACAACGCCTTAATATACCCAACAATTTTGATCGCGGTAATGGCATTGAGTTTAATGTTGGTGCTTGGCGTCATTTTGCCTAAGCTTACGAGTTTGTTTGGTTCTTTCGGCGGCGAACTATCGCTCGCGGCGCAGGCGCTTCTTGCGACCGGTAATTTTATCAATCGCTGGGGTCAAACGATTCTGATAATCACCTCGGCCTTAATTATTCTGGCTTACCTATTACAAGAGCCGCTGCAAACCAAGCAACGTGCTATTTCGCTTGTGAGACGTGTGCCTTTTGTTCGACGTTTATTAAGTCAAATAGAATTTGCTAGATTTACATCTACATTGTCCAGTCTATTATCATCGGGCTTATCTCAGGTGGACGCCTTGTCGATTGCAGCTGAAAGCTTTCAATACGCTGACAGTCGAGATCAAATTGAGATCGCGATAGTGAAAATCAAAGATGGAAAATCATTGAGCCATGCGATGGAATCGGTCGACGGCTTAGGCCACCTTTATGCGCACAGTATTGAGAGCGGTGAACGGGCGGGCCAGTTACCTGAGACTCTGAATGTTTTAGCTCAGCGCCTAGAGAGAGATTTTAGCCGGCGCGCTAAGAGGCTGGCATCGATGGTTGAACCACTGCTAGTCGTGGTGTTGGGTTTGGTGATCGGCTTGATTGTTGTGACTGTCTTTTCCGCTTTACAAAGCATGGGGGACTTACCTCTGTGAAAGACGTTAGAACAAGGTTGAACGGTTTTACGTTGATTGAAATATTGGTTGTATTGGCACTTTTGAGCCTTATTGCGACAATGCTTCCGCGCGGGCTTGACGTGTTGTACCAACGAAGTAAACATCAAGCCTTGGTTCAGCAAACGATGGGCGCTGTTCGTGCGTGCGTGCTAATCGCTCAACAACAACAGCGATCAGTTCACCTGGGCTCTCAAATCTGCCCGTTGCCGAGCGATGTTGCCGATGGTGATTTAGTACCTGAGCTAATGCCGTGGTTTCACGCCAATGGCACCGCAAGCCGAGCGGCCTATATTGTCGTTGGGAGTGAGTCAGACCCAACGGCGAAAACCACGGTTATTGCAATTGATAAGCTGACGTCCCGCGTTGTGGTACAGGCCGATGAATAAATTCAATAAGGCCTCCAAGGGTTTCACCTTGATTGAAATAATGGTGGCCTTGGGTGTGCTTGCTATCGGCGTGAGTGGTGTCGCTCAGCTCCGCCATTCTGCATTTGAACATATTTCGTTGACTCGAGAAATTCAACAAGCGAGCTATTTCGCCGACACACATCTAGCGACATTAAGGCATGAAGGCGATGTTGTTATCGGGGTGCAAGCAGGCGAATACACCAGAGGCGATAAAATACCTGGCTATCTATGGGAACTTAACTTGGTGCCCTTGAGTGACAGCGCCTTGCAGCCTGAATCACCTTCGCTGAGTAAAAAAGTGCGACCCGTTAGCGCGGATTTAACTGTGTGGGTCGATCGTGGCTCTCGTGAGTTGCGCTTTCATAGATTGTTACTGCTAGAGCCGTTAGAAGACAAAGACCGTTCACGGCCCGAGTTTAAATTAGAGCGTCAACGATGAAGACTCATTTACAAAAAGAGCCGGGTTTCACTTTGATTGAGCTGGTGATGGCACTCAGTATCTTCAGTTTGATTTTGCTGATTGCCTACCAAGCGTTGGTGCAAACGGCACAAAGCAAGTTGCGCGTATCTGAATCAGTTAATCAACAGAATGAGTTGCGTTCGGCCTATCGTGTTTTGGGTGATGCCTTCGAGGCCGGCGCTAAGCTTACCGGCCATCGATATCGTGTCGAGTTAGATCTGACTATGGCTGATAGTCGCTGGCTCGCTGGCTCGAAACACATTGTTTTTGAGATTGATGAAGATCAGGCCTTGTGGGCGAGCCTCGATAACGATCAACCGTCATCGTTATTACTAAGCGCGCTTGATCAGGCTGAATTTCGCTACCTTGATGGCGAGCAAATTCATGCTTCGTGGGACTCGGCACAGAGCCCTGCATTGATTGAGCTTAGCTGGTTTGACGATGGTGAACCTCAAGCTTGGCGGTTTGCTGGCCGATGAGCCGCCACCGCCTCTCTCACACGGTGAATGCCGCTCACGGTTTTGCTCTGTTCGCTGTGATTTTACTGATAGCCATCATTAGTATGATCAGCGTGGCAATGGTGAATGCTTACTTGATCAATACGCGCGCAACGACGCTTGATATTCAGAGTCTTAAAGTTGATCAGCTGCTTGATTCTGGTATTGAGTACGCGGCACTAAGTTTAGCGTCACCGCGGGTTGATGTTTTTGGTTCAGCAATCCCTTCTGCGAACCTTATTTATGCGTCGCCTGATGCTGATGTAGCCATAGAAATTCGAAATGAAGCTGGGTTCATTGATTTATTAACCGGGCAGCGTGAGCTTCTCGAGTCGGTGTTGCAAGCTCATGGAGCGTTGCAAGGAGATGTGCCTGGGCTGATTAATACGATTCAAGGTCTGGCGAAGGCCGAAGGCCAACTCAGCTATCGTAATATCAGAGAGACATTGGGTGGTACGTCGGTGGCTATCAATGAACTGTTGTCGGTAGCCACGTTGCACAATGGTAAAACCGGGGTCCACCCAGAGCTCGCTTCTGAAAAAGTGCTTGCGCTTATCCCGCGCCTGTCAACGGCTGAGCGAGATCGAATTCTACGTAACCGGAATGATAAATCGCCAAGTTTAATTAGCAACCCGATCAAGAATGATTTTTTCACCTCATCAATCTCCGCTTTTTATCGTATTAGGGTGTCTGTTACGCTGGATGGGCGGCGTTATTCGCGGTTGCAAATCATTAAAATGATTAACCAAAGAGGGCGGTTGTATGAAGTGCAGGCAACTTTGTGAAATGTTATTAGTTATATTCATGAAGTTATAAGCTCGCTACAATTAAGCTCGTTTGTTGTTATCGATGGTTATCATGAGCATGCTGAAACTCGAAAGAAGTGGCCCAGTTGTGCCGAATAACTAAATTTTTCTTATTGGATTGGTTTAAAAGTATGGCCTTGACTCAAAATACGCTACAACATTTTTTTACTTGGTGGGGGCAGGGGCTGGTTAACCCACTTCCCTTGCCTAGCCGGATACCGACCACTATAAGCGTTGAGTCGGGTGAGGTGCATCATGCGTTTGGCGCCAAACTTAGTGCAATAGAAGTTGAAGCATTAAAAATGAGCGACGAGGTCTATCTATTAGTTCCCTCAAGTAAACTGATCTCAAAGCGTATTCCAGAGTCACAAAAAAGCCTGCCCTTGTCGCGCATTGCCGACGATGCACTACCGTTCGAAATTAGTGAATTGCTCATTTGTTTTGATCAACGAGAGGAAAATATATTGGCTATTGTGCGCGCCGAGCTAGCACTACAATATGCGGCGGTCGAGTCACTTGGGCTAACCATTGCTGGCGTCGCATTTGATGACGAGGGCAAACTTCTTTATGCCAATGAGCATTTTGAGAGTGCCCATGGTGAGAGTGCCCATGGTGAGAGTGCCCATGGTGCAGGCAAACCTGCAGGCAAGCTTATATCTGGCAAAGCGTTGATGCTTGGGTTTCTTATGACTCTTTTACTTATCACTGTATTCATTGCGGGCTTTGCTTTTCTATCTCACAATGAAAGCCTTCGAGCATCCGAACTCGGTGAGCAAGCTGAAAAGTTGAAAGCTCAATTAGGGCTTGCCAAGGTTCAGCCTATTGAGTCATTTGCCACGCAAATTGAAATACGAGACGCGTCAGTGGTGGCATCGTATTTAACCGCGCTGGCGGCATCGCTGACCGAAACAGTCAGTGTTGATCAATTGATTTTGATGGATAACGAGCTTCTCATCGATGCCAGTGCGATTAGCGCCACTCAGGTGCAAGCGAATTTAGATGCCTTTGCAGTGTTTGACTCGACTGAATTTATCACCTCAATTTCTCGTAGTACAAGCGAAGGCACCGAACGTTTTCGCTTGAAAGTTCGCTTGCAGGAGGCGAATTAACATGTCGCCGACTCGTCATGCTGTATTGGCCTACTTATTGTTACTTGTAGTGTTGTTTCTAATGTATCAATTAATTGCGAGTCCGTTGGTTGATCGTTGGCAAGCTCAACACAACGCCACCCAAGCTTTGAGCGACGAGGTGTTGGAATATCAATCTAAAGTAAGGCAAGCTGAGCAAGCAGGCCGGTCATTGGAATCAGAGTTAAGACGGTTGTTTGCGTCAGGCCAGCTTAGTTCGGCCGCATCGGCGAGCGATGCGGGGCATCGTTTACAGACACGAGTTAAATCAGTTTTAGATGAGCACTTAGCGACTATTCTACAACTGCGTCCAAGCAATGAATTACTGACTGGAGGTCTTGCAAAGAGTGATCTCGAACTGAATTTTAGAATTTCATCGACGCACTTACAGTCTTTGCTGCAAGCGCTTTCAGAAATACGCCCTAGCTTGCACGTTGATCTTATTCGCCTTCGCAATAATGCTAGAAGCTCGACCGTAAAGACCGGTGATTTAGAGGTTAGCTTAAATTTGGTGATGTGGTACATAGACCAGTCATTGCTTAAGGATGGTTCTTTATTAGCTGAGGGCTCTTTGTTGGCTGAAGGCTCTCAATTAGCTGAAGGCTCTTTATTGGCTGAGGGCTCTGTGAGTGAAAGACCGGCGGCTGTTGAACCTCAAGCTGAGAGTGTGAATTCAGCGCCCAATATTTTAGCCGGTCTGTTTGACCTTAATGCGCGTTTACGACTTCAGCAGCCTAGCCCAAAGCATTACCGTCTGGCGGCGGTTAATGTGTCTCAAAGTACTCGTATTGCTGTTATTGCCAATACTGCTGATGGTAAAACTCGCCGACTCAAACAGGGCGACTTACTCGATGCTTGGCGTGTTGAGTCGATTGACTCCAAGGCTATCGGCTTAGCGTTAGGCGACAGAAAAGAAGTACTTACTTTGTCTCGCTAGCACTTTGCGTTGCTCTTATCTGACCAGCGATGTTTGAATTTTTCTTAAACCTAAAACGAACACATCGGCCCTGTAACGCTCGGGATCTTTAACTCCCTCGAACATCGTCTCGACGCCAGTCAATAAGGTTTGTTTGTTGTCGCTGTTTGCTGTGCTGCTGCTGATTGCGCGCAACACTGAATTGATTGCCATTGCCGACTGCTCAGCCGAGGCATACCCTTGATGGCTTGCACTGAGGCCATTACTAATTAGAGCATTTAATATTGCCGTTCCCTGGTCTTGGGATAAGGGTGCGCGTTCAAGGGCACTGCGGACAAGCTGTATGTTTTGCAGTAATTTACTGGCCAGTTTATCGGTATCGTTTGGTGATACACCATTATTTAAAAACGCTTGAGTATTACTGAGTATCTCGTTGGCTAGACTAGGCGATACCGTTTTCGCTAATTGGTAGCTCATGATCAAGTGAGCATCGTTATAGCGAAGTGAGCCGGCGGAGAGGTTGGTTAAAGGGTTTGGCGCCCAATCTACTTTGCTCATCGGTTGATGGCAGCCAAGGCAATCCATGTGAACTAACTCAGGGAACAATCCAGAGCGAGGAAATTCCTTTATATTGGTGAGCAGTTGCTCCGAAGCAACTAACTGACCGATGGCCCATATCTGCAACTCATTATGCGGGCCCTTACGGTTAATGTAGTCGTCGTCCACTTGGTAGTGTGCTGGTTGAATGCTGCTAAAGGTATTTAGCTCGAAGCTCAAGCGAGGGTGGCCCGCACCCATTATCGTATGAGTGATTTTTCGGTCGGAGTCATTGCCGATGTGGCATGAGACACACAGTTCAGCGCGGACCGTTGGGTTTTCAGTCTCTCTTAGGCCGGTGTCTAAGTTTTCTTTATGGGTGGCGTTAGTATGTGATTGAACGTAATTTTCGGCACCACCATGACAAGCTTCACAACTAACTCCGTCTGATAGCTCGAACTCTTCACCATGTTCTTCGGTGGGCACATTGTCGGCGTGACATCCGAGACATACCTCGGCCGTTTCAGCTGAGGCTAACCCAAGTTTGCGAGCGATGCTTTTTGATTCACGACTAAGCAGCGTTTGGTAAGCTCGTGCATGAGGGTCTTGCTCATTCCAGGTGCGGAACTCATTTTGCAATACGTTCGATTCGGCAAATGGCACGGTGCTGCCATGACAGGTGCTTGTAGCACAACTTGCAACCCCTAAATGCTTAGATGACTGCGCGTTCGATCGTTCTTGTGAATTAACTGCACTGGTGGTCAAAAACATTAGAAGCATCGTAACGGCTAAGAGTTCTAATGGTCGCGTGCTGGCCTTGGTGAATTTCAATAAAAAGCGTTTTAAGCAGTACATGGCCTAGGGGTTCCTGATTAGTTGCAAAACAATTGATTTCGACATGAGCAACTAGAGGCGGTAATCAGCCTTTTTCAATCATGCTGTCGGGCGTTCACGGTGATTGTCTAAATCGATCTTGCCGTGGGTGTGCTATTTTGTCAAATCGCTATTTTGCCAAATTTAAACCTACCGCGATATAGTCCGATCTACGTATATCTATTAGTTCAAAATGTTATACGATAGGCGTAGTATTTCCGTTGTGGTATCTAAAAATAATAATAGTAGAGAGGGGTAAATGGAAAGGTTTGATATTGCGGTAATCGGTTCTGGCCCGGGTGGAATGAGTGCGGCCGCCCACGCAGCAGAGTTAGGCCTGTCTCACGTTTTATTAGAGGGCTCGCCGAAGCACTCAAACACGATTCAGAAGTACCAAAAAGGCAAGCATGTGATGGCCACGCCAACCAAGTTGCCGTTACGAAGCCCGCTTGATTTTGCCGAGGGTACTCGCGAGTACATACTCGATAAATGGGAAGAGGGCATGACCTCGACCAATACTAATATTCAATATGGCTCCGAAGTCACTGGCATTGACGGGGCTAAAGGCGATTTCACCATAACCTTAGCGAACGGAAGTAAGGTTGGCGCAAAATCTATTATTTTGGGAATTGGCGTTCAAGGTAACCCTCGTAAATTGCCATGCCCAGGGGCTGAGCTCGAGCATGTTCAATATCAGTTAGACGACCCAGACGAGTATAACGGCGAACGCATCGCTATCGTTGGCGCGGGTGACGCGGCCATTGAAAACGCCGTTGGCTTAGCTGGCCAAAATAAGGTGTGCATTATCAATCGCCGGGATGAATTTGCACGTGCCAAGCAAGGTAATCTAGATTTGATTACGTCGTCTATTTCGGATGGCAAGATCGAATGCTTCTATGAGGCTAATCCGGCTAGAATTGAAGAGAACCCTAGCGATGAAAGCCGCTATGTTTTCGTTTTAAGCACGCCGACTGGCGAAGTTCCGGTGCCGATCGATCGAATCATCGCTCGATTAGGCGCGATCCCTCCACGAAAATTAGTTGAGTCGTTCGGCATAGAATTTCCCAACGACAGCCCTGCGGCCTTGCCCGAGCTAAGCAGCCAGTACGAGTCTAACGTGCCTGGCATGTACGTTATTGGCGCACTTGGTGGTTACCCGCTCATTAAACAGGCAATGAATCAAGGCTATGAGGTAGTCGAATATATTCAAGGCAATGATATTGAGCCGGCCGATCATCCGTTGTTTGTTGAGGCATTTGACGGTTTACCTTACGACAAGTCTGTTGATGAAATTTTAGAATACTTGCAAAACTCGTCACCGATTTACAATGGTATTAATCCACTTAATTTTCGAGAGTTTATTCTCGACAGCAAGGTATCTAAAAGAGCACCAGGCGATGAGCTTTGTGTCAACGGTGAATTTACTAATTCATTTTTCGTGGTCATTGATGGCAATGCATTCGTGAAGTTGCCCGGCGTGGGCGAATTTCACTTTAATCGAGGAGACTTCTTCGGCGAGCAGAGTTTGATTTCGGGCCGTCGCCGAACCGCAACCGTCTATGCCGGTGATGATTGTGTGGTGGTTGAAACGCCACGGCGCAGCATGGTTAAATTAATTAACTCGGTCGACTCGGTTAAGCGGGTGCTTGATGAAGCCTTTATCTTGCGTGCGCTGCATTCTAAATTTACTCCTAATACAGCGCATGCTGAGTTGGCTGAAGTTGTTGCTAATACCGAGTTAAGAACCTTTGATGCCAATCAAGATATTTATACAGAAGGTGAAGAGGGCGACGAAGTACACCTTATTAGAATCGGTTCAGTAACCTCCGTTAAGCAATCCAATAATAAAGAAGTAATAACCTCGTATATGCCGGTGGGGCATTATTTTGGTGAAACGGGTGTATTGGGTCACGGTGTTAGAACCGATACGGTAAGAGCGAATGTTAGAACCGAAACTATTTGTTTGAGCAAAGATAGTTTTGTAACGCTTATGGATAAAGAGCCGGGTTTACAAAACGAAATTCAATCTCATATTCGCGATCGCTTAACCGTCGAAGCGCGAATGGAAGCCCAGCCAAAGGGCGGCGAGCTGATGTCCTTCTTGATGGGCGAGGGCTTGGGTGAAGGCACCGACGTTCTATTGATTGACGAAACACTGTGTGTCGGCTGTGATAATTGCGAAAAAGCGTGTGCCGAAACGCATGATGGTAACTCTCGTCTAAATCGTGAAGCCGGAGCCTCATTTGCCGATGTGCATGTGCCGATCTCATGTCGTCATTGTGAGCACCCTCACTGCATGAAAGACTGCCCTCCGGATGCGATTCATCGCGCCAGTGACGGTGAAGTTTTTATTGACCAAGAAGCCTGTATCGGTTGTGGTAACTGTGTGCGGAACTGCCCATATGATGTTATTTCTTTGCAGAAAAACCCAGCGCCAAAGCCGACTCTGCTGCATTGGCTGATGACTGGCAAAGGGCCTGGTCCAGGTGGTAAAGAATATGCCGATGGAGAGACGATTAAGAAAGCCGTTAAGTGTGATGCCTGTAAAGATAATGCGGGTGGGGCGGCGTGCGTAAGAGCTTGTCCAACTGGAGCGGCGATGCGTTTGAACCCAAAAGAATTTGTAGATTTGGTCGGCAGTCGTTTTGGCAGTTAGGCTAGCTAGTTGTTGCAATCAATAGAGTAATTGTGAAGAGTGAATCGTGTATCAATCAATTTTAAACTTTAAACGCGCTCGTTACCTTTGGGTAGCGCTGGCGCTCAGCATTGTCTCGATTGCTGCGTATTGGTGGCACCAGCCCGTTGGTCTACCAAATGGGGGCACTTGGCTTGGCTATACACTCGGAACTGTCGGCGCGATGCTGATTGTTTGGTTACTATTGCTTGGCATGCGAAAGCGCAGCTACCGCTCGAACATGGGGACCGTACAAGGTTGGACTTCGGCCCACGTCTACCTCGGAACCGCATTATTGTTGGTTGGCACTCTACACGCTGGCTTTCAGTTTGGCGCAAATGTACACACACTCGCCTATGTGCTGATGGTGGTTGTGATAGTGAGTGGCTTTTTTGGTATCTTTGTTTACATGCGATACCCGAACTTAATGACCTATAATCGCTCTGGTGATACGCTTGACGGCTTACTCGAGAAGATACATAAAGTCGATGATCGTAGTCGCCGAATCGCGAACACCCCCAATCTAAGCCGTCTTGTGGAAAGCGCAATCGACGGCTGTCAAATCGGCGGCAGTTGGTGGCAGCAACTCAGCGGCTCAGGGCGATCAATCATGAGTGTTCCTTTTGCGATGGACCCTGATGCGCAAGAAAAAGCGCAATCAAATAAAGATCATAAACTTGTGATCGACGTGCTTGCGAATAGATTGTCACAGCTTGGCGGGGGAGAAGAAGCCGGTGCGGTAACCAGCTTACTTGCTAACTTTGCGGCTAAGCAAACCTTGTTGCGGCGCATTCGGCGAGACGTTCAAATACGAGCAATTTTAAAGATATGGCTGTACTTTCATGTGCCATTATCGTTCGGGCTACTAGCGGCGTTAATTGCGCATGTCGTAGTCGTATTTTTTTACTGGTAATCACAATGTTATTAACTGCTATGCACTGGACTGGGTAACGTGAGCGATATAAAACCTGATTATAAGTTGTCTTTGGAAGACACTCGCCTTAGTAAGCGGTGGGTGTCGTGGGTATTGTTTATTGGTATTTTAGCGCTGTTTTTAATCGTGCCGTTAGCCAGTTTGACCAGCGATGATGCCGCGACCACCTTAAGAAACTCTCCCTTGCCGTCAGACAATGCGTGGATTTCGGGGCACCTGTCTAAGGCTCATCAAATACCTGATCTGAACCAAAACTGCCAAGCCTGCCATGTGAACGCCTTCGAAGTGGTCCAAGATAACTCATGCTTGAGCTGCCACGACGATGCCAGTCATCACTTTGATACCTCAGTTCATGATGTCACCAAACTCGATGGCGCCCGTTGTGCGAGCTGCCATATAGAGCACGATGAACCTTCTAGTATTGTTCGTCGTGATGATAAATTGTGCAGTTCTTGTCATGCTGACATGGCGACCAATGGCGTGGTCGATACCGATTTAGTTGACGTAGATAGTTTTGGCAAAGAGCAAGTAAGAGAAGGGGCTATGCCTCACCCTCAGTTCAAAGTTAGCATGCTAGTACCTCAAGGTAACGCTGATGCTACGACTTGGGCCATGGGCCGTTTTAGTCTGGCCGATAAGCCGACGGAAAAATCGAATCTTATATTTCCTCACGACGTACACTTAAATCCCGAGGGGCTTGATGCTCCACAGGGCAATAAGGTTTTAGCCTGCAACGATTGCCACACCACAGATGATGCCGGCGAATTGATGCGGCCAATAACCATGGAAAATAATTGTCGCACTTGTCATACCTTGGTGTTTGATCCAGACGCGCCGGAACGAGAGGTGCCGCATGGGGAACCCGATACCGTGTTGCTGACACTCGAAGAATATTATTCTCGCCAGTTTCTACGTGATAGTTTAGGCCGCAAGCCGACGCCGCAAGAAGTTCGTGATTTTATTTTAAGACGTCCCGGCGGTGCCGTGGCTAGTCGGGCGGAACAAGCGTTGAACCTTGCCAGCCCATGGGGTAAAGCGAATAGCGTTGCGCAAGAGATTTTTGAAAAAACGACCTGCAAAACCTGTCACGAGGTTAGTGTCGATAATAGTGGACAACACTTATCTAAGTGGCGAGTTGATCCGATTCGTATTACTGAACAGTGGATGCCTAAATCTGAATTCGACCACTTTAGTCACAGAACATCCGATTGTTCATTGTGCCACGCGGCAAGCACTTCGGAACAAAGCAGCGATGTGCTAATGCCAAACTTAGATGTATGCGAAGCCTGCCACACTGGCGAGACGACGCACGAAAATAAAACACCTAGTAGCTGCGTCTCTTGCCATCAATTTCACCAGCCTGAACAAGCTAGCTGGGGAAAAGCGCTTGAGTTTGGTTCGGCGGCCGAGATTATTAAGCAAATAAATCTAGCGGGCGCTAATGAGGTTTCAACGGCGGTATCTAAACCTTAATATGATTCAGTTTTAATTTAAGAAACGACAAAATAGTCGCTAATTTTTGATAACAAGAAAGAGAGCACATGATGAAAAAAAATACAGTCTCTAAGAAATTTAGTGTTGGTATTAGCTTGGTAATAGCGTTGGCGATTTTGCCAATTAATTCGGCTTTTGCTCAAGCGGTACTCAGTACTGCTGACGTGCGTCGTGTTATCGGCCAGGTTGTCAGTGAGGCAAGTGCGCGTAACGCGCCCGCGACTGTCGCTGTTGTCGACCGGTCAGGCAATGTTCTGGGCGTGTTCCAGATGTCTGGAGCGGCGGCTCAAGTGACTATTTCATCACAACGAGGAATTCCTGCGGGCACGGGGTTGGAAGGTGCGGTGGTGCCAGCGACCTTTGCTGCGATTGCCAAGGCGATTACGGGCAACTATCTGTCCAGTGGTGGTAATTCTTTTAGTACGCGTGTGGCCAGTCAAATTGTGCAAGAGCATTTTAACCCTGGTGAGTTTAATCAGCCCGCGGGCCCTCTTTTCGGTGTTCAATTCAGCCAACTTCAGTGCTCCGACCTGACCGCCGAAGCGGGTACGACTCAAGGGCCCAAACCATCACCTTTAGGTTTGTCGGCTGACCCAGGTGGCTTCCCTTTATACAAAGGTGGTGAAGTGGTCGGTGGTATTGGTGTCATTGCTGATGGTTTATATTCGATTGATAATTCAATCTCAGATTTAGATGAGTCGATTGATGAAATACTCGCAATGGCAGGAACGCGTGGATTTGAAGCGCCAGGGCCACTGCGACAAGTGACGATCGATGGTAAGTTAGTTCGCTATTCAGATACCAATATATCGGCATTAAGAACAAGCACGCCAAGTAGTCTTAATGGCGGCACCTTTGCGCAAGTGGCGGGTTTTTTCGATGGCCGAGTAAAGTCAGGCGTGCCATTCGGAAGCGCGGCATCAGGCTTTGTTGCGAGCCAAGACTTTGGTGTTCCTGCGTTTGTGCTGGGTGATCGATTTACTCCGCGTGCAGGCACCGACGCCGGTGCACTGAGCGCGAATGAAGTAAGAGTATTGATCTCTAATGCCTTGCGTGTGGCGATGAGGGCTCGGGCGCAAATTCGTAACCCCGCTGAATCATCGGCCCGCGTATCCATTTCAATCGTTGATAGCAATGGCGTAATTTTGGGTGTTGCTCGCACACCCGACGCGCCAATTTTTGGTACCGATGTGTCTCTGCAAAAAGCACGTACAGCCGCGTTCTTTTCGCGGCGAGATGCTGGCCAGATTCTGATCGACGCGGGTCATGCCCATTTCGTGAATGCAATTAGATCCTTTGGTTTACCGACGGCATTGGCTGACGGAATTGCATTTTCTGATCGAGCGGGCGGTAATCTTTCGAGGCCGTTTTATCCTGACGGCATAGATCTGAACCCGCCTGGGCCATTCAGCTTCCCTATCGACGTTTGGAGTCCATTCAACGTTGGCCTGCAGCTTAATCTGGTCGCTAATCGTTTAACCTTGCCTGGTGCGGGTTGCACGGGCATTTCAAATCTACCCAATGGCATTCAGATTTTTCCGGGCAGTGTGCCAATTTATCGTGGCGGCCAATTGATTGGCGGCATCGGCGTATCTGGCGACGGCATTGATCAGGACGACATGATTTCTTTTCTTGGCTTGCACAATGCTGGCTTGGAACTCGGTGGAGCGATTAATAACGCAGACCCGTCAATTCGAGCGGACACCTTATCACCACAAGGCGTGAGGTTGCGTTACGTTAACTGCCCACAAGCGCCTTTCATTGATTCGACCGAAGCGTCTCCTTGTAATGGTAAATAGTAATTTTTTAAGTAGCCCCGTGTCAGAAATAAAACGACTAAGGGGCGAACCCGCTGACCTTGCGCGGCTTAAGATAAATGCAAACCTAATTCAATTAAACAAAAATGCAGACTAAAACGACTAATAACAGCGCAATAAGCATGAGCTTATTGGCGGTTGCGATGATGTTAATGGCCGAAACGGGTTTTGCGCAAGCTGACGAGCCGCAAATCGCTCAGCACCAGCGCGCCTATTCGTGGCTTAACTCTCAAGCCGATAAACGATTCACTTTGCAATTAGCGACGATTAATGGCTTTGACCGGTGCCTAGTGGCCGAGCAAAAGCAAAATGGCGTTTATTGTTTCGAGTCGAGCACGGTCGACGATCGATGGTTTACTGTATCCGGTCGATATGACAGCATTGCCAGCGCCGAACAGGCCGCGCAACAGCTTGGCCTCTCAGGCGCTGTGGTTAATTATATCCCGCGTTTATTGACCACTCGTTGCGAAATGCTCGGTCTCGACGCTGCGTATCGAACGCATTGCGATACGATCGCGGCACAAGACCTTAAGTCTGTTGTTAACTCACCGAGCCAAGCGGCGTTAAATAAGGCTGTTATAGAAGACACTTCACCTCGCAACGAAGCTGTTTCGAGCGCTGATAAACCGCTGAAAGAAGAGCGGCCGCTAAGTCGATCGATTGATGATCGGCCGGGCTTAGCGCCAGCCACTTTGGCTGAAAATGATTGCAGCGATACACCTCCAGCGACCAGTCGGCCGCGCAGACGCCCGGCTTATCCGGTGTTGGTGTTCCAAGAAGATTACTGTAACCCTAATCGATTGGCCCCGCCGAAAGCCTTGCTTTTGCCTGACTTGGCACCGGTGCCTGATCGCTGGCGTATTGTTGAGTCTCTAGGTTATAAAGAGAATCGCTGGGACCCTTATAATAATAATAACCCTCTGAAGGGCGATAAGCCGGTATTCGGTGAAGATTGGTTTTATAACTTGTCGGTCATTTCAGATACCGTTGTTGAGCCGAGAAATTTTCCGCTACCGGTTGGTAACGCCAGCACCGGCAGTGCTGGCCAGTTAGATCTGGTTGCCGATGGCGATCAGTACCTGATAAACGAAAACTTAATTGTTGAGCACGTGGTTTATAAGGGCGATACTGTTTTCAGGCCACCGGATCACGAATTTCGCTTGATCACCGTCTTCAATATTAATCATACTGTGGTCGACGAAGTTGGCGTGCTTAAAGCCGACCCCGCCGAAGGTGATACTCG
>JALZVW010000010.1 GCA_023301745.1 Arenicella sp. | reverse complement strand
AGAATCAGACTCACCCTCTTCCAACTCTTCCTCTGGCCGACCAAATTTAGCCCATTTTTCTTCTAAGTGGTCGACCGCACGGTTTTGGTCATCATTCAAAACCCGCTCAGCCCACGCATTCAAACCTTGGGTATATTGATAGCCTTGCTCAGACACTTTTTGGTTTGCAAGTCGACGAATAAAGATATGTTGATCTTCGATCATAATTGCTAACAACGTGACCATTAATACAATTGCTAAAATAACAATAATGAGCACCACTCCCGCTTGTTTTTGAGCAAATCTCATAGGCCTTGCTTTCCTTTTAACCATCGGGATCTACCTCTGCATCAGGGGCCGAATTTGGAGTGGCCGATGGATCGGCATTCAACGTTGCGGCGACAGCATCCAACGTATCACCGCCGAGCATAGTAAAGACCCGCCGGTATTCAGTTTTACTTTCCAGCGTGATGGTGACGGTTATCTTATCGGGCAGCCGTGTTTGTTCATCCCATTTTTTAGACGTATTGTCTCGGCCTTCTTCCACAATACTAAGTTCAAACTCAACACCCTTAACATCGCTCAAGACAGACTGCTTTAACACTCTAGTGTCACCATCAGGGTCCATTACCGGCGATTGTATGCGCTGGAGCACACCATCTTCCAACTGCCAACTAACTTTTCTAGGCACACCAAGCCCGCCTAAATTTAAATCAGGGTAAGCCGCGGTCAACTCGATCAAGCTATCATCGCCGACAGTCATCGTCGCGTCAGCAGGCTCACCAAATTCATTTTTTCCCAGCCGGTTGCTGGCATAGCGCAAATCATTGGACAAAAAAAGAAAGGTTTTCTGTAAACCCTCGAGTTGATCTTGTTTAGCGGTCGCCTTCTCCCGTACCTCTAAGAATTGAAACAGTGCCGGGCCGACAATACTTGCGATAACCGCAAATATCGCCACTGCCACCATAACTTCAATTAGGGTAAAGCCAATAGCTCGCCTTATATTTTGAACCGATGTCATGCGACTCACAAGCGATCCGTAACCGCACTAGTCATGCTTGCATATATCGTTTTCTCGAGATTACTGTCCTCAGACACTTCAACGGTAAGTAGAAATACTCGCTCAACCTCGGTCTCTTCAATTCTCGCCTTGGAGCGCCAATCACGCCCCCCCATGGTGTACCGTTCAGTTTTACCGTTACCTCGAATTTTATTAACTTTAGCGTCGTATCGAATTTCGGCGATATGGTTACTCGCCACCCAAGACGCGAGCATCCTCTTCTCAAGCTCGCTGATATTGCTTACGTGCTGAGAAGTAACTTGTATTACCGAAATAATCCCTAAAGAGACAATCAATAAAGCCACTAATACTTCGATTAAGGTAAAACCAGACTGTTTCTTAGCGGCCAATTCTATAGATTTAACACGCACTAGATACTCACTCCTTTTTTGTCCAATCGTTCAAGTTGACCTTCTTCGTTTACGACCACAACGTAGCTCAATTCGGTGCCTTCAAAGCGAGCCTCAAATGGCGTGATCTCACCCAAGGACGAAATCAGCACGTTTTGCTCAATGTCACCATCATCAAGCACTTCAAAGACCTGCCAATCAAGTTCAACCTTCTCACCAACAAAACGATTCTTAAATAATGCATCACCCGCGGACGACGCTTGTGAGCGCACTGACTCAAAGCGGTAGCTTCCCGCATTATCATCAACTATTAGCCTAAAGTTATCACCAACAATAATGGCTTCATCGCGAACTTCATTAACCACGGCCATAAAACGACTCGCTTGCAAACGAGCCTCACGGTCATTATTGCCCGTCAGTGACGATACGACGGCCACCGACATTATCCCAATAATGATAACCACCACCATAATTTCGATTAAGGTGAATCCAGACTGACGGTGATTCAAAGTTGGAGTAAGCACGTTTTCGGGACCTTGGTTATAAATAAAGAACTACTAGAAAGAACTACTCGTTGAGTGGCTAAACATAATCAGAGTGAATGTTAGCACCACCGATGCTCGATACACACTGTTTATAATGTCTTCTTAATAAACTTTCATTTTTTTGTTAAACCTTTCAAAGGATTTACTTCGTGATATCGTCATATAAACACAATAACCCTATATCATCGATGAGTTTGTCAAATAGACTATGCTACAACAATTGAATCTAGCCTATGATTTTAACTAATGAAACGCTTTTTGGTAGTATTAAGCTGATCGATATTAGACTTAAAGCATACAGCCTAATCGGATATAGAAAATGCCTGAAAAAGCGCTCATAGATCGATGCCAAGCCGGCGACGCATCGGCTTTCGAGCAATTGCTAGAACTGCACTATGACACTATCTATCGATTTGCCTACCGTTGGTGCGCCGATCAACACAATGCGCAAGATATTACACAGCTAGCCTGTATTAAACTGGCAAGCTCGATCGCTCAGTTTAAGCATCAGTCGAGCTTTACCTCATGGCTATACCGTTTAGTAATTAACTGCGCTAAAGACTTCTATAAAAGCCCAACACAGTACAATAGGCGAGAAGAATCTGATGAAAATCATTGCGAAACGTTAAGTGCAAATGTATCAAACATGAACGAACAGAGGCTATATGCCCACCAAATTCTCGAACATATTGATAGCCTACAAGAAGAACTCAAAGACACCATAGTGTTAGTTTATGGCACAGGCCTTTCTCACTCCGACGCCGCCGGCAGGCTCGGAGTTAAGGAAAGCACAATCTCTTGGCGTATTCACGAAGCGCGCAAACTGTTGAAGAAAACATTTACAACTTCGAGCTTAGACGCAAATAAGCTCGAAAGAGCTCGAGGTTCCGTATGAAGCAAAACCACATCGATAGCCTATTAGACGCAACTATTCCTGAAGCCGATTCAAACGCCAAGAAAATTGCCATTAATTCAGCGCTTGCAAAATTTTCTGAAGAAAAAAACCATGCAACATTAGTTTCAACTCAGCATATTGATAGACAAGATACACCAAGCTCAAAAAATTCAATATGGACGCGGCTAATGGCCGTTATTAGAGGCCCGAATACTGGCCGCGTGTTTGCAACTATCGCGATAGGGTTTATTTCTTTCGCCGTGGTCGATCAGATGCCTAAGCATACAGCGCAAAACCCTGCGTTAAGCACAGCCAACCCAGAGTTGGCATCAGACGCCAGTGATCACCTTCAAACGATTGAGTCACCGGCCTTCAATCCTGATATGGAAGGCCTCATCGAGCCATCGAACCCTAACTCTGACTCCGATTTATCAATGACGATGGAAATTGAATCTCAGTCTTTGCCTGAATCAGTAATAGTCGATTCGCAAGCAACGACTACTCTAGAAGAAATAGCCGTTAGTGGCGCTCGGGCAGCACAAGCGCCAACCAATGCCCAACAAATCGAAACAAAGAAAGTAGAACCAACACCCAAGAGCTTATCGAAAACATCAACTAAACCACAGTCCGACTCATCGGCTCTTAAGCCTAGGCTAGATACGTTTAGTCAGGCCGGAGCAGCACTGGTTCCAATGGCTCGGCAAAAGAGCCTTGGCGACCAATACACGCCCGATAAGGAGAACGAATCAAACCTCGTCGAACAAGCGCCCGCACCTACCGTCTTGGCTGATATTGATACCAACTCTTACCGCTTATTGCGTAATCAATTGCAAGGAGGTTTTTTGCCAGCAGCGGCGGCGATTCGAACGGAAGAGGTTATTAACTATTTCAGCTACAACTACCCATATCCTGAGTCAAAATCATCACCACTTAAAGCCAGTGTGTCAGTGCTTGACTCGCCATGGAACGAATCAAAAAAACTGATTCATATTGGCATCAAGGCTTATAGCACCAAACAAGATGAGGCCACCAACAGCAATTTGGTTTTCTTAGTCGACATATCTGATTCCATGAATGTTGAAAACAAATTGCCGATGCTCAAACACTCAATTAGCACACTGCTTAGTGCATTAGAGCCCACTGACACGATTAGTATCATCGTTTATTCGAGCACGGCCGAAGTGGCCCTCGAACCGACACAAGTAATTAACAACGCTAACATTCTAAGCGCGTTTGAGAAGATAAACGCCGGAGGGACCATGACCGACGATGCGGCAATTTCGCGCGCATATCAGTTGGCCGAAGAACGATTCAAACATGATGCGCGGAACAAAATAATCCTAGCGACCGATGGCACCCATAAGCTCGACCAGCAACACATCGTTTCACTTAGAACCATAGTGAAGCGCAAACCACTCGACGGAGCACTCTTGTCAATACTCGCCTTTGGTCGCAATCGTTACCACGATGATGTAGCTCAACACTTGATGCAAAACGACAACGGCTCCGTGGCGTACATCAATAGTTTCAACGAAGCGAACAAAGTGTTACTCGATCACGCTAAGTCGGCGCCGCTCACTCGTGCAAAAGATGTGAACCTTGAGCTAGCATTTAACCCTCAAACCGTGCGCGACTATCGCTTAGTTGGTTATCAAGCCGGCCGAGCAAGCCGTGAAGGTTTTAGTAAGGACAAAACCGATGCAGTCAGTGTCGGCTCAGGCCATACGATCACCGCTATTTATGAGATTACCCCTACTAGCCAACAAAACACGACAGACTCGCTAACTTACCAGGAAGCTGAAGAGACACGATCCAAGGTCAACAATTCAAATGAATATGGTCTTTTGAAAATACATTACAAACTACCCAACAAAGACAGCTCAAAACTGATTGAAAAAACAATCAGTGCTGAGCAAACTAAAGGCAATAAAGATGTGGAATTTTCAATCGCGGCCGCAAGTTTTGCTGAATATTTAAAAGGAGACAAATACATCAGCGGCATGAGTTTGGACGATATTGCAAACATGGCGCGCTTAAATAAGGGAGACGACCCTGATGGTTACCGTCAAGAGTTCATTCAACTGGTCGAACTAGCAAAAAGTGCGGCTAAACCATAAAACTAGATCTACCCGCCTTCGAGGTAAACCTGGTTATACGAAGCCTATTTTAATAAGCGCTTTTGGCAGATAAAAAAGCGAACCACCGCGCCTCATAGTTGTTGTCGCAATTAGTTGTTGTCGCAATTAGTTGTTGTCGCAATTAGTTGTTGCTGCAATCAAGAGTTGCTGCAATCAAAAAGAAACTCAGTAATGGCGCTATTCCCACTCGATAGTGGCAGGAGGCTTACCCGAAATATCATAGGTTACGCGACTGATACCACGTACTTCGTTGATAATGCGGTTAGAAATATGGCCTAAAATATCGTAAGGAATATGTGCCCACGTTGCTGTCATGAAATCAATGGTTTCAACAGCACGCAAGGCAATCACCCAGTCATAAGCACGATTATCGCCAACAACGCCGACCGATTTTACCGGTAAAAATACAGCAAATGCTTGACTGGTTTTCTCATACCAACCGGTGCTCTCTAACTCTTGCATAAAAATAGCGTCGGCTTCGCGAAGCACATCAGCGTATTCTTTCTTCACTTCACCCAATATTCTAACGCCCAGGCCTGGCCCAGGGAATGGATGGCGGTGAACCATTTTCGCGGGCAAGCCTAACTCAACCCCGATCTTGCGTACTTCATCTTTAAATAATTCACGCAACGGCTCAAGCAGCTCGAGCTCCATATCATCCGGCAAGCCGCCGACATTATGATGCGATTTAATAACTTGTGCTTTACCGGTCTTCGATGCAGCAGACTCAATTACGTCTGGATAGATAGTGCCTTGCGCTAACCACTTAGCGTTGTCTATTTTGTTAGACTCTTCTTCAAAAATCTCGACAAATACACGACCAATTATCTTACGTTTAGCTTCAGGTTCATTCTCACCAGCCAACTCATTCAAAAACCGTTGCTCAGCATCGACTCGAATAACGCGCACACCCATGTTGTTTGCAAAGGTAGCCATCACTTGGTCGCCTTCGTCTTTACGCAATAGGCCGTTATCGACAAAAATACAGGTCAACTGATCGCCGATCGCCCTATGCAACAATGCAGCGACGACCGATGAATCAACACCACCTGACAAGCCTAAAATAACATGGTCATCGCCAACCTTTGAACGAGCCGTGTCAATCGCATCTTGAATGATATTACTGGCTGACCAATTATTACCACACCCGCATATGTCATGGACAAACCGACTCAGTAATTGCTCGCCGAATTCGCTATGGGTTACTTCAGGGTGAAATTGAACTCCGTAAAATTTTCGTTGTTCGTCAGCAATCGCGCACAACGGCGCATTACCGGACTTGGCAATAATTTTAAAACCAGCCGGAATCGCGGTGACCTTATCACCATGACTCATCCAAACGCTCTGCGAGACTTCAGTAATTAACGAATTCTCAGAACACAGCTCAACGTCAGCATGCCCAAATTCACGCTTATCCGAGGTTGAAACTTCACCGCCTAACATCTCCGCCATGCATTGCAAGCCATAGCAAATACCTAACACCGGAACACCCATCTCGAAGATGCCTTCGGGCGCGCGCGGCGTATGTTCTTCGGTGACGGTCGAGGGGCCGCCAGAGAGGATAATTCCTTTAGGCGAAAATTCTTGGATCGTTGTTAAATCATTATCATAAGCCCAAATTTCACAGTAAACACCAAGCTCACGAACTCGGCGCGCAATCAATTGAGTATATTGAGAACCAAAATCAAGAATTAAAATTTTATCGCTATGGATATCAGTCATTAGGCTTACTTTGTATGATTTAGAGTATTAGTTACTGGAATTAACTTCGGTAATTCGGCGCTTCTTTGGTGATCGTCACATCATGAACATGAGACTCAGCAACACCGGCATTGGTGATTTGAACAAACTGGCAATTCTCACGCATCTCAGACAAATTAGCATTGCCGGTATAGCCCATACTTGAGCGTAAGCCGCCCATCAACTGGTGAATGATGTTAATTGCGGGCCCTTTATACGGAACACGCCCTTCAATACCTTCTGGCACAAGCTTCTCGGTTTCTGACTCATCTGACTGAAAGTAACGATCTTTCGAACCTTGCTCCATCGCCCCAATTGACCCCATGCCTCGATACGATTTATATGAACGGCCTTGGTAGAGCTCAATGTCACCTGGAGCCTCATCAGTGCCGGCAAGCAAGCCGCCAACCATGACGCAATTCGCTCCAGCGGCAATCGCTTTTGATATATCTCCAGAGAAGCGCAGACCACCATCGGCAATCAACGGAATTCCCGCACCTTTTAGAGCTTGGGCCACATCGTAAACAGCCGTGATCTGAGGAACGCCAACACCAGCAACCATTCGAGTGGTGCAGATAGAACCAGGACCAATACCGACTTTAACCGCATCAGCACCAGCTTTAGCCAAGTCTAATGCCGCCGCCGCAGTTGCGATATTGCCGCCGACTATCTGAATCTGCGGATACGCTTTTTTAATACGACTAACCACATCTAATACGCCAACAGAATGACCATGCGCAGTATCAACCACAATCACATCTACCCCCGCATCAGCGAGTAAAGCAGCACGTTCATCAGTATCTGGGCCCGTGCCTACGGCTGCACCAACACGTAGGTTACCGTTTGAGTCCTTCGATGCATTGGGGTGGTCGGTCGATTTTTGTATATCCTTAACCGTCACTAAACCCTTTAAATTAAATTCGTCATCAACAACCAACACTTTTTCAATTCGGTGCTCATGCAATAAACTCTGAATTTCTTCTTTGCTAGCCCCCTCTTTTACGGTTACCAGCTTACCCTGAGGGGTCATGGCTTTCGAGACCGGCTCATCCAAGCGAGTTTCAAAACGCAAATCACGACCGGTAACAATGCCCACTAAGTTGTCGCCATCGACAACAGGAACACCCGATATTTTATGCCTGCGAGTAAGCGCTAACACGTCGCCTATGCTGGTGTTCGGCGACACAGTAATAGGGTCATTGATAACGCCACTTTCGAATTTTTTAACCCGAGAAACATTCTTTGCTTGTAGCTCAGGCGTCATATTCTTATGAATAACACTCAGGCCGCCTTCTTGTGCCAAGCAAATGGCCATGCGAGTTTCAGTTACCGTATCCATAGCCGCAGATAGCAACGGTATACCGAGGCGAATTTCTTTAGTAAGTTGAGTGGATAGGTCGACGTCACGAGGTAAAACGCTTGACCGAGCAGGCGTTAGAAGGACGTCATCAAAGGTGAGAGCTTGTTTGATATTTTCCATCGCGGAATTATACGCATCTAATGTGATATTTCAACGGTTGTAACGCGCTTCCGACGTAAAAAAAGCGCCCTTAGGCGCCTTTTTTCAATATGTTTCTAGACTCTAGATAAAAATCTAAGAAACTTTAAGTAATTTAAGCGTATTGGTATTCCCATCAACACCAACAACGTCGCCATAGGTAACCGCAACGTAATCACCGCTCTCGAGCTCAACGGCGGTGCGCACATATTTAATAATATCGCCCATCTGTGTATTACGTTCAGAACTATGTGGCAAGTGGGCTGGCCGAACACCTTTATACAAGGCGACACAATTTAAAGTAGCTTCTTTTGGCGACATGGCCACCAAAGGCAGATGTGTCTTAATTCGTGACATCCAAAGCGCGGTACTGCCTGACTCGGTTAAACACACAATCGCTTTTACCGCTTTAAAGTGATTAGACAAATACATCGAAGCCATTGCGATCGACTCATCGACGTAATCAAATTCAATCTCGACGCGGTGCTTAGACACTTGTGTCGCAACGTGTTTTTCTGTGGCAATGATTACGTCATACACGGTTTGAATGACTTCAATCGGAAAATCGCCAACCGCTGTCTCAGCCGATAACATGACCGCGTCAGCGTAATCGAATACCGCATTCGCTACATCTGACACTTCAGCGCGGGTCGGCACCGGCGAGTCAATCATGCTTTCCATCATCTGTGTAGCAACAATAACCGGCTTATTAAGCACTCGGGCACGAGCGACAATCTGTTTTTGATAAGAAGTGACCGATTCAAAACCCACTTCCACGGCCAAATCACCTCGAGCAACCATTACGCCATCGCAGCTATGAATCATTTCATCAATAACCGCTTCTGAAACGACAACTTCAGCCCTTTCGAGCTTAGCAATAAGCTTGGTTGAGCAGCCTATCGCATCTAGTTTTGCTCGGGCGTCTAACATGTCTTGCGCTTTAGAGGGAAACGACACGCACATGTAATCTAAGTTCTGCGTTGCAGCAAAGGCCATATCTTCAATATCTTTAGGCGTTAGCGCATCTTCAGCCAGGCCCCCGCCTTTCAAATTCAAGCCTTTACGAGAAGAAAGTTTAGTCCCAGCAACAACTTTCGTATGAATAGCATTACCCTTCACTGAGATCACTTCAAGTTGAACACGGCCATCGTCTAACATTAAAATTCGACCAGGGCCGCAACTTGCCGCGAGCGTGTCACACAAGTAGCTAACACCGTCAGCACTGCCGTCATCATCCGAAATATCAGAGTCAAGTAGCAAGTTTTGCCCTACCTCTAACGATATTGTCTCACCCTTGATCGCGCCAATACGAATCTTCGGGCCTTGAAGATCCCCTAAAATGGCGACATTTTGTTCAAGTTTTTGAGCGGCTTTACGTATGTTGGCAATAGACTCGCCATGTGATTGATGTGAGCCATGCGAAAAATTAATTCTGAACACACTGCAGCCGTTGAGAATCATCTCCTCTAACACATCAACATCGCCAGAGGCGGGGCCCACGGTAGCGACAATTTTGGTTCTATTTAGATTTTTTATTTTGTAATTTTCTTTCATTATGGAGCCAATTATTAGGAAATCAGTGAGTCAATTGTCGCTTTTTGTGCTTAACAAGCGAGATTCTAGCGTAATTCAATCAAATTGTATTGTAATTAGATTACATTTATAAGACAACTCTAGTTTAACTAGCCGCCAATACCTTGCTCGCTCATGATGCTAATCAAGAAGTCGATAAAGCGTTAATTAAAAGCGTCCTAAGCTGTGATAGACTGCGGCGGATTAAATCCTTAAATAAAGACAACTCAGGAGTCATTAATGTCCATCGAATTACCCGCCTTACCGTATGCTCGTGACGCGTTAGCGCCAACTATCTCTGAAGAGACGATCGACTATCACTACGGTAAGCATCACAATGCTTACGTAACAAACCTAAATAAAATGATCGAAGGGACCGCTGATGCCGACAAGTCGCTCGAAGAAATCATTCGCTCTAGCGCTGGCGGCGTTTTCAATAACGCAGCTCAAATATGGAACCACACTTTTTACTGGAACAGCTTAGCACCAAATGCTGGTGGCGAGCCAACCGGCGCACTAAGTGATGCGATCAACCACGCGTTCGGTTCATTTGAAGAATTTAAAGCCAAGTTTACCGCCAGTGCGGCAGGTAACTTTGGCTCAGGCTGGACATGGCTAGTTAAAAATGCTGATGGCTCTCTAGCTATAGTGAATACCAGTAACGCCGACACTCCCATTACCGACCAAAGCATCACACCTTTGCTAACGGTTGATGTCTGGGAACACGCCTATTACGTGGATTACCGTAACGCCCGCCCGGAGTATCTAAAAAACTTTTGGGAAATTGCCAACTGGGAGTTCGCAGCGACCAATTTCGCGGGGTAAGCTCACGAGGTAAGCATCAAAAAAGGCCAGCATCAATGCTGGCCTTTTTTTTACCGATTGCCAGCTCATTTAATAGACCTAAATTGGCGTAATTTTTACACTAAAAGCCACCGCCCGTTTTAAAGCCACCGCCAGAATTTCCGCCACCTCGAGGCATTTTAAATCCCCCGCCGCCGCCACGCGATTGAGGCCAATGCCAGGTTGAGCCGCGACTAGAACGGCGCTGGCGACGCCCTTGGCGCATAATCTCTCCACCAATCATGTCGGCAATTTCACCAAGTCCACCACTGCCAAAATCAGGCGCAGAGGCAACCTTACGATAACGCTGATTGCGCTTTATCACGCGCCAAACATCACTGCCAGACACAACGCCTTGTAAAAACTGAGCCAGCACATTACTTATTAGGGCCTGGTTTCCAAAGCCTGAACGTACGTCGTCAAATCGAGAATTTTTAAAGTCACGCCTAACTGTCTCAAGCTCTTTAAGTTTATCGATTTTGCGGTCGTACAAATTTCGAATATCAGCTAAGTCGCTTTCAACATCACTCAAACCATCTTCTAGCGCTTGCAACTCCATCACCAGGCGGTCATCCGTTGGTGAAACCGTTGCTCGCACGTAACTGTGAATGGATATTAAACTCTGATGCTCTAGCGAGCTTGAGAGTCTTTCCAAACAAGCCCGAATATATTGGTCTTCACCAGCCACAAAAGCGGCCCTGTTAGTTAGATGCTGATTTAACGCAGACTCAATAGATTCGATGGCATCATCATGCTGGTCCAACTGAATACGAAGCGCCTCAAGCTCAGCCTCAAGTGACTTTACACCCGCGGCTTCTAAGGCATCTAGTTCCATCTTCTGGAGCAACATATGTTGTTCATCGGCGTCATCACCAACACGCTCAGCGTGTTCTTTTAAACGCCTAGGAATTTCAACTAAGTTCCAATAATTAACCCTAGAGGGCTCGTACTTAATCACCTTTGCGACCCAATCATCAATCAAACGAGCGATCAATCCAGCATCATACTTGGTGGTGCCATAACCACGCTCCCATAGATAACTAAATAGCTCATCAGATTGGTAGGGCTCGGCCTTCTCAGCCATGTTTGCTTGCGCTCTCTGCATTTTTTGCTGGGCTTCATCGGCGACCGATTCGGCTTGCTGTGCCTGTTTAAATTGAGCGAGGTAAGCGTCATCGGCTTTAAGTTTTTGTTGTACCTGCCCTTCTGTTTTGACAATTTTTTCAGAGCATTCATTAACCGTTTCGAGCATCGCATCACGTTCAGTCTCAGCCTCAAGAATCTGCTCATTAACGTCATCAATACGAGCGCTTAAGTCGGCTAACGCTTGTTCGCGCTCGATCAACAACTCGGCGGCCTGTTGGTCCGCCGCGGTGTAGTTGGCATTGAGTTCACCGCTTTCGATCTCGGCTAGCCGCACTCCGGCAATATCATTAACAAGCTTAGCTCGATAGCGTTGATTGTTCGCGGTTTGAATAGTGAGTTGGTCCAACTGAGCATCCAGGCGAACAACGTCATTTCGAAGTGTCTGTAAGCTCTGATCGATATTCTTAAGCGCTGATGTCCCAGTCCACATAGTTACCACTCCGTGAGCGTTGCGCCCGTTGTCGGTATACTAAATACTGGCTCTAAATACCCCGCCGCTTTGGTTCCCACTTTATTTTCTTGGATTATGCCGTCGTCATTCTTATCGGCGGCTACTCTATAAAATGTTTCTTCGCTCACTCTCAATCCCCAGCTCTTTTTACGAGTAGCTTGGTTGTTTTCTTGATTGAAGATAGTAAGTTCTACAACTCGGTCACTCTTATCAATCGCTTCAACAATAAGGTAATAGTTTTTGATCGTTGGCTTATTCGGTGGATTACGCCAAATGCCTGAGCTTTGATTTGGTTTAGAGATCACTCTAATACTGTACTCTAAACCAAGTTGAGTTCTTACCGATTGCATCTGAGCGACAATTGCTTGAGCTTCTTCAAAATTTTCTTGATCAATAGCGCTGTACGCGCTTGCCGACGAGGCCTTCGCTTGATCTATCACCTCGGGGTTCTTAGCAATTGCGACGATACTAGAAAATGTACTATTAACTTGACCCGGCAAATTGGCCCGCAAAGCTCGTTCAGGCAAGACCTCTGACACAAAATAGTAACCATAGAAAGCGGTGGCCACCACCATGAGGAACCCAACCGGCTTACCCCACCGAGAACGACTAACCCAGACACTTGCCAGTTTGGTGCGCCAGCTTGGCTCAACCGGTTGGTATTTAAAACGCTCTTGCTCAAGCGCGTCTATGCCTTGTTCGATAACACGGTCGGGCACTTCAATCCCTTGTGCTGCGTACATGTCTCGCAAACGTTGCAGTAAGCGTTCACGTCGCCCTTCACCGTCGAGCTCTCGCTCGGCAATGCTTTTGTCGTGGCGAAGCGTATCGACCACATCCATTGCCGCCATAAGTTCTTCTAGCGGGGCTTTCTCAGTTTTCGCAACCATTGAGGAATTCCGTAATTGCTAAACTCTAGACTTTATGCGACAACGGCAACGAACCGCCTCGTTCAATTATCTTCGCCATGCGCTGTTTACCGTCTTCTACCGACTCACGAATTTCTTCCGCGTTTTTAGTCGACAACACACGCATCTCATCAATAATTTCGAGCGACCTCTCTTGAAAATTGACCACCGAATCAACCAGTTTTTTAACCGCGTCAGCACGAATAGTCGGGCCGTAGCCAGCCTTAACGGCCGCCTCTTGAACTTTGCCACCAATGTCAGCTAAGTCCTCTAAACTCTTAGATACGCCCTCTTTCATGGCTTCCAATGTTTGTGTGCTTTCGTGCAAGCCAAACAATCCGGTGAACGACGCGGTCAATGCAGTCAATACTGACTCATTCGTGCCGAAGAACGTAATCGCTTGCTTATAGACACGTTCTTTTGCGCTATTAGTTTGCATCAAGCGCGCCATAATAACCTCAGAGGTGTTATAGCTGACCGTCAGGTTGTCAGAAATATCCTTAGCCACCTGATATCGATCTTCACTAAACTGCAGCTCACGCATTTGCTCATCGCGTGACAACTCTAACTTCGCACGCTCAGCTAAGTCATCACCGGCATAGGCCGCAACCGTGTCATTGGCGTGCTTCAAGGCACCTTTAGACTCGTTCCAAATCGATTCAGTTTGCTTAAGTACATCAAGAGCATATATCTCAGATTGCTTAATCGCACCGCGAAAGTCCTGATAAGCCTCTAAAATTACTCTTTCACGTTCAATTTGTTCTCGTGAGTCATTGGCAACCTCAAGGTAGACCTCTTTTATCGCGTCAAAGCGTGAAGCGATATCGCCACGAGTCACTTTCATCCAAACATTACTAAGGCGCTCAAAGGTATCGACCTTGCCATCATCTACCTGCCCAACCATACGTTTAGCATCATCTCGAATGGAATTAAATGACTCGGTAATCTTTTCATAACGAGAGCCAACTCGCATCTCCGAGACTTGCTCACGCACAATATCGTTGAAAACCGATGCTTGAGACAAGGTACGGGCAATCGCAACAATCTTAGCTTCATCAATATCGCTTAGTTTTTCTAATAGAGATACCACCGGGGCCTCATCTACTTTTTCCGGCATTAAGCCGAGATCACGAACTTGAGACAATGCTTTATCGAGATAGTGAAAAGTGTTGGCCATGGTTTCCCCCAGTTGGAATTTAAGTGGTAATGCATTAAGCGAAAAATTATTAGTTAATTAAGGTACCAGACGGGGCTCGCAAACCCTAGATCGATAGTCGCCTTAAAATGGCACCTTCATTACAACAATAGTGATGCAGGTAATTTATTTCAAGTACGAGTTTTTATTAGACTCAGAAAACGAGAAAAGTTCACAAAAACCTCGCAACATTACGTTCTCCGCAGCCCTAGTATCCAGTATCATTCTAACTAAGTTCAGTACTGCTGGGACTCTATCATGCTTATCCACAAAAACTGTGGATAACTTTGTGAACAAGTATTGCCAACATCGATTAAGTCTACGGCTGAGGGTGATTGTCTATTTTTTAATCAATTTATTTAAATCAATAAAATCAAAAACTTAAGAAGCTTTAATTATAAAGTTTAATAAATAGATTGGCTAATTGACCTAAATGCCTTTTACATCAAAAACTGTGTACAACTTTCGTTTTCCGCGAATAAAAACAAACAAAGAATACAAAAATGCAAACAATCGGCCTTTTCAAACGCATACTCGTCATAATTTACGACGGCTTATTACTGATCGCCCTTGCGTTCTTTACATCTGCGCTGCTCATGGGCCTTTTTACCTGGCTGGGCCCGGATTCTTTTTTTGCCATACCAGACCCCGCTAATCCGAACCTGATTGAGCGCAGCGACCTTGGGCGCATCATTGGTGGCACCATTGTTAGTATCAATGTTATTTGTGTTAGTTTTTTCTTCTATGGTTGGTTCTGGACTCACGGCGGCCAAACCCTTGGGATGAAAGCCTGGAACCTATACCTTGTAAAACCAGATGGCAAATTCATTGACTGGAACACCGCGCTAAAACGCTATTTAGCCGCCTTGATTTCCTGGGCCTGTCTAGGTTTAGGCTTTACTTGGATTTTGCTGGACCGCCAAAAACGCGCCTGGCACGACATCATCACCAACACTAAAATCGTAAAATCAACGCAACAAGGTGAAAAAGACAAGAAACAAAATCTCGCTAAGCATCGGGCAAAAAATGTTTCCAAAGGACGTTAACATCATCTTTAAAGCCAACGTACCCAGTTTGTTTGCCTATACTATTCGCCGAATCATCACGAAGCTACATAAGGCTACGATCATTGTCGGCAAGGCCGCCCCCAAAAGTGGTGGTATACCAAATAGTGTTACGAAGTAGCTGAATGCTTGATTGGCAATCCAAAACGCTAAACCAATCATAATGCCTGAGAACAAACTCTGACCGAGATTACCGCTGCGCGCGTCTTTGAAGACGAACGGAACCGCCAAAATTAACATAACGAGCGTGGCAAACGGCGTAACAATCTTTGACCAAAACTCAAGCTCGTAAGTTGATGTATCTTGTCGATTAGAACGCAGGTGAGATATGTATTCCTGTAATTGCCAAATAGATAATTGCTCAGGCTTAATCTGATAAATTCTGAGAATTTCTGGATTCAGCGCACTAGTCCAATATGCCGCTAGCACCTCATCGGCCGCCGAGCTGTCTTCATTGATCATGGTTCGACTCAAGCCTTTCAATAACCAGCGACCATCTTCACCACTGCCTTGAGGCGCAGGCTGATACTCACCTTCCTTCGCTGTGGAAAGAAATCTCAAGAAATTCTGGCTATCGAACTCAAATATTTTGATGTCGAGCAAACGCAATTGTTGACCCGGCAATACCTCGCCAATATTTACATAGGTATTGTCTTCGAGCAGCCAAACGCCTGAATTACCTTTTCGGCCACTATTATTTACAATAGATTCAGCCTTCACTTCAATAGCACGACCCTCGGTAAAGGGAGCCACAACCTCCCCCATAAACATCGAAAAAATCGCGAGAATAACGCCAACTTTAAGCACAGATAGAACGATACGTTGAATCGAAACCCCTGCGGCTCGCATAACGATAAGTTCCGAATCTCTAGCTAAGGTCGACAAACCAAGAATAGATCCAATCAATGCGGCCATTGGAAACACTTCATATAGATTCTTAGGAATGGTTAAAATTACATATTGAATCACTTGTAATATGCCATAGCTCCCGCGATCCAAGTCACCCAACTCTTCAATAAAGCTTACAAAGGTAAAAAGGCCAAGCAACACAACAATGGTTACCATAATGTGGCGCAATAAAATTTTACCGATATAAAGGTCGAGTATTCTCATCGCCGATTACCCTTCCACCGCGTTACGGTTCTTAAAGCTTGATTTCATATCAGGTATGAGCGGCAAGTTATAGTTACGCCGGTATAAGCAGTAACATGCTAAAACGAAGTACGAGAAATGAACAAGCCAAATCATAGTGCCGTTTGAGGCCTCACCTTGCTTAACTAACGCCACCGTATAGCCCAACATTTGCTCGTACGTCAGATAGACCAAGAACGCCAAGACTATGCCAGTAGATTTGCCTCTACGGGAATCAACATGACTCAGGGCCAATGCGAACAGCGCTAAAACTGGCAAGGTAAATACTTTTGCCACACGCCAGTACCACTCGCCCTTTAGCTTAGGGTCAGTTGAATCACGCAGTTCGCTATTCGGTCTCGCGCGCACAGGTAAATAGAGTTTAGTTTGGTTTTTAGGCTCTATACGCACAGCGTATTTTTCAAAGTCGACCACTCGATAGTCTGGTGAACCTGGAAGGCCCTCGTAGCGCGAGCCGTTAACCAGTACTAAAAACTGGTCTTGAGTTTTTTCATCTTCGGTTCTATACGCTGTTTTCGCAACCACAACGCCTTCGCGTTCAAACGATTTACTATAGACAAACACATTCTCATAGTTCGCCGTTGCACGATTATAATCTTCGACAAAATAGACCCCATTACCACCTTTAGCGTCAACAAAACGGCCAGTAATAACGCCGGACACTTCATTACTTTGCCTATACTGTTTCTCGAGACTGTAGCCTTGAGCAAGCGACAAAGGAGTTAGATAAAAAGAAAAAAATGTCACTACCCCCCCTAATACAATAACCAAAAAGGATAACGGGCGTAAAAAGTGAAAGATGCCTAAGCCCGCACTGGCAAGAACGGCCATTTCTTGATCCGAATACCAGCGATTTAGCACCATGATAAGCGCTATATAGAACATCAACGGCACCATCACATCCAAGTATGAGACCATTTTCAGCATCACCAAACTCAAGACACCGCCGACAGGAATCAAGCCTTCGGCCGCTTGGCTTAAAAAACCCATAACCCTTGACACCAAGAAGATGCTAATAATCACAAAAGTGACAGCCAACGTGGTGCGCAACACTTCGGTGATAAAGGCCTTATTTACGATCATAATGTGATGCAGTTCGGTGTGTCTTGGTTAAAAGAGGCGACTGTGTTAGTCATTTAATTTTCAAGCTATACTCTGATTTAATTACGCGAGTTAGTGGCGCCTTATAAAAGTAACTGTTGATGATTGTATCAAGCAATGGACTCGAATTGGCGAAAGACTAAATAAATTGATAGAAAGACCTAATTAAAACCAATAGGACCTGAACCGCAGATGAAGATTCAAGCAAAAGCCTCAAAAAACTTCCAACAGAAAACCGATTGTTTGGTTGTTGCCCTAAAGCCACTAAAGAAAATCAGCTCGCAATGCGCTGAACTTAACGCCGCAACAGGCGGTGCTATCGCGCGATTGCAAGATTCAGGCCAATTTGGTGCGGCGCGTGGCGAACTTGTAAACTTAATGGTGCCACAAGGTGTGGCGGCGAAACAAATCGTTTTACTTGGTGTTGGTGACGCTAAGTCGCTAGACACTGAATCGGTGCGCGACATCCTCAACGCGGTAGCTCGCAAGCTAAAAGTATTGAAGGTCAACGAAGCCACCTTTGACCTAAGTGCATTGAACGCAAAAAGTAATATCGAAACAGTCAGTCGGCACCTCACTGAGGCACTCGGCGATACAGAATATCAATATATTAAAGCGCCGAAATCAGCTCACAGCATAAAAGCCAATAAGGAATTTAAAGTAACACTTTGGTGCCAAGATCGTAAAGCACTTAGCGACGCCAAGAAAGCGGCGAATATAGGCAGTGCGATTAGCAATGGTAAAACATTAGCAAAAAACCTCGCTAATATGCCTGGCAACGTGTGCACGCCGACTTATTTAGCTAGCCAAGCCAAGAAGCTAGGTAAATCACATGGACTGAAAGTGAAAGTGTTAAACGAAAAAGACATGAGCGAGCTAGGAATGGGATCGTTGTTGTCGGTCAGCAAAGGAAGCAGAGAACCAGCCAAGCTGATTGTCATGGAATACAAAGGGGCCAAGAATTCAAAAGACGCGCCTCACGCACTCGTCGGAAAAGGGCTAACCTTCGACGCCGGCGGCATTTCATTAAAACCCGCCGGCAAAATGGACGAAATGAAATACGACATGTGCGGCGCAGCCAGCGTATTTGGAGCGATTCTTGCCGCTGCAGAAATGCAGTTACCAATTAATGTCGTCGCCATTATTCCAAGCTCAGAGAACCTCCCCGATGGCATCGCCAACAAACCCGGTGATGTGGTGACCAGTATGTCAGGACAAACCATTGAAATTTTGAACACTGATGCTGAAGGCCGATTGATCTTATGTGATGCCCTGACGTACACCAAACGCTTTAAACCTGAAACGGTTATCGATATTGCCACCTTAACAGGCGCCGTAATCGTCGCCTTAGGGCATCAGACGGCTGGCGTTATGGGTAATGACCAAGGCGTTATCGACGATTTGATCGCCGCCGGCGACACAAGTTTAGACCACGCTTGGCAGCTGCCGATTAAAGAGACCTATAAGAAACAACTAAAAAGCGACTATGCCGACTTAGCCAACATAGGCACACCAGGAGCCGGCACGATTACAGCGGCATGCTTCTTATCCTACTTCACAGAAGATTTCCGCTGGGCTCATTTAGATATCGCGGGCACGGCATGGGGCGGTGCTTCTGGCAAACGGGCCAGTGGTCGAGCTGTACCGATCCTCACGCAATATTTAATGGATCGTTGCAAGTAATATTGGTCTCATATGAAACAGGTCGATTTTTATCTGATTTCTAATCGGGTTAATGATGCACGATATAAGTTAGCCAGCAGGCTCGCGAATAAATTGCAGCGCATGCAGCAAAGCTGTTTAATCATCACCGATAACGAAGCGGCGACCACAGAGCTCGATAGAGTAATGTGGTCGTTTAGCGATAGTAGTTTTTTGGCGCATGACTCGCTTATTGGCCTAACTCAGAGCTTGGTTGCTAATATTGCACCCGAATCTCTGGTTCATATAGGCGACCATAATTCGGTTACCCCCTTAGTATTAGAGCGCCAACATGATGTGTTGATTAACCTGTCATCGGACATCCCGATGTTCAACCACCATTTTGCACGCATTGCCGAAATCGTAGAAGCCGATGATGATGCCAAAACATCGGCTCGTAAACGCTACAAAAGTTACCAAGGAGAAGGTTTCCAACTGAAAATGCACAATATTGAGCTTTGACGGAAAATCATCAACTTAGTAAGCTCCTGACTTAGTCGAGAGCCGGTTAATTAACAAGCGCATAAGAGCGTTCGATAGCCAGTTGTGTCAGGCTCAGGTCTAGAGTTTCGCCGCAAACTCAGTGGCCAGGTTAACAAATTCAACTCTGGATACTATTTACTACTGCATTCACCATCGACAAAGCCGTATAATCAGTGCTTTACAGAATAATATTTTAACGCCCGCAAAGACCCTATCATGAGCAACGCGCTAGACAACCAATATCAGCCTTCAAACATTGAACAGGCGATCTATCAACGTTGGGAAACCAACAACACGTTTGCAGCACGTGAATCTGAGACTGCCTATTGCATTGCGATTCCGCCACCCAACGTAACTGGCAGCTTGCACATGGGCCATGCATTCCAAGACACGATCATGGATTTGCTAACCCGTTATCACCGAATGAAAGGTGACCAAACACTTTGGCAGGTTGGAACCGATCACGCTGGCATCGCCACGCAAATGGTGGTCGAACGCCGTCTAGCCGTTGACGGCGTTAGCCGTCATGATTTAGGCCGCGAAAAATTCATAGAAAAAATATGGGAATGGAAGGCCGAATCGGGTGGCACGATCACACGCCAACTTCGCCGCATGGGTGCCGCAATTGATTGGTCCCGCGAGCGTTTCACGATGGACGACGGTTTATCCAGTGCGGTTCAAAACGTTTTCGTGCAGTTACATGAAGAAGGCTTGATCTATCGGGGTAAACGTTTAGTGAACTGGGACCCAGTCTTGCACACAGCCGTTTCGGATTTAGAAGTCGAGTCGGCCGAAGAGAACGGTCATATGTGGAGCCTACGCTACCCATTAACCGACAACCCAGATGAATACTTAGTGGTCGCTACCACGCGCCCAGAAACCATGCTCGGCGACAGCGCCGTCGCGGTTCACCCTAACGATGAACGCTTTGCGCATTTGGTTGGCAAAACAATTAACCTGCCATTAACCGATCGAACCATCCCAATTATTGCCGATGACTATGTAGACCCTGAGTTTGGTTCAGGTTGCGTAAAAATTACGCCGGCGCATGACTTCAACGATTACGATGTTGGCAAACGTCATGACTTAGAAAAAATCAATATTCTCGACAACAATGCGGCGATAGACCTTGAAGGCTCGCCCTATCATGGCCAAGACCGATACCTAGCTCGTAAAAACATCATCAATGATTTCGAAGCGGCCGGCCTACTTGAAAAAATAGACGACCACAAGCTGATGGTTCCTCGTGGAGATCGTACTGGCGCGGTCATTGAACCCTACTTAACCGACCAATGGTATGTAAAGGTCGAACCATTGGCTAAAGAAGCAATTAAGGTAGTCGAAAACGGTGAGATAAAATTCGTCCCTGAAAATTGGAGTAACACTTACTTTGAATGGATGAACAACATTGAAGACTGGTGTATTTCCCGTCAAATATGGTGGGGCCATCGCATACCAGCTTGGTATGACGAACAAGGCAATATATTCGTCGCAAATTCGGCTGAAGAAGCCCAAGCCAAAGCGGGGCCAGAGGCGGTGCTCAGACAAGACGAAGATGTTCTCGATACTTGGTTCTCATCAGCACTTTGGCCGTTTTCAACATTAGGCTGGCCTGAAAAAACGCCGGAGCTAGCAAAGTACTATCCGACTAATGTATTGGTTACAGGCTTTGATATTATTTTCTTCTGGGTAGCTCGAATGATTATGTTCGGCTTGAAATTCACTGATCAAGTACCGTTTAAAGAAGTTTATATTCATGGTTTAGTGCGCGATCAAGAAGGCCAAAAGATGTCAAAATCTAAGGGCAACGTGTTAGACCCAATTGACCTGATCGATGGCATTTCGCTTGAAGATTTAGTAGCGAAGAGAACTAAAGGCCTGATGCAGCCAAAAATGGCGGCTAAAATTGAAAAATCGACTCGTAAACAATTCCCGGATGGTATCGAGTCTTATGGCACCGATGCTCTGCGATTCACTTTTGCTAGCCAAGCGACACTTGGCCGCGACATTCGTTTTGATTTAGCACGTGTTGAAGGCTATCGAAATTTCTGTAATAAACTTTGGAACGCCTCGCGCTACGTGTTGATGAACACCGATGGCCATGATTGCGGTCAAGCCAATGACGACATTGAGTTAAGCCTCGCCGACAAGTGGATTATTTCGCGCTTACAGCAAGTTGAAGCCGATGTAACTGAACAAATAGAAAGCTATCGTTTTGATCAAATGGCTCAGACGCTCTACAGCTTTGTTTGGGACGAATATTGCAGCTGGTATGTCGAACTCACCAAAATTGTTCTCAATGACGAAAATGCGACTCAAGCCCAACTTCGTGGAACTCGCCGAACACTGGTTCGAGTATTAGAAACCACTTTACGATTGTTGCACCCAAGCATGCCGTTCATTAGTGAAGAGCTGTGGCAAAACGTTAAACCATTAGCCAATGCAACTGAAGACACCATCATGAACTGTGCCTTCCCAATCGCCAATCTCGATAAAATCGATCAAGCAGCGATCAACGAAATGCAATGGGTCCAAGCGGTGATCACTGGGGTTCGAAATGTGCGTGGCGAGATGAACATCAGCCCGGCTAAAGCATTGCCGATATTGATTGAAGGTGCAAGCGACGAAGCCCTTGCGTGGATGCAACGCAACCACGCTTACTTGATTAAATTTGGCCGTTTTGAGTCAATTGAAATTGTTCAACCGGGCGATGATGCGCCTGAATCGGCAACCGCCTTAGTCGGCGATATGAGAGTATTGATTCCGCTCGGTTCATTCATTGATGCGTCAGCCGAGATTCAACGCTTGAACAAAGAGCTAGACAAGGCTGAAAAGAGCATTGCCGGCGTTACAGGTCGGCTTAGTAATTCGGCATTTGTCGATAAAGCACCAGAGGCAGTTTTGAATAAAGCCAGACAACAATTAGCCGATGCTGAAAAAGCTAAAGCCTTATTGCTTGAGCAAATAGAACGAATGAAACAATTTTTGGAATCGTAAAACGCCAATATGATTCAGTTCGAAAATTTATCGATTCGTCGTGGCGAAAATATATTGTTTGACAATGCGAGTTGTCAAATTCACCCGGGGCAAAAGGTTGGCCTCACCGGTGCTAATGGCTGTGGTAAATCTAGCCTATTTGCGGTACTGCGCAATGAATTAGTGATCGACAAGGGTGAGGTTAAAATTCCTCGTGACTGGGTCATGGCACATGTTGCTCAAGAAGCCCCCGCAAACCAACGCCCCGCCATCGATCATGTGCTCGATGGCGATGTCGAGTGGCGCGACCTTGATGAAAAGATCCAAGACCCAGACCACCCACGTTTTCTAAAGTATCAGTCCCGCTATGAAGAAATAGACGGCTACTCTGCACGCAGCAGAGCCGCCCAGCTAATGAATGGCCTAGGCTTTAAAAACGCGGATATAGAAAAACCCGCCAAAGAATTTTCAGGCGGCTGGCGTGTGCGCTTGAGTGTCGCAAAAGCGTTAATGTGTCGCTCAGACTTGCTCTTGCTCGATGAGCCGACCAATCACTTAGACCTAGACGCGGTGCTTTGGTTAGAGCGATGGTTAAAACACTATACCGGCACACTGATTCTCATCGCCCATGATAGAGACTTCTTAGATCAACTTATAACCCATACGCTGCATATAGAGCATCAAAAAGCTCAGTTATACAAAGGTAATTACTCAGCTTTTGAGCGCATTCGATCGGAACAACTGGCTAACTTAAAGTCTCAATTCGATAAGCAGCAGCGTGAAGTTGCCCATATGCAAGATTTCGTGCGTCGATTTCGCGCCAAAGCGACAAAAGCAACTCAAGCTCAAAGTCGTTTAAAGGCCTTAGAAAAGATGGAGATGATTGCGCCAGCGCACGTTGACTCGCCTTTTACCTTTAGCATACCCAAACCCGAAAAAAACCCCAGCCCACTGCTTAGCTTACATTCAGCGTCAGTTGGCTATGGTGACACCAATATTGTCGAAGATATTGAATTTTCGATGACGCCGGGAGACAGAGTAGGCCTGATCGGCCCCAATGGCGCAGGTAAATCGACGGTCATTAAACTACTTGCAGGGGAACTAAAGCTCAATGGAGGCAACTACCATTCGTCTAAAGAGATAAACATCGGCTATTTTGCACAGCACCAGATTGAACAATTGCAAATGGACCACTCGCCAATGGAACATATGCAGATCTTGGATAAGGAATGCAACAATGGCCAAGCAACCGAAAACCAACTGCGCCGCTATATCGGCAGTTTTGGTTTTAGTGGCAACAAAGCGACAAGTAAGGTTGGTCCGTTTTCCGGTGGCGAAAAATCAAGGCTCGCTCTTGCTCTGATTTGTTATCAACGCCCTAACCTACTCTTGCTAGACGAACCAACAAACCATTTAGACTTGGAAATGCGCCAAGCTCTGGCCGTTGCGTTACAAGACTACGAGGGTGCAGTAGTGCTGGTGTCACATGACCGCCATTTACTCAAGGTTAACTCTGATAAACTAATTTTGGTCGCCAATGGTCGTGCCACCGAATTTCAAGGCAGTGTTGATGACTACCCAAAATGGCTGGCCGAACACAATAGGGGAGCTACGGCCACCGAGTTTGGTGTCGAGCACGATCAAAAGCCCGCGCTAAATACCGCAAGCGCTAAAAAAGAACAGAAGCGAATCGATGCCGAACGTCGCAAGCAGCTTCAACCCTTGAGCAATAAAATCAAACGCTCAGAACGAGTGATGGAAAAACTCGGTGCAGAACAAACTGAGATAGAGAGCCAATTGGCCGACACAGACCTCTATACCGACGAGCACAAAGATAAACTCAAAAAACTCCTTACAGACCAAGCTTATATACAAAAAGAACTTAACCAAGCTGAAGCAGACTGGCTATCGGCCACCGAGGCCCACGAAGAACTCACTGAAGAGCTGAAAGCGAATCAATGAACCAGCCAAAACTCATTAAACCCGAACAAAACAAAATTGTCGTTATCGGCTTGGGTAAGGTGGGTCAAAGTTTGACTCAACTGTTTGAACAGCTAGGTTATTCAGTTGTAAATATAGGCCGACCGACGCAGGCCCAAGTGTCGGCGGTCGAATGCGCTGACATCGTGTTCTTATGTGTGGATGACGCTTCCATTGAAAGCCTATGCCGGCAACTAGCACCATTTTTTCCGACAAGTTGCATCGTTAGCCATTGCTCTGGGGCGCTCGACAGCACAGTGCTTTCATCGGCACAGGAAAATGGCTGTGCGATAGCGTCAACACACCCACTAAACTCCTTCCCGACTCTAGAGAGTGCCCTTGCCCTGTTCTCATCTGAAGATCACGGCAGCTACTTGTACGCCGAAGGAGACGCCCGTGCTTTAGAAACATTGCACCCATTATTTGAAAGCGCCGGGTTCGTCAGTCTAAGCATTGATCGTAAAGCCAAACCTTTGTACCACGCCGCCTGCGTATTCGCTTGCAACTACCTAACATCGTTAATGGATATGAGCTTAGAATCTGCCGCCGCTGCAGGTTTAGACCGAGACCTGTTTTGGACATCGTTACAGCCCTTGATCCAAACAACATTAGAAAACATCAGCCACAAAGGAGCCATCGAATCCTTGAGTGGGCCAATCGCTAGAGGCGATCATGCAACCGTAGCCTCACACATTAAAAACCTTGAAACACACTCAGCTAAGCTCAAAAACAGTTATGTTGATCTCGGCTTACGCGCGCTCGCAATCGCGGTACAGAAAAATGAACTCAATGATCAGCAACTCGAGTCGTTGCGCAAAGCATTGAAGCAAAAGGCTTAGCGGCCAATGGTGCTCAGCAGACCATTTTCTTTTAGATCTAAAATAATTCGCTCACCCAAAAGTATTAAGTCTTCGGTCATGTCCGACAACAATTCACCGGCATCGTATCTCGCGATAAGGGCATGAAAACCATTGCGAAACCGAGCGACCCGATCCCTCTCTTCTGAATACAAAACCTCAGCACGGCCCATCACACTATCGAGTTGATGCAAACCAATTTTTAACGCGGTAGAGTCATTCGATAACCGGCCATTAGCGTCAAGGCGCTGCACCGACGTATCAGCAATATTGGGAAGTACAAATTTTATATTGTCAGAAATTTCCACCCGAAGACGATGGGCCAGCGCCGTATTAACTTTATGCGCACGGTACTTTGGAATTGCAACAATAACCAAACAAAAGACAATAGCCATGCCGGCTAATTCGATCCAGAAATCTGCTGATAGTCCCATTTGAACCCTAGACCAAACACGGCCGTATAGTAAATTAATCGTCAGTGTTAAATACACCGGCTACCAAGTCGACTGGTTTGTAAATAAAACACAAACGGCGATGTGCCAAGAGTATAACGCCACACTCTGAATAGTTTTAGAATTAGTTTATATGAGACACCGAAATAGCACCGAGTTACCATAATCAGATTACATGATTGGGAACTCCGATAGGCCAACTCAACGCTATTAGATAGGTTCCTAAGATGACAATATTCATGGCATTGGTTTCAACGCATTAACGATCTCGACGCCCTCAGCAGAGCCTCAAAAGAGAATGAAGTAGCATCGTACAACACAGTTCAAACCCTCACGCTCGCGAAACAATCATTCGCTAGGCGGTCTAACTTATTTAGTATGGAGATGGCTTTGGGTTAGGACAGGTAAGCTCATTAGATGTGATTTTTTTACGCAAACGTGCTCATTTAGCCTTGCGCGATTAGAGAATCAAGTTAATAGAGCCTCCCGCGCACACCTAAATTGGCTCGCTTTTATACAGCGAATCATAGCTAATTATTCCCCAAGCCTATAAGTCTTAGTAGTTAGAAGTCAGCGCACATATATATAAAATGAATATTCAAAGCGTTGGGTACCACTGCCTTGTGTGCCTAGTTGGAATCCCTTATCTTGTTGGCATATTAATGATTTGAATGACACGAAAAATTAGAAACTAACCGATAGAAACTAACTAAGGAGTTACTCATGAGCCCCCACAAAAACTTAAAGCTGGTCGCCTTTATTGCGGCATCGATGTCACTCACGGCTTGCGTTTCGACGCAAACAGTATCAGAAAAACAAGTCAATGATTCAGAGCTAACCTGCAGCTCGATCGCGACCCGCATAGGAGAAGTCCGAGCAGCCAGCAGTTACGCTAAAGCCAATAGAGGTGTCTCTGGTGCGAACGTGGCCGCTGCTCTGTTTTTTTGGCCGGCCTTACTCGTCAATAACTCCAATACATCAAGCATGATTAAATCTATGGAGTCTCGCGAAACTGTGTTGGTTGGTTACTACGGAAGTAATAATTGCTCAGACACCATCCCAGTATACGAAAATGCTGAAATCAAAAAGAAGATTAAAGCGAAAGATACACTAGAGTCGTTTAGTTAACTTAATATTGTTCAATATTTAAAACGCCTCAGCAATACATTAGCGAGGCGTTTTTTATCAAAATAGCAACTAAACCACTTCAACTCTAATTTTATCCGAAATAATATTCTTCCACTTAGCTGGCCCCGTGGTGTGAACTGACTCGCCTTGTGTGTCGACCGCCACGGTCACTGGCATATCCTTAATCTCAAATTCTTGAATAGCTTCCATGCCCAATTCTGGAAACGCAATAACCTTAGCGTTGATAATCGCTTTGGATACCAAGTAAGCCGCCCCACCGACGGCCATCAAGTAAACCGCTTTATGCTTAGCGATTGACTCTATTGCCGCTGGGCCACGTTCGGCTTTGCCAACCATTCCGATCAACCCGGTTTGCTCTAGCATCATGTCAGTGAACTTATCCATACGGGTTGCCGTGGTTGGGCCAGCTGGGCCAACCGCCTCGTCACGAACCGCATCTACCGGACCAACGTAGTAGATAAAGCGGTTAGTAAAATCAACGCCTTCGGGTAAACCTTCACCGCTATCGATCAACGATTGAATTCGCTTATGAGCGGCGTCTCGACCGGTTAATAACTTACCTGATAACAACACAGTTTCACCTGGTTGCCACTCAAGCATGTCTTCTTTTTTAAGAGTATCCAAATTCACTTTTCGAGTGCTTGGGCCAACATCCCAACTAATTTCTGGCCAGTCACTTAAATTAGGTGCTTTTTGTAAAGCCGGCCCACTGCCGTTCAAGGTAAAGTGAGCGTGGCGCGTGGCGGCGCAGTTAGGAATCATGGTGACAGGCTTAGACGCCGCATGGGTCGGGTAATCCTTGATTTTAACATCCAACACAGTGGTTAAACCGCCCAAGCCTTGTGCTCCAATGCCTAATTGATTGACCTTTTCAAAAATTTCTAAACGAAGCTCTTCAACACGAGAGTTAGGCCCACGAGCAATCAACTCATGAATGTCAACGGCCTCCATCAAAACTTGCTTGGCTAATACGGCCGACTTCTCAGCCGTACCACCGACCCCAATGCCGAGCATACCCGGAGGGCACCAACCTGCGCCCATCGTCGGAACAGTTTTCAATACCCAATCAACCAATGAGTCGCTAGGGTTTAACATCACCATCTTAGATTTATTTTCTGAGCCACCACCTTTTGCCGCAAGATCAATATCAACGGTGTCGCCTTCAACAACTTCGTAGTGAATCACAGCGGGAGTATTGTCTTTGGTATTAATCCGAGCACCTAAGGGGTCAGACAAGATCGAGGCTCGAAGAACATTATCAGGGTGCCTATACGCACGACGAACGCCTTCATTAATCATATCGCTGACCGACATTTCAGCATCCCACTTTACGTCCATACCAATTTTGGCAAATACGGTGACAATGCCGGTATCTTGGCAGATGGGGCGCCGCCCTTCCGCGCACATTCGAGAATTTATCAAAATCTGAGCCATGGCATCTTTAGCCGCCTGCGACTCTTCTCGCTGATAAGCGTTATGCATCGCATCAATGAAGTCCTTAGGGTGGTAATACGAGATAAACTGCAAAGCATCAGCAACGCTGTCGATCAAATCATCTTGTTTGATAGTAGTCATAATTTTATTGTGGAGTGGCGTCTGTGAAAAATTAATTTCATTATAGAGGCTATAGTCTAGCAAAACTCAAGATATTTTAGGCGTACTAGCGTCAGAAACCAGCGAATACGCCTTTGTCCAAGATTAGACTTTGTTTTTATTGTTATCAAACAACTGAACTGACACACGTTTTAGGCTAAAATGGCCGCTTCGTTTTGACTACAGCCCGCCACTAAAAATAACTAAATGCGCACTTCAAATTTCTTACTTTCGACTCTAAAAGAAACTCCAGCCGACGCTGAGATCATCAGCCACCAATTGATGCTGCGCTCGGGCATGATCCGTAAAGTGGCGGCCGGCATCTACACTTGGTTGCCGGTAGGCTTAAGGGTAATGCGCAAAGTTGAAAACATTGTGCGAGAAGAAATGAACCAATCGGGTGGCCAAGAAGTGCTCATGCCATCAATCCAACCAGCCGAACTTTGGCAAGAATCTGGCCGTTGGGATATGTATGGTGGCGAATTGTTGCGCATGAAGGACCGTCATGGTCGCGACTTTGCGTATGGCCCTACGCATGAAGAAGTGATCACGACTCTAATGAGTAACGAAATTCGCAGTTATAAACAACTGCCTGCCAATTTTTACCAAATTCAAACTAAATTTCGCGATGAGCGCCGCCCCCGTTTCGGTGTAATGCGCGCACGTGAATTTGTCATGAAAGATGCATACTCATTTCATCTCGATCAAACGAGCTTGCAAGAAACCTATGATCTTATGTTTCAGACATACACTAATATTTTCAACCGTTTGGGCCTAGGGTTTCGCGCTGTCGAGGCAGACACCGGCAGTATTGGCGGTAACGCCTCGCACGAATTTCACGTGCTAGCCGACTCTGGCGAAGACGCCATTGCTGTCTGTGATAAATATAATTATGCCGCCAACGTTGAGCTCGCAGAAGCATTACAAGTGGGTGATGAGCGATCAGCACCAAGCCAAGAAATGGCTCGAGTTGATACGCCGGGGCAACACACTATTGAGGCTATCTGTAGCTTTTTAAGCGCGCCGGTCGAAAAAACCATTAAAACATTGTTAGTGAAAGGCGAAGAGCAAGGCAGCGTTGTCGCCTTGGTTTTGCGTGGCGATCACGAATTGAATGAATTAAAAGCCGAAAAACACCCCTTAGTCGCATCGCCTTTAACGTGGGCAAGTGATGAGGAAATACTCGCCGCAGCTGGTTGTGCACCAGGTTCAATTGGAACTGTCGCTCTAGAGTTGAACGTCATTGCAGACCGGTCAGCCACAAATTTGAGTGATTTCATCTGCGGAGCAAACCAAAATGACGTTCATCTCACCGGTGTTAATTGGGGTCGCGACTGCCCAGAACCTATCGAGTTCGATTTACGTAAAGTAGTCGAAGGTGACCTCTGCGCTCGGTCAGACGATCAACAAGACGATTCGCGCTTATCCATTACACGCGGCATCGAAGTGGGTCATATTTTTCAACTTGGCACAAAATACAGTGAAGCGATGAAAGCAAGCTGCCTAGATAGCAACGGCAAAGCGGCGCTTATGTCGATGGGCTGTTACGGCGTGGGAGTATCACGAATTGTGGCCGCCGCTATCGAGCAAAACAACGACGACCGTGGAATAATTTGGCCTGACGCAATAGCGCCATTTCAATTAGTGATTACCCCCATTGGCTATAAAAAATCCGAAAAAGTAAAAGCGGTTTGCGATGATCTTTATACGCAACTGAGTTCTCTGGGAATTGAAGTAATTCTAGATGACCGTAATGAACGACCTGGCATCATGTTTGCCGACGCTGATTTGATGGGCATTCCTCACCGCGTCGTTGTCGGTGAAAAGAGTTTGGACAAGGGCCAAATAGAATATAAAAATCGGCGCGCGGACTCGGCTGAGGATATTGCACAAGAAAACATCATGGATTTCTTAAAAAGCGCATTAGGCAAAGCCTAAATTATGACCATGCTGCGCAGCTTAATTCTATTGAACGTTACTATGGCTCTCGGCATGGTGAATATTAGCCATGCACAAAGCGTCGACCCTGACCTTATTCAAGCCCTCAAACAAGCGACGCATGATATCAATGAAGGCCGAACCGATCTAGACTCTCTAACTTGGCTGTCCAACATGTCAGAAAAACTCGAGAGAAGAATACCAGACCCATATTACCGTATTAGACTGTTAAAAGCGGTTGCAACCGAATCTGAGCGCGCAGGCTTAGACCCTCAATTAGTATTGGCTGTGATTGATATCGAAAGCAATTTCAATCGACATGCAATTTCTCACGCTGGCGCACAGGGGTTGATGCAAGTCATGCCGTTTTGGAAAGAAGTCTACGGCAATGTCGAAGATGACCTCTATAACCCACTGGTTAGTTTACGCTACGGTTGCACGATTTTACGACACTATATGGATAGGTACCCGAACGCTACACAAGCCTTGGCGGCCTATAACGGCTCGGTCGGTCGAGACACTTATCCAAACAAAATATTCAAACGTTTAGCGAGTCGCTGGCAGTATAAAGAAGACAAATATTCTCGTAATTTTGGTACCCGTACAGCGGTTAACACCAGCGGTTCAATTAGTGATCGTCTAAATCTGAACTAGGTTTTTTTTCATCTATTTGGCTGTACACATTGTGATTGCTAAAATTACTTTCTAATCGATCAAGAACGGTGTGCTCCAAGAGCTTCTTTTGTTGCAGCACCGCAACCACCTCAGCACCAATCAAGGCGACCACCCAAGATAAATAAATCCATATCAAGAAAATAGGTAGGGCCGCTAGTGCCCCATAGACGACTTCATAATCAGCAAAGTTTTTCAGGTACGCCTGAAACCCACGCTTGGTTATTTCGAACAACAATGACGCCACCAATGCACCGGTAACGCCATGCATCAAACTTACTCGCACATTAGGCATGACTAGGTAGAGTAGCAAAAAAGCCAAGGCCATTAGCAAAATCGGCACCAGCACCGCCCCTACCGACGCAACTTGCCCAGTAAACACAGACAGAGACATTACATACGCCGACATGGTTAGACTTGCGCCCATTAACAAAGGCCCCAAAGTAACCAAAGACCAATAAACGGTCAGCTTAGCCGACAAGGTTCGACCTTTCTTAACCCGCCAAATGTCGTTGAACGACGACTCTATATTAGATAACAAGAGCAATGCGCTCAGTAAAAAAGCGGCGCCACCAACCACCGTCAGTTTACCCGCGCCAGTCGCAAATTGATCAATATAGAGTTTTACGTCGTCACCGGTAGTAGGTACTAAAAATTGATAAATAAAATTTTCAACCAACACCGCCATATTGCCAAACAACGAGAGGGCCGCTAAGGCAATCGCCATCATCGGCGCTAATGCCAGCAGTGAGCTGAACGCCAACGATGCCGCATGACGTGGCAAACGGTCAGACCTGAAACGCTGAATCACCGCGATAGGAATATCAAACAGTTGTGTTAATTTAGTCTTTAACGAATAATTGCTCATAAATCGTCAATGGAGAATCAAAGTGGAAATTACCATCTATCATAACCCAAGGTGCTCGAAGTCACGCCAAACATTGGCAATACTTGAGGATAATGGTATCGAACCGACCATCGTCAACTACTTAACGACACCACCAAGCCATCAACAACTCGATAGCATACTCCGAGGCCTGAACATGTCCCCACAAGAGTTTATTCGAAAAGGCGAAGCCGAGTACAAAGAACAAAATCTAAACGATGATTCTCTAAGCCGTGACCAATTGATTGGCGCGATGGTCAATACCCCCAAATTAATAGAACGTCCGATTGTTGTGGTTGGCGACGAAATCATTATCGGTCGCCCACCTGAGAACGTATTGACAATTTTACCCTAAGCAAATTTAAGCCAATTAGTTTGGCTCAAGATACAGAATATGAATACATTAATTGTCTACGATAGCCGCCTTGGCTCGGTTCAAAAAATGGCACGTTTGATTGCCCGAGGAGTCGAATCGATCGACGGGTGTAATGCGGTTGTTCGTTGTGTACCGCACGTATCATGCGAACCGACAGCAAAGCAACAACCTGAATATGGAGATCTATTTGTAGAACTTGCCGACTTAGAGCAGTGTGGCGCCTTGATTATGGGCAGCCCCACTCGCTTTGGCAATATGTCCGCCTCCATGAAGTATTTTCTAGACGGTACCAGTTCACTCTGGATGTCGGGCTCATTGAGTGGCAAGCCTGCCGCGGTATTTACCTCCAGCTCGTCAATGCATGGCGGCCAAGAGTCTACCTTATTGTCGATGCTCAACCCTCTGCTACATCACGGAATGGTATTATGTGGCTTGCCGTACACTGAACACGCGTTAACTAAAACGACCACTGGGGGCACGCCATA
>JALZVW010000009.1 GCA_023301745.1 Arenicella sp. | reverse complement strand
GGGAGTTAAATAAATGTTATGTCGTAGAGTCACTGTCTAATCATGCTCTTTGCCGAAGTGATCATGATAAAAATCTGACATTCGCATAACATTGAATATCGCTCTCATGTGGAAAAAGTCATGGATAACTCCTGCGGAGTTAACACACGACTTTTACGCACAATCGAGTTGCGCGAATTGAGATAAGAAAAAGGGTCCCTAATATTCAAAATTTTCAAAGTTTCGTGTAAAAACAGTGCCCCAGTCGATGGCGTAAGTTGTATAGTTAATGGCAATGAGCACTTTCTTTAAAATACTCGCGAGAATCCTGGTAGTTTGCTATTTGGCAACCTCATCGATTGCTGCGACGCATGCTCTGCCTATGACGGCCAACATTAGTGGCCCCGATGGGCCTTCTGAAATGACGACTTTGTATTCTGCTAGCGACGATCAGCAGCAAGATCAATCTATGGCACAAACTATGGCACAAACTATGCCATGTCATCAAGGTTTAAGTTTATCCGCAGACGGAGCCAATACCGCGGCTCTTTGTAAGATTTTTTGTGCTGCCATTGGCCACGCTATACTATCCTTTGAGCTAGTTGAAACGTCATCATCATTTAGCCATAACTATCCTCATTCTAAGGCTATTAGCCTTGTCTCCACACAACTAAACGTCGAGCAACAACCTCCAAAATAATTTTCTGACACTTATTCGTTTTTCATAACAATTTGTCAGGAGGGTCTTATGACCACCATTATTTTGTCGCCGACAAGCCACTGTCTTCCACGCTTCGTATTCGACGTTACTAGTATTATTCAAAGCTCTGTTATTAAAAGTTGCCGAGTTATTAAAAGTTCCCAAGTTGCTGTTGTACCGCAGATACAATTGCGGTCATTAGCATTACTGCGGCGACTATTTATAAGTTTTTTAGGCTGTCTCGTAGTTAGTGTGCCGCTGCATGCTCAGACATTTGCAGAACTTGAGAGCAAGCTGAAACAGCACCCGCGCTTGCAGGCGATGACCTATCAAGCGAATTCTGATAGAGAGCTTTCAGATGCGGCTTTAGGGTTGCCGGACCCTGTTATCTCGTTAGGGGTTAATAATTTTCCCGTATTTGATCCTTCGTTTGACGAATTTGTGCCGACAAATAAAGCCGTTGGCTTAAAGCAGCGATTTCCGCACCGTGCATTACGACGAGCTCGTTCAGCAACAATGGATGCACAAGCTGATCAAGCAGATGAGATGCGAAAACATGTGTTTTCATCAATGAGAGCTGAATTAATTACCTTGCTATATAACAAGGTGCGCATTAAAGAGCAGCGCTCCTTAGCTCATCAACGTGATGCAAAGTATGACCAACTTAGCGAGGTTATCGAGTCTGAAGTTGGTGGTGGCCGGACATCTGTTTTTAGATTGGCCGAAATTGAAGCTGAGCGCGCAGAAGTATCTCGTTCTTTGTCTGACTTAGACGCACAATCAATTCAAGTTGATGCAAAGTTACTATATTTGCTCGGCGCTGTTCCAACGACAAGCCCGCCGAGAATTGATCCAATTGACATTTCTAAAATATCTGATGAACGCTCAAGCTTTTACGCTAGTCGTGTTGCTGACTCAGCACTTAAAGTGAGCGACAGTGGTGTGAATGAAGCTAAGGCAGCATGGAAACCAGAGTGGGGCGCGAATCTCACTTATCAACAACGGGAAGCGGGTACCAATTTCGATGGTGATGATCTTGTGTCATTTATGGTTACCTTTACTGTACCGTTTTGGTCTAAGAAAAACCAAGCACCAAAACTCAGAGCCGCTAACGCCAAGCAACAGGCCGCTCAAGCGATGGTATCTGAAGCACAACGTCAAGCGTTGGCTCAATATTCTTACGCCAAAGCAAGCCGCTTAGCCGCGCTTAAGAACGTCGATATTCTTAAGCAAAAGGTCAATGCGATTAATGAGGAAGTAGCGGCGCAGCAATCAAACTATGAGTCGGGGGCCGGGGTCTATGCACCCATTATTGATGGTGAAATTACAATATTGAAATTGCAAACCGAGATTGCCGCAGAACAATCGCGGAGCCAAGTAGCGGCTGCGCAAATGAATGCATTGTTGGTGACACCATGAAAATTAAACAATTAATCTGCTTAGCACTCGCGGTAATGTTGACGCTGAGTATAGTCGCTTGCGGCGATGCTCCTGAGTTGAGTAATGCGGTCGCTGTTAGCGCTAGCACTACTGACAAAGATAAGGTTGCGCCGTATACCTGCCCAATGCACCCGCATTATATTTCTACCGACTCCGAAGGTTCGTGCCCAATCTGCGGTATGGACTTAGTGCCTATTGCTAGTCGTATGTCCATGGGCAGCGCTTCGGGATCTGGTCAACACAATACTGATATGGCCAGCGACCAGATTGAGGTTACCGTATCAAACGCAATGATCCAAACCATGGGGGTACGTACAGAGCCTGCTCAAGTCGTTGAATTTGGTCGTAGCTTACGCGCTTTCGGCACCGTTGAAGCAGATGAACGTTTAGAGAACGTAAGTGTCTCTCGGCTTGAAGGCTGGATCGAAGATTTAAATGTTAGCGCCGAGGGTGACTCGGTAAAAAGTGGTGATTTGCTCTACCACATCTACAGCCCAGACCTGATTGCGACGCAGCGAGACTATCTAAACGCGCTGTCATCGGGAAGCAAGAAACGCATTAGCGCAGTCAAGCAACGATTGCTCTCAACCGGTATGCAGGCCCAAGCGGTGCAGCATTTAAGTCAACGTAAAATCACCATTGAAAAAGTGCCAGTCTACGCCGAGACAGATGGGGTTGTCGCTGAGCTAAATATTCGAGACGGCGATTATATTAAGCCAGGCACACCGATACTTCGGCTGCAGTCGTATGATCAAGTTTGGGTGATTGCCAGCATTCCTGAAACCGACTTACCGTTAATCGAAAGCGGTATTACAGCAAACCTTAGCTTTCCAAGTGCGCCGAGCGCAGCGGTAAAGGGCGCAATCGATTATATTTATCCTACCGTCGACCCAAAGACTCGAACTGGTAAAGTGCGTATTGAAGTAGAGAATGCAGGCGGCCAGTTGTTACCTGGAGCGTATGCCGACATCACTCTGGGCTTCGGCAAGCAGGATCGCTTGTCGATTGTCAGCGAATCAATTTTACGAGACAGTCGTGGTGCCCACGTTATTGTGGCATTGGGTCAAGGTCGCTTTGCTAGTCGAGCGGTGACGATAGGCATAAGTGCACAAGGTCGAACGGAAATAATCAAGGGTTTGCAAGCGGGCGAGTTGGTTGTCGCAAGCGGGCAATTTATGCTCGACAGCGAAGTTAATTTACGCGAAGGCCTGTCAAAGCTATCTGCCTCCGCACCGAGTTCAGAGTCTACTTCAAGCTTGAGCTCAGAGGTAGGCAAAAAGCCGAGCTCAGATATGACAGCGGCTATCACAATGAATGCGGCCCCGCAGCCATTGTCAACCTTAAAGCCAGGCGCTGATACCTTAGCCCAAATCGATCATTTCGTAGACATGGCTCTGTACTTTCATGAAACGTTATTGAAAGGTGAACCGAGTGATCCGAAATTCGCCGAGCCTGCAATTGGTTTAGCAGACTCCCTCAGCGAGCGCTTTGCCGGTACAGCATTAGAGCCGATATTACGCAATAGCCAACAAGTATTGAGCGCAGCTAAAACCGCTTTAAAAGGTGATGCACTGGCCACTGAGCTTGATCAGCTCATGCAGGCAATTGAACCATGGATGCTTGAAGGTGCGCCACAACACTACTCCGGCCTTGATTTGAAGCTCTACCGTGAGATCGACACTGGGCGCTTGTGGTTACAAACAAGTGGCGAAGCACTCAACCCTTACGGCGATAGTAATGCCGAGCTTGTGAGTTGGTTGCCAGCGTCGTCTGACGTTGACAGCGATCCGCACGCAGATCATCATTGAGGGCAGGGCGATGAACGACAAACGTAGCAACAACGACGTAACCGAATTCGCAGGTAAAGACCCGTCGACCACCGCGGTTGCCAAAGTAATTGCGTGGTCAATATCGAATCAGTTAATTGTGCTCATTCTCTGCGCTGCGCTAGCGATTGTCGGTTGGATGGCGCTAGAACGAACGCCACTTGACGCGGTACCAGACCTTACCGATACACAAGTTATTATTCGTACTGACTTTCCAGGGCAAAGCCCGCAAATTGTCGAAGACTTGGTAACGTACCCGCTCTCAACCAACTTACTTGGTTTACCAAAAACCAAAGACGTGCGCGGTGCGTCGATGTTTGGCACCAGTTTTGTCTACGTAATCTTCGAAGACGACGTAGACCTCTATTGGGCACGATCAAGAGTTCTAGAAGCCTTATCCAGTTTGGGCTCGCAGTTACCGGCGGGTGCGGTGCCAAAACTTGGCCCAGATGCAACGGGCGTTGGCTGGGTTTATCAGTATGCGCTGGTGGACAAAAGCGGCACAAGCGATTTGGCGGAACTCAGATCGTTACAAGATTGGTTCCTTAAGCTTGAGTTGTCGGGCGTCAAAGGCGTGTCTGAAGTCGCCTCGGTTGGTGGCTTCGTACGCGAGTACCAAGTCTTGATTGACCCCAATTTATTGCGTTCATTCGATATCCCATTAAGGCGCGTATCAGAAGCCGTGAGAGCGGCGTCAAGTGAAGTTGGCGGCCGCGTGCTTGAGCAAGCAGAAACCGAGTACGTCATTCGGTCATCAGGCTACGTAGACGAAAAACAAGACCTTGAGCAAGTGGTTTTATACGCCAGTGATGGCACGCCCGTGCTGCTGTCATCCGTTGCCCGAATTGTTGAAGGCCCTGCACTGCGGCGTGGAATCGTCGAACTTAATGGTGAAGGCGAAACCGTCGCTGGCATTGTTATCATGCGTGATGGCGAGAACGCGCTCGACGTTATCGAGCGGGTTAAGGCAAAACTTGATGAGTTGCAAAAAGGCTTGCCGTCAGGTGTGGAAATTGTCACGGTCTATGATAGAGCACCTTTGATCGACGGTGCGGTAGCGTATTTGAAGGAAAAACTTCTCGAGGAGAGTCTGGTTGTTGCGCTGGTTATATTCATATTTTTACTGCATGTGCGCTCCTCGTTGGTCGCCTTAATTACCTTACCTTTGGGCGTGCTCGGCGCATTTTTGGTGATGTACTACCAAGGCGTAACCGCCAACATCATGAGCTTGGCTGGCATCGCGATAGCAATCGGCGCAATGGTCGATGCCTCAATTGTATTAGTCGAAAACACCAGCCGTCGACTGGCAGGCCTTGGCCCAAATCCAGACAAAGCGCTTAGGCAGCAAGCCATCTTAAAATCAGCTCAAGAAGTTGGGCCTGGTATTTTCTTCTCTTTGTTAATCATCACCGTTTCTTTTCTGCCGGTATTTGCATTAGCGGGTGAAAGCTATCGTTTGTTCAGCCCATTGGCATTTACTAAGACTTACGCCATGGCATTTGCCGCGATCTTATCCATAACCTTAGTGCCAGTATTGATGCTGACATTAATGCGAGGCCGTTTTCGACCCGAAGAGGCCAACCCACTTAATCGCGTATTCATTCGTCTTTATAAACCCATTCTACAAATGGCTTTGCGTTTTAAATGGCAGACGGTGGCGTTGGCTTGCTTGCTAATAATCAGTTCCGCCATTCCGTTGAAGTATCTCGGTTCAGAGTTTATGCCCGCCTTGTATGAAGGTGAACTGCTTTATATGCCAACTGCATTGCCTGGCGCCTCGTCCACCAAGATGCGAGAGATACTTGGTCAAACCAATAAGGTCATCATGTCAGTGCCCGAAGTGGAGCGCGCGTTTGGTAAAGCCGGCAGGGCGGATACGGCGACCGACCCCGCACCGCTGACGATGATCGAAACGTGGATCAAGCTCAAGCCCAAAAGCGAATGGAGTACAGGGGTAACGGTCGACGACATTGTGAGCCGGCTGAATCAAAAACTGCAAATGCCGGGCTTAGTGAATTCTTGGGGCTACCCAATAAAAATACGCATGGACATGGTGTCAACAGGCGTAAGAACGCCCATTGGTATCAAGATCACGGGTGATAACCTAACTGAAATAGAACGGATTTCGCGTGACGTGGAAGCGGTTGTGGCTGACGTGGCTGGCACCCGATCAGCCTTCGCTGACCGAGTGCTTGGCGGTAAGTATTTAGAAATCACACCAAATAGAGCGGAGCTCGCCAGGCGTAATATCGACATGAGCGTGTTTCAAGCGGTGGTGCAAACGGCGCTTGGCGGGTTGACTTTATCGCAGTCGGTTGAAGGTCGAGAGCGTTACAATATTATTCTTCGTTACGATCGACCGTTCCGAGAAAATTCCGACGATTTAGTGCGTATTTTGGTGCCGACACCCTCTGGTGCGCACATACCTTTGGGTGAGCTTGCTAGCATCGCATTCACCGAAGGCCCACCGATGATTCGCTCTGAAAATGCACGATTAACCGGTTGGGTGTTCGTCGATATTGATCAACGTGATCTTGGTGGCTATGTTAACGAGGCGCGCGAAGTGGTTTCTGAAAACGTAAATTTACCGCCCGGTTATGCGATTGAATTCGCGGGTCAATATGAGCAATTACAAGCCGCGGCTAAACAACTTAAGATAGCCATTCCGAGTGCAGTCACACTTATTTTTCTGTTGCTTATGCTGCAT
>JALZVW010000008.1 GCA_023301745.1 Arenicella sp. | reverse complement strand
TGGTTGGTCGAGGAAAATTAACTCTTTTTCCGCTTGAAAACGTTCGTCACCCATATAGATAGACTTGTGAAGAGGTAGTGCTGAGTCGGCCATGTGATTGCCAGACTTGAGCATTTCAACTTGTTGCTTAATTGATTTCTTCGAGTTTTTAGCGCGTACTTCGCTCCAGTCTTGGTGAGATCCGAGAAGGTTGTCGTAGTTGTTCATATTGCTAGCCGTTATCACTCGATTCAAAAGGTCATAGATCTAGAACTAATCTAGATCAGATTATAAAGAACGACAATACACTATATTTTGAAGTGGCCTGAATAGCGTTTTTAATAGGGGTATGCAGCCGCTTGCTTACGTTCGGGGTTTCAAAAGAAGCATCAGATTCTTAGCTCAATTCTAAAACTCTAGCCACTGAAAACCCTAGCCACTTGGAATTCTAGCTATATGGAATTCTAGTCACTGGCACCAAGAAAACCTAATTGGCCTGCTTTGAATATGGTTTGTGCGCGATTCACCGAGTACAGCTTCTCACCAGCACGGTGAATGTGGTAGCGAATGGTCGCGTGAGACAAAGAGACAATGTCGGCGATTTCTTTATCCGTTTTACCGATCGCGGCCCATTGCAAGCACTCGACTTCTCTTTTCGACAATACTAAATCGCCCGGAATGCGGCGCGTTTTTCTTACCGCGGTTACATAGCCCGAGATAAATCGGCGAATGATAATGCCGAAAAAATCGGCGTAGCATTCGTACTCTTTTGAAAGGTCTGATTTCGACTCATCGAGCGAGTGCAGGCTATTAGCTGAAATTTGCGCAAAGGGTAAGTGAATTGGAATAACAATAGCTGATTGATAACGCGCATATTCATCGAAATATGTCTTTGTCTCAATGCCATCAATATACGGGTTTTGGCCGTGCCCGATCAAACCATCTCGGTTGCACCAGAATGGTTCGTTTTCATAACGGCAAGCTCTAACAACGGGTGAGTGAAGAGCCAGACAGTGTTCTTCCCACCAGCGCTCTCCATCGTTTAGCCAACCAAAAACATCAGCGCTTAGTACCGTGCCGTCGGCATCGACCATAGGGTCTCGCGACGATATGTCATCACACAATGCGATTCTGAAACCGCATTGATCGGCAATATCCTTAATTTTAACCGCTGCATCATGCACATCGTCCATTGATTCGACACTAACCTCTGTCAATAACAATGGTAGGTTAAAGTTGTTTAAAGCATTGTCCGCGGTGATAACAGTATTGTCCATTTAGGCCCCTATTTGACTCAATATTATATGGGTACATTAGCACATAAATATTTATGAGTAGGTGAATACTTGCGTCCTTTTTTACAAGCCCAATATCCGTTTTGCAATAATATTTTTCTGAACTTCGTTACTGCCGCCATAAATGGTGGAGGCGCGGCCATTAAGGAAAGACGCGAGCGATACTTGTGCGGCTGCGCCGCCCACGGCTTGCGGGGCATCGTCTGCGTACAATGGTCTATCGTAGGGAAGCTGAAGGCCGTCATACCCGTATAGCTCGTTGCGCAGCGTTTGGACATCTTGCGATAAATTAGAGTACACCAGCTTAGTTAACGACGTTATCGGGCCGGCGGGTCGCCCATTAGCGATATCGGCCTGAATTCTCAGCTCGGTAAATTCAAGCGCTAAGGCGCGAAGCTTCAGCTTAGCGAGCCGACGCTTAAAGTCGCCATCGTTATTCATGGTAGAGCCGTCTGAATTAGCAATATTGTTTGCTGCTTTTTCTAGAGAATCAATGCTCACTAACATTCTTGGCGCAAAACAACTGCCGCCGCGTTCGTTTTGCAGCAAAAATTTCGCTATTTCCCAGCCTTGGCCTTCTTCACCGACTCGGTTTTCGAGCCGTGTTTGTGCATTGTCGAAGAACACTTGGTTAACTTCATGGTCACCTGACATTGAAACAATTGGCGTGACTTCTATACCGGCTTGGTCCATTGGGACTAATAAAAAAGTGATGCCAGCCTGCTTTTTCTCGCTGACCTGTGTTCTTACTAGACAAAAAATCCAGTTTGCATGTTGAGCATGAGTGGTCCAAATTTTTGATCCATTTAGAATGTACTTACCATCAATGAGTTCAGCGCTCATTGATAGCGACGCTAAGTCTGATCCGCTGGAGGGTTCAGAGTAGCCTTGCGCCCAAAAATCTTCGCCGGATCGAATGCGCGGTAAAAATTTCGCTTGTTGTTCAGGGGTCCCGTATCGGCACAAAACTGGGCCGATAAGGCCTAAGCTGATCGGCGCTGGTCTTGGCGCATTGGCGATCGCAAACTCTTTTTCAAGGATATAGGTTTGCATCGGAGTCCAGCCTTTGCCGCCAAACTCTACCGGCCAACGGTGAGAAATCCAGCCTTGCTCGTGGAGTATTTGATGCCACTCAAGACCAATATCTGGTTCGACAAACACGCCAGGTGTTCGTTCTACACCGGTCTTTAGTCTGTCGGTGAGTTTGTCTTTTAAAAAACTACGGACTTCTTCGCGAAACGCAAGATCCGCCTCAGAGTAGTTCATATCCATTCTATAACTCCTAGCACGTGGCCTAGATTATGTTGCGACGCATTAGTGTGTAATAAAGAGGGTGATTCCATGACCATTTCTCGTGATTGGTTTAACCGACATGCTCATGCGACTTCTAGGTAATTGTTAAGATTGTCTTGCGCATCGCCAAACATCCGACTCAGTATCAGTATTCGTTTCATGGCGTGGCCGATGGTCACTTCATCTGTAATGCCCATGGCACCGTGATACTGAACAGCATTGCGCGCAATAAAATTTGCGCCATCGGCGATAAAAGATTTAGCGCCTAGAACATTCGCCGACCAATCGGCCGTGGTGTCTTTTTCTAGTAACAGTGTTCGGTACAACATTGAGCGCATTTGCTCTAGCTCGCTAAAGCAATCGACCAAACCGTGTTGAATGCTTTGAAATGAACCGATCGAAACACCAAATTGCTCGCGCTCTTTGACATAGCTGACGGTGTCATTAAGCAGCAATTGGCTTAGGCCGAGCATTTCTGCACTGCACAAGACACAGGTTTCGGCGACCACCTCTTTGAATTGCTCAAAGGTGATGGCGAGCTTTGAGCTGGCTGGAACTTCTGTCTGGTTCAACGAGACTACGGTCGCTAAGCTTCCGTCTGATAACTGATATCGATGAGTCTCTAAGCCTTGGCTATCGGATGGAATACAGTAAATACCGAAGACGCCATTGTCACTCGCCGTTACCAGCAAATAATCCGCTAGCGCGCCGCCCATAACAAACCGTTTTTCTCCGTTCAAGACTACGGTTTCAGCACCGTGGCCCGCGGTCGCAAGCATTTCGTTTGGAAATAAATTATAACGTGAATTGGGTTCAGCAAAGGCGAGCGCGGCTATTTTGGTCCCATCTATTAGTGAATCCAGTATGTCTGTTTTATTGGCTTTGCTTAACAAACGAATGGGCAGTGCGCCGTTTTCTAGCCATGGGTCAAGGGCATTATTTGAGCCTAGACCTTCAGCAATGGTGCTCATATCAATCAACGACCCGCCTAGGCCGCCCTGGTCTTCGTTTGCGACTATCGCAAGCAGGCCAAGCTCTGCGAGCTCGCTCCAGCGGTTAGTGTCATAGGCATGTTCAGTCGAGCGAATTTTCTCGCGCGCAGCAACATCGACATCCCGTGTAAAACGTTCTACGGTAGAGTGGAATAGTTTCTGAGTTTCAGATAAATCAAAATTCACGAATGAAAATCACCATTTTTATTTGTTATGCCGTTCTCTAACGAACCCAAACTGAATTCGGCCGAGGCATTTACATTGGTCGATAATCGAGAGGCTAACGCATGAGATATATTGCACGCCCCCAAATCACTAAGTGATACATTCTGCCACAGGGAAAATTTGATGCGATACTCGAAAGTGTTAGGCCTTTGAGTTTCAGATGTGGATGTTTTGTGAGATAAGCCGATTTTAAGGTCTAAATAACGACAGTCGTTTAGACTGGCTTATGGTCATTTTTGATTGGGGCGTTAATCTGCGCTAAGGAGTATAGTTTGCCACTAAACAATAATAAAAGTAGGTTCATACTATGTCACAGTTAAAGGGTAAGACCGCCGTCGTGATTGGCGCCGCGTCGTCAGGAAACATGGCCCAGGTGATAGCCGAACGCTTTTCGACTGAAGGCGCAAAGGTGCTGGTGAGCGGCCGCAATGAAGATGAGCTGGCTGCGTTCTCAAGTCAAATAGGCGGTTCATATGCTATTTGCGATATTACTGACCACGATCAAGTCAAGCAACTAGCCGAGCATGCGAAAACACACTTAGGCACCGTTGATATCGCTGTTAATGCAACAGGTTGGGGTTTGGCAAAACCAATTTTGGATGTCGAAGACCAAGAATTAGACCGCATGGTCGACCTTCAATTTAAAGGCGTGCATTATTTTCTGGCTGAGTTTGTGCGAACCATGATGGCAAATGCAGCGCCGGGTGGTTCTTTGATTAATATTTCATCGGCGACAACGCAGGCCTTGATTAATAACTATGCTACCTACATTGGTACCAAGACGGGGTCTGAGGCATTGGTTCGTTGTGTTGCTAACGACTATGGCCAGCACGGTATTCGTGCAAATTCAATTTCGCCGGCGTTTACCAAGACACCCATGACCGAAGGCGCTTTTGCGGTTCCCGGTCTTGCCGAAACCTTTGTTTCTCGAACGCCCCTTGGGCGACTCAATACTTCTGATGATATTGCGGCGGCCGCTGTGTGGCTGGCAAGTGATCAAGCGTTTATCTCAGGTCAAAACATTCAAGTGAACGGTGGCCTCACTTTACGTGGTAACCCGCAAGCAACCGATATACAAAAAGCGATCGCCCAAGCGTCTGCAAAATAATAATTAAGAGCGCATCTAGATCAGAAATGCGCTCAAATAAACCAGTAAAGGAGCAATCAGCAATGGGTAAAAACTACCGGTATTATGTGTTGATAATGTTGACTATTACGTCAATGTTCAACATCGCTGACCGATTGATCATGTCTATCTTATTAGAAGACATCAAGGCTGAATTTGTGTTGACTGATACTCAGCTGGGCTTGTTGGCGGGGCTTGCGTTTGCTTTGTTCTACGCGCTCATGGGGCTGCCGATTGCTCGTCTGGCCGACAAGTATAATCGCAAAAACATATTAGCGGCTTCTTTGGTTTTTTGGAGCGCCATGACCGCCGTCTGCGGTCTTGCCACTGGCTTTGTGAGCCTGTTTTTTGCGCGCCTTGGTGTAGGTGTTGGTGAAGCGGGTGGAAGCCCATCATCCTACTCTATTATCGCTGATTATTTTAGGCCTAGCGAACGTGCCCGAGCGATGGGCATATATGTGATCGGTGCCGTATTAGGCACCGGTGGCGGCTTGATCGTTGGCGGGCTATTAGGTGAATGGTTGGGTTGGCGCTTAACCTTTATGCTGCTTGGTGCGCCCGGCATATTGCTTGGCATACTATTGTATTTTACCGTTAAAGAGCCGCAACGAGGGCGCTTTGATAGTGGCTCCGAAGCAGACAAGCAAGCGACCGATATTAAAGCAACGTTAAGGTCTTTGCTGCGAAACAAAGTGTATGTTCGTGCCAGTGTTTCTTATGCGATGCTCACCATGATCGGCTACTCTATGGCAATTTGGTTAGCGCCGATTATGCTACGAAACTTTGATGTCTCGCTTGGCAAAGTAGGTTTGTATCTTGGCTTAACCTATATTGTCGGCGGCGTGCCAGGGCCATTGCTCGGCGGCTACCTAACCGACTTTTTAGTCAAGCGAGATGCCCGTTGGCGTGCCTGGATTCCGGCGATTTGTAGTGTCGGGTCGGTAACGTCTCTTTGGTTTTGTTTGTCGGCTGACACACTGCTAACGTTTCTAGGTTTTTTCTCGATAGGCTATGCCTGTTTCATGATTCCACAAGGTGCGGCTATGACTATGTTGCAATCATGGGTTGGCCCAGGGGAGCGTGCCTTGGCAACCTCTTTAGCCCTATTGGTTAATAGCTTAATTGGCCTAGCACTAGGGCCGTTTTTGATCGGCATGCTCAGTGACGCTTTAGCCGATGAATATGGCTCTCAATCACTGAACTACGCATTGTTGATTGTTTGTGTTGTGGCGGCAGTCATTGCCGCGGCGTGCTATTTTTGGACATCGCGAGCAATGGTCCCTGGGCCTGAGGTCGACGACTCTTATGCAGACGAAGTCGAGTCAGAAGCGGCGAAAGCCTAGGCTTGCATAACATGACCGCCTCGGCACCAAGATTTAGATGCATCGTTTCAAATTTGAATTTCGCCGTGCTTCTGCCGTAGTCAGTTAGTGATACCTAAAATGACACTATTACAAAGTCTGAAGATAGAGAATATTTTTCAGTCTTTTTGATAGTGGTAAAAGATCGTCTATTGCCTGATATTGATAAACGATTAGATGAAAAAATAAGGCCTTGATACAGTAAAAAACGTGCGGCCAAACACAGCTAATTGAATCGAATAATTGCTGCTTGGCTCTGCAGCGATAAGGCTCTGCGCTTAAGCGAGTGTCGCCGGGTTCTTTCAGTATCGATGCTAATATTGGTCCATACCCAGAGTCTGGTTTTGAATAGTGTTCGAACGTTTAGTGCGCTTGAACCGAAACTGGCCACCCTTTTTAAGTGAATAACCATTTCCGAGTGTTGGAGTTACCTATGACAAACTTAACGGAACAGCAATTAGTACAAGCCTATCGGCGAATGAAAACGATTCGAGAATTTGAGGAACGTTTACACATCGAGATAGCAACCGGTCAGATAGCGGGTTTTACCCATTTATATGCGGGCCAAGAAGCGATTGCTGTGGGTGTGTGTGAGCACCTGAGCGACGCCGACTCTATCGTCAGTACGCACAGAGGGCACGGCCATTGCATTGCCAAGGGCGCGGATGTACTCAAAATGATGAAGGAGATTTGGGGGTCAACTGAAGGCACCTGTAATGGCAAAGGTGGCAGTATGCACATTGCTGAAGTTGAACGTGGAATTCTGGGCGCCAATGGAATTGTCGGTGGCGGGCCTCCGATTGGAGTGGGCGCCGCGTTGGCCAGTAAACTTAAAAAAAATAATACCGTAGCACTGTCGTTTGGTGGCGATGGTTCGAGTAATCAAGGCACAACATTTGAAGCAATGAACATGGCTGTTTGCCTGAAAGTACCTAAGATTTTCGTGATGGAAAACAATGGTTATTCTGAAAATACCGGAGCAAGTTATTCGTCAGGTGGTATCGACATTGCGGCCAGAGCAGAAAGTTTTGGTATGCCAGTATTCAAGGCTGATGGGTCCGATTTTTTCTCTGTCTATGATGCCGCTAATAAGGCAATCGAATACTCAAGGCGCGGTGACGGCCCATCGGTGGTCTATGCCACGATGATGCGATACTTTGGTCACTTTGAAGGCGATGCTCAGCTATATAGAGCCAAAGACGAAGTCAAAAATTTACGCGAAACGTCAGATTGTCTAGATAATTTTAGAACCCGTGTGAGCGACGATAAGTTGTTGGATCTTGCCGTTCTAGATGCGGTTGATGATGAGGTGTTGGCCTTAATAGAGCAATCAGTTCAAGACGCTAAGGTCGCCCCTCGAGGCACCCTAGCCGACGTCACTAAAGACGTTTACATTAATTATTAAAGAGAGAGTAGTTATGCCTATCAAAACAGCTCGCGATGCCTTGAACGAAGCTATGTTTCACGAATTCGCTCGTGACCCAAATGTGTTTGCCATCGGCGAAGATATTGCCGGCGGTCGCGGTGGAAGTAGCGGCGACATCGGCTGTGTCGGAGGAATCTTTGGCGTGACCAAAGGTTTGGTAGCGGAGTTCGGAGAAGAACGCGTTATCGATACACCCATTTCAGAATCGGCCATTGTTGGAGCGGCGGCGGGCGCCGCCCTATCGGGCATGCGGCCAGTGGCTGAGATCATGTTCGCTGATTTTTTTGGCGTGTGCCTTGATCAAGTGATGAATCAAGTGGCTAAATTTCGCTATATGTTTGGCGGTAAAACAAAATGCCCGTTGGTTATTCGATGTAATACGGGGGCGGGTTATAGTGCCGCCGCGCAGCATTCGCAAACTATGTATCAAATGATGACCGCGATTCCTGGTTTGAAGGTCGTTGTGCCATCCAATGCTTATGATGCAAAAGGTTTGTTGATATCTGCGATTCAAGATGATGATCCTGTACTGTTTTTTGAACACAAATTATTGTATCAAAGCGAGTGCGAAGTGCCGGATGAAGCCTATGCCATTCCGTTTGGCGAAGCCGCCATGCCTCGAGAGGGTGAGCACTGTACGGTGGTCGCGTTTGGTCAAATGGTGAATGTGGCCGCCCAAGCGATTGATTCCTTAGCCGCCGAAGGGATTACCTGTGATCTTATCGATCCTAGAACCACCTCACCGCTTGATGAAGAAACGATTCTTGAAAGTGTTGAAGCCACCGGGCGTTTAGTCGTTGTCGATGAATCGCCACCACGTTGCGGTCTTACCGCCGACATAGCCGGCATGGTCGCTGACAAAGGCTTCAGTAGTTTGCGAGCGCCAATTAAACAAGTGACTGCGCCACACAGCCCGGTACCGTTTGCGGCCGAATTAGAAGCGGCTTATCTACCTAAAGCCCAAGATGTCGCAGCCGCGATTCGTGAGACACTAAAATGAGTGCTGGAATTTACGCAGTAGCGATCCCTAAATGGGGAATCGAGATGGAAAACGGAACGGTTACATGCTGGCACAGCGCCTTGGGTGATACGGTCACTTTAGGCGATGAGCTGGTTGATATCGAGTCTGACAAAATAATGAACACACTCGAAGCGACCGCATCTGGAGTACTCAGGCGAGTATTTTTAGAGCCCGACGACACATTGGGTGTGGGCGAGTTGATTGGCATCATTGCTGATGCCGATGCTTCAGAAGAGGCGATTGAGGCGTTCATTGTCGATTTTAACGCGGCGCTTGAAAAAACCAATGTCGATGAACAAAGCGCGAAACCAGCGCCTGTCGCTGTTGAGGCAGTGGCTCCAGTTACCACGCCAACCGTTTCAGCCGCAGCGACCGTTTCAGCCACAGCGACAAGCGGTAAGGTTAGGGTTAGCCCCCCAGTGCGGCGACGTGCTGAGCAACTTGGTGTTGATATTGCCACCGTGGTTGGGTCTGGCGCTGGTGGACGAATCACTTCTGACGATGTTGAGCGTGCCGCCAAGGGCGAAACGAGTGATACCGAGTCGGCGGCTTCTGTTGATCTAAGTGATAAATTTACGGCGACTAAACTAAGTAGCACTCAGCAAACGATTGGCCGTCGCTTGGTTGAGTCCAAACAGTCGGTTCCTCACTTTTATTTGAGCGTTAACATCGAGCTAGATAAGTTATTAACTAAACGCGCTGAAATAAACACTGAGCAAAGTCAAAGAGTCTCTATTAATGACCTGATCGTTTGGTGTACGTCGCGAGCATTAATGGCGGTGCCGGAAATAAACGCTCAGCTGGTCGATGATGAAGTGCGACAATTTGAGCACGCTGACATATCGGTCGCTGTTGCCACTGATCGCGGTTTGTTGACGCCCATTATTCGTGCCGCCGAGCGCTTGTCTCCGGTCGAAATCTCAAGCGATATCGCACAGTTGATTGATAAAGCTAAAAATGGTGGTTTAGAGCGTCGAGATATAGTCGGTGGTTCGTTTACCGTTTCAAACTTGGGCATGTTTGGCGTTGATAGCTTTGATGCCATTATTAATCCCCCGCAAGTGGCGATACTTGCGCTCGGCAAAGCACAAAAACAAATGGTGGTTCGAGCCAACGATGAAACCGCGATTGCTACCGTTATTTCTGCCAACTTATCGAGCGACCACCGTGTCGTTGACGGCGCACTTGGCGGTCGATTTCTAAGCGCTCTGAAACGTGAAGTTGAATCACTATAACCGCTAATTATGTTGTCGCTATTAGCGAGCGGTTCGAAATCGTTAGCCAGTGTTAATAAAGCCTAAGCCTATTTTATGAAAACCAGATTAACCGAACTGCTCGGAATAGAAACACCCATTATCTGCGGTGGCATGATGCGCGTAGGCAAAGCAGAGTTAGCGGCGGCCGTTTCCAATGCCGGTGCGTTAGGCATCATTACGGCATTAACTCAGCCCACGGCAGAATTGTTAGCCAACGAAATTGATACATGTTTTTCACTGACCGATAAACCGTTTGCGGTTAATCTTACTGTGGGTGTTGTATCAACCGAAATCAATTACGACGATTATGTTGATGTAATTTGTAATAGCGGCGTGAAAATTGTAGAAACCGCGGGGCGCAGCCCGGAACCTTTTATGCAACGCTTCAATGCCAAAGGTATTAAAGTAATTCATAAATGTGTTGCCGTGCGTCATGCGCTCAAAGCTGAGCGGCTTGGTGTTGCGGTGGCGAGTATTGATGGCTTTGAGTGTGCTGGTCACCCCGGTGAGCAGGACATACCAGGCCTGGTTTTGATCCCAGCGGCGGCCGATAAATTGAGCATTCCGATTGTCGCATCTGGTGGCTTTGCTGACGGGCGCGGGTTAGCGGCGGCGTTGGCTTTAGGTGCTGATGGAATCAATATGGGAACTCGTTTTGTGGCGACCCAAGAAGCGACAGTCCATGACGATATTAAGCAAGCTATCGTCAATATGGACGAAACTCAAACTCGATTGATCTTTCGTAGTTTTAACAACAGCGCCCGTGTTTATGCAAACGGTATTGCTGATGATGTATTAAAAATTGAGCAAGCCGGCGGTGATTTCAGTCAAGTGCATGGCTTGGTCAATGGTGCCGGACAAGATCGTGCATGGAGCACGGGTGATATTGAGGCGGGCATGGTGACGATGGGAATGTGCGGTGGCTTGATCAACGAAATACCAAGCTGTGAGCAACTTGTGAGCGACATTGTTGGCGATGCCTCAGATATAATTAGAACTCGATTGGCAACCATTGTTGAAAATTAAACCTATGTTTGAATTCAAATCTGCAATATTTATCCCAGGCGCAAATGAAAAAATGTTGTCGAAGGCCGCTGACCTAGATGCTGATCTGGTGCTATTCGATTTAGAGGACTCTGTTCATCAAAGCCAAAAAGAAACAGCCAGAGTCTTAGTCGCTCAATGGCTCAGCGAAGCGAGGCCTACTAGTAAGACCTTTGGCGTTCGGCTCAATGCCTTGGATAGCCACCACTTGTTGGCCGATTTGATTCAAATATTACCCGCCAAACCCGACCTGATCATGCTACCGAAAGTCGAGTCGGGTGCTGATCTAGAACAGATTGACGCATTGATAAATCGAGTTGAAGCTGAATCGGGATTAGAACTTGGCAGTACTAAAATGATGATCTTAACGGCCGAGACACCTGGGTCTTTATTTCGTTTTGATAGTTTGTTCAATGTGTCTAATCGGCTTGTTGGAATGACCTGGGGCCCTGAAGATCTAGCCAGCGAGCTAGGCGCCGCCCAAGGGCGGTGTCAATCTGGGCAATGGCTGCCGCCATTTCAGATGGCACAAACACTGTGCTTAGCTAAAGCGCGTGACATCGGTGTTCAAGCGCTGGATACAGTAATGGCCGATTTTAAAAACTTAGATGGTTTAAGAGCTGAATGTTTAGCGTCTAAAGAAATTGGTTTTACGGGTAAGTTGGCGATTCATCCTGGGCAATTAGAAATCATCAACCACGTTTTTAGCCCGAGCGAGCAAGAAATAGACTTTGCTCGTCGAGTCATTGCGCTGTTTGAATCAAACCCTAACGCGGGCGCGTTGCAGTTGGACGGCGTCATGGTCGACATACCCCATCTGCGCTCAGCAGAACGGCTCTTACTGCGCATACCCTAGCCCAATAGCAACAAACATTAAGCATTGCGAGGCCCTAAGCATTGCGAGGCTCTAAAAGGGACTCGCTTAAGCTGACTAAGGTATATCTAGAAGATCACGATCGCCTTAAACGACGATAAACCGATTGCCCGTGTCATTGAGTAATTCGGGGCCGTCTTTGCCTATAAGCACCAAATCTTCAAGGTGTGCGGTGCCGCCCATTCCGGTATCAAGCACAGGCATATCGACACTCAAGACCATGTTTTCTGTCAGTACTAGGTTTTCTTTTTGAAAGTAAGAAAATTCCGCCGCGCTCGGCTCATCTGAATGATGAAGGCCAACACTGTGCGGATTTACCGCGAAACTTGCATCGACATTTGACTCGGCGAATAATTTATTAGCAAGCGCATAGATATCAGCATAGGCCAGACCAGGGCGTAATTCAGGCAGAATTCTATCCCAAACACTTGAAAGCGTGTTGATGACACGCTGGAGCTTGCGGTTGGGTTCTCCTACGCACACTGTTCGCCCATAGTCTCCATGGTAGCCCTGAAATTCGCTCACACAGTCGATTAAAAACGATCGACCATTCTTTATTTCACCATCGGCAAGTGCTGGCGTGTGTGTGTCTAGCATCAAGTACTTCGCATTACACATTTGCTGACCAGACTGCTTCCAAAACTCCTCGCGAAGTTCGCGAAAGTTCGCGCCTTCACGAACCACCTGTGCCGCTTTGAGCCCAGAGATGCTATTTGCTTGGGCTACGTATCGCATGAACTGAATTTCGGTAGGGCTCTTTTTTAGCCTAATGCGTCGAATGAGTCGCTCACCATCAACAATGCGTACCTTTATACCGCTGCGCTCAATGATCCGACGCAATCTCAGGTTGTCGACAGCAATGGTCTTATTGGCTAAATCTGATCTAAGAATCTCTGACACTATCGCGGCATCGATCGACGCGCTCAACTCAGACGTCGCAACTTCAACTTGCTTTAGACGTGATGATTCGAGTGGTGATTGTTGAGAGGTTTCGTGGTTTTTTGGCAGGTAACCAGGCGACGCTTTGGCCGCAACAAGGTCGGCCGCATTTTCGATTTTATTAAACAGCTCAGGCTCAGCAGGGCTAGAATAAAATCTAAGGTCGACTTTATCTTGAACTGATTGCTTAGGTGCATCAAAATAGTAACTTAGTTGACCGGCAATAAATGTTGGTTTTCGTTTGCTCGATGATGAGAGAGCCGCATACGCAAAACCATCCATACCGATCATATCGCTTATTGTTTTTTGGTTCGTTAGGTAGTAAATGTTGACAGGGTCTGAGCACAGTAACAGATCAACCTTTTCATTCTGCATTACCTCAACGGCATGGGGGTGATTGAGTAAAACATCATCTGGCTCAGGCGGAATAGCCAGTGAGGCGCTAGCACTCGGGGAAGACAATGCGGTTTTGCTCGCATGCGATGAGGCGCTGATGCCTGCAACAGCGGCTGCCGCGCCTTTAAGAGCTGATCGTCTAGAAATTTTCATTTTATCTTTCCTCAGAAATGCTTCGGGGTGAATTAACAGTGTTCACTTTAAATATGGGCATCCTGAGCATTGAATAAAATTGGCTCGCATCAGAAAAACCGCTGTTAAAAAGTTATCTAATTAAAGCATGCCAAAAGAGAGAATTCGCGGGATTTGTTGCTCAAGAGGTCTACCTCTATTACTTATGATAGTTAGTCTTTATGGCTATTTCTATTATGACTAATAGTAATGATAGGCGATTTGTAGCGCGTCGTTGGTACTATTAAATTCAGTTTTAAACACTTATAGATATAACAAGCATCGCAGGCGTCGAAAGCATAGACCCTGAACAAGAATGCATTGAACCAGAGGAGAGCGAAAATGTTGAAAGTATCAAACGTGAAGTATCTAAGAAAAACGATGGTCGCCAGCTTTTTGGG
>JALZVW010000007.1 GCA_023301745.1 Arenicella sp. | reverse complement strand
CTAAATCAAAAGCTAAATCAGAATCGAATAAAGTTGAAGCTCGCATTGAGCAGCTTCAAGCTATGTTGCAGGACAACCTAAGTGGTTTGAGTGGTGATAAAGCTGAAATGATGGCTAAAAATATTTGGCTTGCTGGGCTTGGCGCGTACTCGCGTACCTACGAAGAGTTATCTGAGCGTTATGATGACGTGCAAGATAAATACGAAGAAATCAATACTGAAGGTCAAAAGGTGTTTGCTGATTTGGTTCAACGAGGTGAATCAATTCAAGGAGATCTTGATGAGGTCGTCAGTAAAGGTCGTGAAACGTTGGAAGACCGAGTAGAAGAAATTAAATCACGTTTTGGTGGTGGCTTATCTTCATTCGTTGATATTCCTGAGCGCTTGCGCGAAGCGGTTGAAAAGGTTGACGCGATCAGCAAAAAGCTTCGTAAGAAATAAAACGTTCGACGTTCGTAAAATGAAAAGGCGCTATGGGGTAAACCTGTAGCGCCTTTTTTTGTCACATTTATTTGAAATATCTAACTAACGCCTGTGCAGGTATTTTCCTACAATTCTAGAGGTTAATCGTTTCGCCCTAAGAAGAGTACGAATCACCGGGTTACTCTCAAGCTGGCGCATCCGTTCCGTTTGAATTTCGAGGGCTTGTGTTAGATTTTTAGCATGCTCGGCGTGATCCAGTTGTGCTTGGTGCATACTCGCCTTTAGCGCTTGACGGTGTTGATCTACATTACTCAACTTAGACGACAAGTATTGGATTTCAGCCAGCTTGGTATCAACAACACCTACTTGACGAAACATGGTGATATTTTGCTCACTGACCGCATTGCTGAGCGTCGCTAAGGCGTTGTCATAATATTGATTATGTAAAAGCGAAAAGCTCAATTCTATTGTCGCCGCTTCTGATAAGTTTTTAACTTCACTAAGCTTGAATAAAAAGTGAGGGTCTTCATTTAGCGCGACGAAGTGTGAGGTGGTATCTGCGTTTTTCACCAGCGATACATTTAGGCTTTGTGATGCTTTTTCTATTTCTTCAGCCGAATGCAGTTGCCAAACAACTGAACCATTTTGCGCCAGTAACTTTACCGATGAAAATGTGAATAAACCCATGCTGGCTATTGGGTCGATGCGAAGAGTTGTCTTGCCCTTAACAACGCTTGGCACGCGAGCCTTAAGTGTTTGTTCTTGGTTGCTAGCCCTCCAAGATACGAACACACTATTGTGTTCGTCGACCATGCCCGCATTATCACTCCAGCTTAGCTGGCACGCCGGTTGTAATCGTTGTGGAATTGGTTCCCCATCAAAGGTTTGATGGAGCGCATATTCGATCGATTTGTTTCTAAAATTCAAGCCTATTTGGCGTTGAATTTCTTCTTCTATTTGAACAAATTTAGCTAATTGCTCGTGGCTATCGATGCTCGGCATGTAATGCAGTACAAATAGGCCAATGGTTGATATGCCGGTTTGTTGAGCCAGTTCTTTGATCAACGGTTTGTTCTCGAAGGCAAACCAGAACAGCGCTCTGAATAAAATAAAGTCGGCACTCAAATCGGCGCCCACCACCCACTCAGGGTCAATGATCTTAAAGTGCCGTTGGTGATTGTCGTTGTCATCGTTATGATTTTTTTCGACGATTATGTTGAACGGTAAAACATCGTAGGCACGATCGCTAAAACTCTCTTCTTTCTCAAACTGCCCAAGCCATTGTGAATACTCGGCCACTAGTGCTTTGATTTCACCGGCGGGGTTATCTGACAATAATGCCGATAGCCAGTCGTCCAGCAGCAAGTGACCATTTTGAAATTGCTGGGCCTGTGTCTGTTGGCTGAGCTTGATCGTCGAATCGAAATCCGAAGTGGCGGTAAACCCTGGGTGGAGTATTGTTTTAGTGACTTCATTTGAGCCAGCTCGGCATTGTGTTGTGGCGCGCCATTGTGGTTTGCGCCCGGCACCGGAGAAATGCACAAAATCACTATTAAACAGTTGATGTGAGCGAGTCGCGGACGCACTCGCCACCATAATGAAGCGTGACGCTAAATCAAACACTTGCCCTCGCTCGGCCGCCATGTTTTTAAACAACAGATATTCATTTAAATTGTCATTGGCAATGCCACCCAAGCGGTTGAAATGGTTTAGCGCGTGAGGGTTAGATGACAGGTATTTCTGTGATAGCAGGTTCTGTATCGACCGAGAGGTAGAAAAGCTTGCATATGAATCCCAATGTAAAAAGCCCGCATTGGTCAACGCTTGGTCGATTTCGCGTTGATTGAAGTCACGGCTGACTTGATCAGTATAGAGATCCTTGTACGCGGTAAGCTCTGAGCCTGGAGAGGTCCACTTATTTAGTCTATCTGTATTGCGAACATTGATGACGAGTCGCCCTGTGCGGCTAAGTGCGAGTTGTAAGTCCTTAATGAGTGTTATCTGCTGTGGCTTAGTCAGACCTAAATCTTCTAATTGACTTACCACGATCAAATCATATTGCTTTGTGCCAAACGACAACAAACGAATATCTTCAGAGACGGTATTGATATTATTAAAAGCCGCGCAGCGCTTGGTTGATAACTGCGCCTGCCCAAGGTCAATTTTGATACTGTCAACCGATGAAACTTTGCTGGCAAGGAAGTGGCTAACACCGCCAAAATCTTGAGTCAGGTCTAAGGTGTGGCCGATATTTTCGAAATCAAATCCGAGTAAAAAGTTAACGGGTGCCGGCGACAGTGCTGCGCGTAATTCATCGGTCAGTAGAAATCGCTCTATCTCTATCGAGAACAGTGATAGGTCGGTGACCGTAGAAAAACAATCGTTAACCGTCAGTTGCAGATAGTTCGAGAGTTGTGGGCTTCGAATTTGGGTATCTGTGTTTTGATAAATACCGTTAGCGAGATTGAGTTGAGGGTTTAACTCAATCAGGCCTGAATGTTGGTTTTTTACTTGTTGTTCTGACACGGGCGCACCTAAATTAGTCGCTCTTTAGTTTACTACTTAGTGAACTACTTAATTTACTACTTAATTAACTAAGAGCCGAGCGCTTTATCTTATCGCTTGGCTACAGACTTTGATAGGCCCTATTTTGGTGTAAATGAGTTTAGACACTCGCTAAAACTGATTTTGCCAGCCAAAATAGGGTGGCGCTTTAGGCCTTACCCGCTGCTTTGTGTTGTTTGACTAGGCTACGTCTTTAACCACTTTGCGTTTCGGGTGGGCCGCGCGGCGACCTCCGTTTTTGACACTTTGGTCTAACTCATCAATCAGGCGGTTAAGCGTTCGGCTAATATGCGTTTGAATGCGAATGCGTTCAATTGCTGGCCAAGTGGCACGCTCGCCTTCACCCAGCAAAGCCATTACTTCGGCCGATGATCGAGACGCCAGCATTTGCGCAGGGCTTAAAAAGCGGCTTGATGGCAATATATTGATATCGCCGGTGTAGCTTTGAGATACCAGCGCGATGTACCCATTAATAAATCGGCTCGCATAAGAATTTTCTTTGAATGGTTTCTGCATCAAGTGCGACGCTGCCAAACCCCAATCTTTCATGGTTTTAATGGCGGTATTACCAATGGTAGAGGCTAAGCCGCCATTACGCTTTTCGGTATTTAAGAAAGGTAGAGTCAAAGGATTAGTTTGGCTGACGATAAAGTGATTTACCCCATATAGGCGAGATAAACGTTTCATCGGCAGGTCATCACTCAGTGATCCGTCAACCCATTTACGTTGAGGCAAATAGGGTACACGTTGGCCTTTTACATTCTTTGCCGCAAGAGAAACCGGTGGAAAAACCCCAGGTATGCAGCAGCTTGCTAACACGGCTTCACGCAGCATGACATTGGGCGAGGTGATGGCGTTGAGTAAGCGCGATTTTTGATGGCGCTCAAACGGCGCGATAGAAATGTTTATTTTTAATCCAGAGGTTTGGTAGGCCTCTTCGAACGTAATATCTGGAATGATGCGCTCGATGATTTTCATCAAGTCATCTTTACGCAGCTTTCGCTTCTTGCCCGGGGCCAAGTTACGAATGATGTTTTTGATGTCGTCTTCAAATTCTAGAAACTCAGGCTGAAATATTTCGCCAAGCGCTTCTGGTTTGCGGCTTCCGGCAACGGCGGCGATTAACGCGCCCCCACTTGACCCTGAGATAACTTCTGGAATGAGGTCTTGATCCCACAGTGCTTTTAGCACGCCCACGTGAAAAAATAAGAACGTGCCTGAGCCACTGAACATTAGCGCCGATTGCCCAAAGCACAAGTGTGCGCGATTAAAGAAGTCGATTTTCTCGTGCAGGCCAATACCCTTGAGCTTAGGTTGTGCCAAATGCTCTAAGGTTGAAGACACTTCTTCAATGTAGTCAACGATCAGTTGTTTGGTGCCGAATTTGGCTTTTTGATACAGTGACGAGCTGCCCATACCGCCGAGGTTGCCATGAATACCCTCATTGAGGGTGAACAGCATGCCTTGATTATCGCTTGAGTCACGCATAAGTTTGAGCGTGTCAAGCCGTCGCCTAATTGTGGCGTAGTCGTAGTGACGGCTTTTTTCGCTTTGCTTCCAACGCTGTAGACCATTGCGCTCATCATAGGCTTGGGCGGCTTCTTGCCACTGGTCGTAGGTTTCGGCGTTCGCCATTTTTAGCTCTAGCGCTTTTGACATAGTAATTATTACGAGTGTGGGCTCGCTCTTAATGACTCCTTACAGAGTTCGAACTGCGAGCGATGTTTTGCGGCCGTGGCCGCCTGGAATGTTCTATTAAGGAACCTTTTGCGGGTCTTCGCCCCGGTAAAATCTGCGCTTATGCAGTTTGTAGGGGGTCTATTTGTTTTTTTGAGTGGCTTTGGGGGCTCTTTTTGTTCGGCTTAGGTTTTTATAGAGCTCGACAAACTCAAGAGTGATCTTGTGCTTGGGGTCTAGGAATACCAGTGGCGTATGTGATGCATGAGACTCTTTGACTTTAACCGACGATGATATAAAAGGTTTCAGCAGTTTGAATTTTTCTTTCTCAAGCTCGTCGACCGCCTGTTGCGGCAGCTTCGCGCGCGCTTGAAATTGATTCACCACGACCCCCTCAATTTCAAGACTGGGATTATGGTCTTCGATAATCTCTTCAAGCTCTTCCATTAGGTCAATCATGGCATCGCGTGCGAACACATCGCAGTCATATGGCAGAATGCAGCGGTCGGCCGAAATCAGGGCTGACAAGGTAAAGAAATTCAATGCCGGTGGTGTGTCTATGTAAATTTCGTCAAAGTCTTCGTGCAAGTTATTTAAAAAATCACGTAGCTTGTAAATTTTATGTTTGGCTTCTAGTTTAGCCTCGAGGTCGACCAGCGAATAGCTTGCCGAGATTAGCGATAGGTTTTCGAATGCGGTCTTGCGAATATAATCTTCAGACGTGAACTCGCGATAGTTACGAGTAATGGTTGATTCCATAAACTCAGCAATACCCACTACATTGTCTTTACCACTGTGGCCTAAATAGCTGGTTGTATTGGCTTGAGGATCAAGGTCCACGACCAATACTTTTTTGCCCTGGCTGGCGGCGACGGCGGCTAAGTTACAGGTAATGGTTGACTTACCTACGCCGCCTTTACGGTTAAATACGACTCTTTTCATAAAATCATAATAACTCAAGTGCCTGAACTTTAAATCACCAAGCCAGCATTCAAGGGGGTAAATAGAACACAGATTCTAAAATTCGCCTCTAAAACCGAGTTTTAAAACTCTTTTTAGACGCCTATCTGGTCGGCTGTCTAGTTAAACCAACCTTGCTAACAGCGAACGGCGGTCATTCTCTAGGGCTTTGTAAGGGGCTCAAGAAAGTGGCGGTGCTTTGTGGCGATTAGCTTGGTCGTGGTCGCGTGTGGCGAGAATGCAGGCCTCATTGCAATACTCGGCCTGCAGTAACATGGTTATCTAAACTAATTTCATTAGCATTGATTTATCAAATGGCGTTAGGCTAGATAGTTGGTCATTTTTTACTTTGTTAGACCAATCAGGGTTGGCAATTAACGCGCGGCCAACGGCAACCAGATCAAATTGATCATCAGCCAAACGCTCAACTAGGTTATCTAGACTCGAAATCTCAGCATCTTTAAAGGCCATATCGCCGGCTTCAGGTAAAAAATCGGCATTCAAGCTGACACTGCCAACCGTAATGGCGTCTTTACCGGTCAGTTTTTTGGCCCAACCGGCTAAATTTAAGTCGCTGCCCTCGAATTCAGCTTCCCAGAAACGACGTTGTGAACAATGAAAAATATCCACACCAGCATCAACCAAGTACGCTAAGAACTCGCCCAAGGCTTCCGGCGTTTCGGCTAAGCGGGCGGTATAGTCTTGCTGCTTCCATTGTGAGAATCTAAAAATGATCGGAAAGTCAGCGCTGACCTTTGCGCGAATAGCCCTGACGATGCCACAAGCAAAACGAACACGGTTTTCAACACTGCCACCGTATTGGTCTGTGCGCGTATTGGTGCCTTCCCAGAAAAATTGGTCAAGCAAGTAGCCATGTGCGCCGTGTAGCTCAATAGCATCGAAACCGGCTTGCTCGGCGTCGGCAGCGGCTTGAGCAAAGGCGTCGGTGACTTCGTCAATGTCGTTTTGAGTCATGATGTGGCCAGTCACTTTACCAGGAAACGCCATGCCTGATGGGCTATGGCCCGGCTCGTCACCACCTGGCATGACACCGGGCCGGCGAATACCGCCCACATGCCAAAGTTGAGGTGCAATTTTACCCCCCTCGGCATGCACCGCATCAACTACTTTTTTCCAAGCGGCTAATGGTTCCTCACCGGCAATAAATGGCACATTCGGGTAACCGCTAGCGGCTTTGTGACCAACACAGGTGCCTTCGGTAATGATTAAACCTACGCCGCCTGCGGCGCGCTGGCGATAGTATTCGACCACGTCAGCACTGGGTATGTTGCCGGGTGACATATTACGAGTCATTGGCGCCATTACCACTCGATTGGCAAGAGTCATGCTGCCCAATGAGTACGGTGAGAATAAATTAGTCATGGTATTTCCTTCTTAATATTACTTTTGTTGGTATTGCTTAGATAAGCATTTAAGCCTTTGTAAGGCCAAGCGCTATGTTTGCAAGGGGCGATACTAAATCGCCGTATTCCCCAGCCTTATCGCTCGACGCATTGCCTTGTTCAGCGCGCTTGACTACGCCTTGGCATATCGATGCTAGGCGAAATAAGCTAAACGCAAGATAAAAGTTCCAGTTGCTAATCGCTTGGTAACCCATGCGTTTGCAGTACATATCAATATATTCTTGCTCGCTCGGTATGCCTAACTCTTTAAGGTCAGCATCGGCTAGGCCAGGCAGGCCCTTACCACTAGGAATGTAATATTGCATGCATTGGTAGGCCAAATCGGCAAACGGGTGACCAATGGTCGAGAGCTCCCAATCGAGCACCGCGATTACCTCAGGCCGGTCGGCATGAAACATCATGTTATCAAGGCGATAATCTCCATGCGTGATTGAATACAGGCCATCTTCTGCTGGCATGTTTTCCGGCAGCCATTTGATTAAGGCTTCCATCGCTGGAATCTCAATGGTTTCGGCGGCCTTATATTGCTTAGACCAAGTGTGCGTTTGGCGTGCAAAATAATCAGCTTTCTTGCCATAGTCTGTTAAGCCCGAGGCGTCGACATCAACCTTATGCAACTCAGCTAATACTCGGTTCATCTCGGTATAAATAGCGCTGCGTTCTTGCTTCGAAAACTCTGGCAGGGTTGGGTCCCACAAGACCCGGCCTTGCATGAACTCCATCACGTAGAACATGCTGCCCAATACCGAATCGTCATTGCACAAATGCAGTGCTCGAGCGACCGGTAGCGCTGTTGGGTGAAGCGCCGACAATACCTTAAATTCACGGTCAACCGCATGCGCACCTTTCAGTAGCTTGCCGGGTGGTTTACGCCGTAAGACATATTTTTTTGTCGGCGTTGTTAATAGGTAGGTTGGGTTTGACTGCCCACCTGAAAATTTTTCAGCACTCAATGGCCCTTCAAACCCATCAACGTGTTGTGCCAGATAGAGCCCGAGTTTTTCTGTGTCTAGTGTAAAAGTGTCAGTCATGTCTATTTAACTATTTGCATTGTGTGATGCGTCTATGTTGTTTACCGCAAGTCGCTGAAAGCATATCAAACCACGTTTTTAGTGCGTGCACAAAATTCGCTGGCCTTTGCAGTTTTAATTGTACTGATAAGTTGCGATGCTGATGTGTGTGGATTGTGAAGTAGCCCAGATAAATGCTGTTCGCCACTGATTTTCAGAAGCGCTTTGTGGCTTAGGCTTTTATCGCTGACGTTGACACTGAAGGTCAAGGCTCTTTGTTGAATCGAACTTCTATTAGGCTCGCCAGCATAGTATATTGTACGGTAATGGTGAAATATCCCGACTGTCGGGATATTTTTTGCAAAGGACTAGCGTTCTAAACAAATGATGATCGATATCACCCATAAAATATTCGGACACCTTGTCGGGATATTTTTCAAAAATCTTGATGAAACAAAGGAATGAAAGGGCTTACAAAAATGAATGTTAAAATATCCGGACAAAAAATATCCCGACACTGTGTCGGATAATAAAACTGTTATATTTACTACTAGGTTCATCATGTTGAAAAAAGCAATCATGTTTTTAATAGCAGGTGTTTTTCTTCCCTACATAGGCATGTGGTTCGCTGGTACCTATATGTTAGGAAATGGCACCTCGCCAAATT
>JALZVW010000006.1 GCA_023301745.1 Arenicella sp. | reverse complement strand
CTTGAACTTCAAAAAATGAATACTTTTTAACCCAATCAGCTATTTCTGGGTCGTCAGGATACATATTTAGAAGGTTAGGAGTGAATTTGACCATTATTCGAATCAAGCAATCAGGGGTGCCTCTGACGTCACTCCCCCGCACGCTTAATAAATGAGGAATTCGACCAAAATTACCAATCGCGCTGAGAAAGCCAACTTGCAACCAGTTGGACCAAAGAAGCCCATGACTCCGGCGAGTTATGGCGGTGGCTACGCGAAACATTAAAGACATGGCCATGAATACCTGACTCAGCTTCTCTAATACGTTAAGTTCCCCATGCTGAGGCTTACCATTGTAACCTGGGTTTAGGCTCATCAACGGATATGAAACACGGTCGATTTCAATTCCACCTGATTTTTCATAATGTAGAGCACCGCGTACGGCAGGCATAATCACGTGTACCTCATACCCTTGGCTAACTAAAGCCTGCGCTTCGCTGAGCAAAAAAGCGCCGCCGCCTAAGTGTTTAGTTTCGGGGTATAAGCCAGGAAAGCTCGTAGTAACTAACAATATATTCGTATTCATTAAAATAAATTTCTAAGCAACCAGGTTATATTAAATGAGGCTTATATCTAAACATAGGATAGACTTATGTGACTCGTTAAGCAGCTAGTTTTTTCGATCGACAATAACCCATAATATGACCGCTAAACTTAATCAACGCTTGCTCAAGGCAATAATAAACGCGCTAATTATCGTCGCGATACTATCGGTCGCCTATTCTATATCCACTCAAATTCGAACTGAAGAATTTCAATTTCCCTTCGATATCAAAGATTTGTTGACGATTATTCTGTTGAGTGCCGCTCTGCTCCTCATTAGCAGCCTGGCCTGGAGAGGACTTTTGTCGGCCAGACACGAAAAAGTAGAATACCTGTTTGCGCTTGAGCAAACATCAATGATGCTTATCTCAAAGTATATCCCTGGCAAAGTATGGGCTATTTTTTTAAGAGCTGCGATGTCAAAAAAGCTAGGATTTTCATCAAGTGAAATCATTTCACTTTCAATTCTAGAGCAATTGCTTTCAATGTATATATCGACAGTTGGCGGAATGATACTTATATTATATTACTATCACCCGCTCGCCGCGATTCCGTGTGCCGTACTGTTTTTTATAACTGGCTACTGGTTATTTAAACTCGCTTACTGCTTGGCGCAACGACTACTGTCGAGCATTAATCAACGCGGCTATCTAAAAAATCTTATACTGGAAAATTTAGAGCTCATGCCAAGGCAATATTTTCTATTTACATTCCTATACATAGTGCTATGGGTATTAATTGGCCTGATTTTGAATACATTGGTTTCTATCATCGCACCAACAATCGGTTTAAACCAATTCATACTTATTCTTGGAGGCTATATGGTTAGCGTAACAATAGGCTATCTTGCTTTTTTCGCCCCAGGAGGCATTGGTGTACGAGAAGGCATATTCATTGCCATCACGAGCACTTTAATATCACCTGCACTTGCTTTAAAGCTGTCAATTATGATTCGGTTATGGAATACCGTATACGACTTGATCGCAGGCCTGATAGGGTATTTAAACTACCTTAGACGTGAATCAACGTCTAAAACCTGAGCTTTATTTAGGGAATGTACTTATTAACCATATGTTTCTTCGGGTTAACATAAATCGTTCTAGGAGGCACATCATGAGTCACAGTGGCGCCTGCGGCGACTATACAATTATCGCCTATAGACACCCCTTCGAGAATAGTTGCGTTTGCCCCGATATAACAATTTTCTCCAATAGTGACCCCTCCAGAAACAACCGCGCCATTAGATACGATACAGTTTTTCTCGAGTGCTGAATCATGCGAAATAGTGCAGGAATGATAAATTAGGCAAAAATCACCCAACCTCACGTTGCTACAAATAGTGCTGAAGGGGTAGATTAAACACCCTGCACCCAAGTGCTCACTATAGTCGGCTGCGTGCGGAGACACTGCACGAGAGAAAAGTTCTTTAGGTATTGTTTCCAAAACAGACAATCTGCGAACCATGCTTCTGTAGCTGCCGATAGTGGCAAAAAAATCATGCAAAGAAAACTCATTCCACTTTTTAATGGTGCCGACGACACTCTCATTGGCTACAACATCATCTAAGTAGATAATCTTGCTATAACCGAGTTTTGGTAACCAGCTTGCTAACTCTCGTCCGGTCCCTGCGTAACCTAATAATACCGCCGTTTTGCTCATGCGCTGTTGAGTACCGTTAATAATTTAGTGGCGATAAGGTCGATATCTTGAACGCCGTACTGTTCGGTAAGAGGCAATGCAAGCCCTTGAAAGTACAACCTATCTGAAATAGGTGTCTCGGTATTTCCAAGAACATAAGGCTCAAAACTAGGCATGCGCACAATCGACTGTGCACCTAAATTAGTTTCAATACCAGACTCTCTTAAATGGCTAATTATCGTAGGTCGATCGAGTGAGTCGTCTAATACAACCATAAAAGTTTGCCAATTCTGCCCATCGATTGATGATGGCAATGATAAGAGCGCTTCATCGCCAAGAAGATCGTTGTATCTACTCGCCAATTTAGACCGGCTTTTGATGGCCTGGCTAATCTTGCCTAATTGAACTACACCCATTGCCGATTGAATATCACTTAGTCTAAAATTCAGCGCTGGCCGCTCAAAAGAGGCGATGCCACTCTGAAAAGTCATACCATGATTCCTAAACTCCTCAATTTTAGCAACTAAGTCAGTATTACCCGAGACAACAGCGCCACCTTCTCCGGTTGTTAACATCTTTCGAGGGTGAAATGAAAAGCAACCAATATCTCCAAATGTTCCAAGGTGTTGTCCGTTTAAAGTTGATCCTATTGCGCAAGCGGCATCTTCGACAACGAACAAATTATGCTCTGATGCTATATCCAATATTTTGAGCATATCGGCAGGATACCCAAACTCATGAACCGGAAGCACCGCCTTGATTTTTTCCTGACCTTGCCATGAGTCGATCGCCTGTCTAATCAAGACTGGGTCGATGCAATATGTCAACGGGTCGACATCACATATAATAGGGACTGCACCGCAAACAATGACCGCGTTGACAGTCGCCGGAAAGGTAAATCCGGGAACTATGACAGCATCGCCTTCGCCTATTCCAAGGCTCTTTAACGCTATGTATAGTGCCGCAGTACCGGAAGAAACAACTCTCGACGAGCCACTGCCAGTGAATCGTTCCAAAGCAGACTCGAACTCTCGCCCTTTCGCCCCATATACTAAATTTCCAGATCGAAGCACGTCAGCTACGGCATTAATTTCGTCTTCGCAAATATTCGGTTTTGAAAGTTTGTACATGCGCTAGTCTACAAATATCTTAGGCATTTCAGGAAACGCTTCAATGTTGCCTTTAATCCACTCAGCCGTATTCAAGAGCCCCTGCTCTAAATCAACTTGTGCTTCAAAGTCGATATATTCTTTCGCTTTTAAGGTGCTCGGTATCCTTAGCTCTATATCAGCAGAAAGGGCCGTTTTAAATATAATGTTTGATTTTGAACCTAAGACACGGCAAATTGTTTGAGCTAAGCCGTAAATCGTCGTGACGGCTTTCGAATTGCCAATATTTAGCGATTCACCGATAGCTCGCTTATCTAACAAGGATTTATGAATAGCATCAATCATATCGTCGATATAACACCAAGCTCTAATCTGGCTTCCATCACCAAAAATAAACAAATCTTCATTAGCAAGAGCACGGCGAATCATTATTGAAATAGCACCTTCACCAGTTTGGCCAGGACCATAGATATTAAATGGGCGGATAGTAACCGTCGGGATATCATGTTCTCTGTGATACGCATGGGTTAAATGCTCTCCAGCCAGCTTGCTTACGGCGTATGTCCAGCGAGCTTCGCCAACCGCTCCGGTTACTGCTGAAGTGGTTTCACTTGCCATATAGGCTTGTGAACCAAAAATTTCAGACGTCGAAAACTCGAGAAAACGTTCAACCGTATCTTTGGTTGCATGGGCTGCCGCTAAGGCATTCGCCGTGCCAATCATATTTACCAACATCGTATTAACCGGGCTTTTAACCGTATTATCTATCCCGGCAACTGCGGCGGCATGCACAATAATGTTAGCGCCATGAGCCGCTTCGATAAGGCGCTCCCTATCTAGCACATCTGATTTAACTATCGATAAATTAGGATGATCATTGAACGACGTACTACTAAGAGTGTCTCGATCAAAATTATCAAATATCACTACCTCATTGTCTTCGATATATTTTTCAGTCAAGGATGAGCCAATGAATCCGGCTCCTCCGGTGATAAATATTCGTTTATTTTTTATCATACTTCAAAGCCAATTTAGGTTATTTTTTTCTACTCTTCAGAAGAAACGATGATTGATACAAATCTATTTTTTATATAATAATGTGGAAATTTGCTCTGACACTAAGCCTATAAGGAAAATGATTACTGAACTGCTAAATAGAAGAGCACTCATATTGGTAAATCTTCCGGCAGTCACAAAGGTGTAACTATAGTAGGCAATACCCAACGCAAAGTGAGCGGCAGCGAAAGGCAAGAAAATTTTTAATGGAGAGTAAAGCGTACCCACCTTAAATATAATAATTAGGAACCTAGCTCCGTCTTTCCATATCCTTAGGTGGCTTTTACCGATCCTCGGTGGCATAGATATAGTGCGATAACCTACACTATATCCGGCACGAAAAAACGACATTGTAATCGTAGTCGGGTATGAAAAGCCATTTGGTAGCAATGATAAGAACTCAAGGAACAAAACGGTTTTTACAACACGAAAGCCCGACGTTAAATCTGGAATTTTTCGCCCTACTACCCATGAAGAAAAAAGATTATAAAGTCTATTGCCTAAACCTCTAAATATTCCAGCTTGAGAGCCTGCATCTCGAGCCCCAACGACCATGTCATAATTATTTTTTTTTAACTCTTCAACCAACCCTGAAACATCTTCAGGTCTATGCTGACCATCAGCATCCATAAAGACGGTCAATTCCGTCGAGCTCGCTCGAGCACCCGTTTTAATCGATGCACCGTTTCCCTTCGAGTATGGGTGTGAGATTACCGTTACATTGTATTGCGCGCATACACCACAAGTATCATCTGAAGATCCGTCGTCGACGACGATGATCTCGTGAGCATTTAGGTTTTCTAGCTTGGGTAATAATGTACTTAATCCAAGCGCTTCATTTTTGGCAGGAATAACAATAGTATAGTTCATATGGTACGAAATCGTTGGTAACCGTTTAATGATTTACTAAAATTGTAGTTTTTTGTCAATCAACAACGTTTACGCGATATTAAACGTAGTGTTTGTCGTGAATACAGCTACAATACGTTTATAAGCATGCAACTGCATTCGAATATAAGAGAATATCACTATGCTCGAAAACATATCACCTATTATTAAAACATTGATTAATCTTGAATTAATCGATGAAGGCAATATTAGCTCCTTACCCCTGTCGGGTAAGTCGTCTTCTGAGTCTCTCGCTACGCTGTTTGAATCATCGATCATATCTAATGATACATATAGCAAAGAAATGTCGTCGCGATTTGGAATACCGCTGCTCGACGTATCGACACTTGATAAAGCATCAATTCCCACGGAACTTATTGATAACAAGATTGTTGCTCGCCATAGTGTTCTGCCGATCTATAAGCACGGCAAAAATTTATTTGTTGCGACCATCGACCCTACCAATAAAAATGCCTTAGACGAAATCAAGTTTTATACAGGTCTACAAATCATACCGGTACAAACAGAGCTTTCAGCTTTAACCAGCCTGATTCAAGAGTTAGAAAGTGAACAAGGCGGCGGGCTTGAGGATTTTCTTGGTGATGGCGACTTAGAGTTAGATATTGCTGACGCTGATGAGGCTGAAAAGCCGGCTGATGACGCCTTTGACCCGAACGAAGCCCCGATCGTTAAGTATGTTAATAAAATTCTTATTGATGCAATTAACCAAGGCGCGTCAGATATTCATATCGAACCGTTTGAAAAAGAGCTGCGTATCCGCTTTCGCGTTGACGGCGTACTCTATAAAGCAACCTCGCAGCCAATGTCCTTTGCACCCAGGATCGTAGCCCGTATTAAGATTTTAGCTAAGCTCGATATCGCTGAACGGCGAGCACCACAAGATGGCCGCGTACGATTGAGGATATCAAAAACCAAGGCATATGATTTCCGTGTTAACACATTGCCCACTGTGCACGGCGAAAAAGTTGTACTTCGAATTTTAGATTCAAGCGCGGCGAACCTAGATTTAACCACGCTTGGATTTACTGATGAACAGCTAGAACTGTATAGGCACGTTGTTAATAGGCCTTACGGAATGGTTTTAATCACCGGCCCCACAGGCAGTGGTAAGACGGTTACCTTGTATTCAGCTCTAAACACACTGAACACTCCAGCTAAAAACATATCTTCAGTGGAGGACCCTGTCGAGATTCAACTTCCAGGTATAACCCAAGTAAATATCAATGAGAAGGCTGGTTTGGATTTTGCTGGCGCCCTGCGCGCATTTCTACGACAAGATCCTGACATTATAATGCTGGGCGAGATTCGAGATCTAGAAACCGGTGAAATCGCGATCAAAGCCGCTCAGACCGGTCATATGGTGCTATCAACTTTACACACAAACGACGCTCCTTCGACACTCACTCGTCTTCTAAACATGGGTATACCGGCATTTAATGTTGCTTCGGCAGTACATCTAATCGTTGCACAACGGCTCGCTCGTAAACTCTGCCAAAACTGTAAAGTGGCCTTCGAATTACCCGATAAAGTAATGCTTGAAGCCGGCTTCAAACAAAGCGACTTAGGCACATTCACTCTCTATCAAGCCAGCGAAAAGGGATGTTCAAATTGCACCAATGGTTATCGTGGCCGTGCAGGCATATTTCAAGTGATGCCTATCAGCGAGAATATAAAAGCCATGATAATGGAAGGTTGCACCGAGAACGATATCGATAAATCAGCGACCGACGACGGTGTGTTAGACCTTCGAGCATCCGGTTTAATAAAAGTTAAAGAAGGTCTGACCACACTCGAAGAAATTGAACGTGTGACCAACGTGTAATACACTGTTGAAAACAAAGGCTTTTTATTTCATTGCCGTTCAGATAATACTTTTCAAAAATGAAATATGCCGAACGCCCATAACAACAAAACGCGCACTACAATAATAGAACATTATGGCTACAGCAAAAAAAAGTAAGACCACTGAGTTTGAATGGGTTGGTGTAAATCAAAAACGCCAAGAATTAAAAGGCGAGGTTGAAGCGCCGTCCCTTGCGCAAGCTCGAGCAATTCTCCGCCAGCGCGGCGTTCGAGTAACCAAGATTAAGCGCAGAACCAAAAGCATTTTCTCAAATGCCAAACCGATCAAAACCGTCGATATCAGCTTTGCGTCACGGCAAATGGCGACCATGATTGGCGCTGGCATACCGGTCGCACAAACGCTAAAAGCCGTTGGCAAAGGCCATGAAAGCGCATCAATGGAAAAACTAATGCTTGATTTGGCCCGTGATGTCGAATCGGGGTCGGCACTAAGCGTTGCTTTAAAAAAATACCCTCTGCATTTCAACCGCTTGTTCACGAGCTTAACTGAGGCGGGTGAAGAGTCGGGTAAACTTGATACGATGCTTGACAGGGTGGCAACATACACCGAAAAACTCGAGGCCATTAAAAGCAAAGTAAAATCAGCCATGATGTACCCAATGATTGTACTTGTTATCGCAGGCCTTGTGACCGTACTACTATTGTTATTTGTGATACCCCAGTTTGAAAGCCTATTCAATGGCTTTGGCGCTGACTTGCCGACACTGACACGCGTTATTGTTGATATGTCAGAAGCGATGCAAGCACATTGGTGGAAATACTTATTAGTCACTATCGGTGTAGTCTTTGCCTTTGTGACGTTTTATAAACGCTCAGAAAAAATGAAATTTGCCTTGGACCGCTTACTGATAAAGGCACCATTATTTGGTGTTATTTTAAAAAAATCGGCTTTAGCAAGATTCTCTAGAACTCTTTCTATCACTTTCGGCGCAGGTGTTCCATTAGTAGATGGCATGGATACAGTCGGTGCTGCGACAGGCAATAGGGTCTACCAAAAAGCTGTATTAGATGTGAAAAATGATGTTAGTACCGGCCGTGGTTTAGAAAATTCGATGAATGCCACTGGGGTATTTCCGAACATGATGCTTCAGATGGTTGCGAGCGGTGAAGAATCGGGTGAGCTGGAGATTATGTTAGATAAGGTTGCCGATTTCTACGAGCGCGAAGTGGATGATGCGGTCGACGCCTTAGCAAGTATTATCGAACCATTGATGATTGTTGTTCTTGGCGGAATTATCGGCACCATGGTAATCGCTATGTATCTTCCAATTTTCAAACTAGCCTCAGTATTCTAAGAACCCTGATCCATGCTTGAGATTTTTGCCACCTTACCAAACTCTTGGTTGAGTTCTATTGGGGGCCTATTTGGCTTGCTTGTCGGTAGCTTTTTGAATGTTGTGATCTATCGTTACCCGGTGATGATGAAACACAGCTGGACAGTGCAATCTAGAGATTGGCTCGACCTTGAACCGTTGAATGACGAGGAACCTCCGAGCTTGTCAAAGCCGGCATCACATTGCAGTAAATGTAAAACCCCTATTACCGCTCTGCAAAATATTCCATTGATCAGCTGGTTGCTTTTGAGGGGAAAGTGCGCGAAGTGTAAAACAAGCATTAGCATTCGCTACCCCCTGGTGGAACTACTGACAGCCGTTTTGAGCGCAGTGGTTGTGTATAAGTTCGGGTTTTCACTTCAGGCAGGCTTGGGATTAATTTTAACGTGGGTTTTAGTGGCCTTATCTTTCATCGACTTTGACCACAAACTGCTGCCTGATGACATTGTTCTACCAACAATGTGGCTGGGCCTTTGTATAAGCTTGCTGCCTGTGTTCGCCTCAACAAGTGATTCGGTTATTGGCGCCATCATCGGCTATTTAGTGTTTTGGGTGGTGTTTCAGTTATTTCTATTGCTTACGGGCAAAGAAGGCATGGGCCATGGTGACTTTAAGTTAATGGCTTTGCTAGGTGCTTGGTTTGGGTGGATTTACTTACCTCAAATTATCCTTATTTCTACCGTCGTTGGCAGCATTGTTGGCATTGGCTTGATGCTATTTAAAAAAGCCTCGGCCAAACTTGCTATCCCGTTTGGCCCTTATATTGCCGCCGCTGGCTGGATCGCCATGCTCTGGGGCAACGAGATAAATCAGGCCTATTTGAGTTACATGAATCTTTAAACCTTTAAGAACTCTTAGCCCAATTGCCTGATTTTGAACCCTGACACCCAATGCCTATGACTTACGTAATTGGAATTACTGGCGGAATCGGCAGCGGCAAAACGGTCGCCTCAGACCACTTCGCCTCGCTTGGCGTGCCGATTATTGATACTGATGTGATCGCACGTTTAATTGTGGAACCCGAACAACCGGCATTACAAGAGCTTGTTAAGGCGTTTGGCCAGAGTATTCTGTTAGCCTCAGGTTATTTAGATCGCGCTCAGCTTAGGCAGTTAGCTTTTGCTAACGACAAAAGCAAAGCAACGTTAGACGCCATCACCCACCCGGCAATTAGAAAAGAGACCGTCAGGCAAATACAAGGCGCGAACTCGCCATACTGCATGGTTGTGGTGCCATTACTGACAGCAGACTCTCCTTTTAGAGCATTAATGAAACGCGTGTTAGTAGTCACTGCCGACAAAGAAGTGAAAATTCGCCGTGTTCAAAAACGCAGTGGGCTGGAATTGGCCGAAGTAGAGGCCATTATGAAAACACAGTTAAACGATACACAGAGGCAGCAATTTGCCGACGATATCATTGCTAATAACCGAGACATCATCGATGTGCAACAAGCGGTCGAAAAATTACACCAGCAATACCTTAATTTAGCCAAGAGCCATATAAACGACAAGTGATTACTCGGCGGAGGTAGCCCTAGGCTACGGCAAACCACCATCTTTAAGTCTATCCAAGATGATTTGATTGCCCTGAAGAAAATCGAACTGATCGAGTTCAATAATAGGCACCCACTTAAGTGCTTGGCCTTCTAAAGCGCAGGCATCGCCATCGAACTCGCTAATCGTATGCACATGTAATCTAACATGCCGGTCGGGGTAGTCATGCTCGACCAACATTAATGGCGAGCTCGCTTTTATATGAATGCCGGTCTCTTCTCGAAATTCTCGAACCAAGGCTTGTTGCGCGGTCTCGCCGCGCTCTAGCTTGCCACCCGGAAACTCCCACTTCTCGAAATACTGATCTTTGACCACGCGCTGACCAACTAACACTTCACCAGCCGAGTTGTAAACGACGCCTACCGCTACTTCAATTCTTCTCATAGACGCTAAGCAGTGCCGCTAACTACGATAGTCAGCATTAATACTTACATAGTCATGTGAGAGGTCAGAAGTCCACACATGGAAGCTCTCAGAGCCTTGATTCAGCTCAATATGAATACTTATTTCGTCTTGAATGAAAATCGCCTTGCCAGCTTCTTCGGTATAGCTTGCCGCAGGCTGACCTTGCTCGATAAGCGAAACATGGCCGATTTTGATATCAACAAGATCCATATCGAGGGAATCAGCCGGCGCTTTGCCTAATGCCATCAAAATTCGGCCCCAATTAGGGTCACTGGCAAATAGTGCGGTTTTAACCAATGGAGAATGAGCGATAGAATAAGCGATTGCCGAACAATCGGCTTCGCTTGAGCCGCCCTGAACCTCTACTTTAACAAATTTGGTGGCCCCTTCGGCGTCTCGAATAATAGAGGTAGCCAGTTCGATAAGCACCTCTTCTAATACACCATAGAAGGCGTCAAGCCCTTGCGAGTCAAGTGGCACGGAGTCGGCTTTGCCGGTCGCCATGAGGACCAATGCATCATTGGTCGAAGTATCACTATCAACGGTTATTCGGTTGAAGCTCGCGCCGGTTCCACGTTTGAGAAGCACATCAAGATCATCGCTTGAAATATTGGCGTCAGTTGCAACATACGCCAACATGGTAGCCATGTTGGGGCAGATCATGCCCGAGCCTTTTGCAATGCCGCTAATGGTAAGCCGTTTTCCGTTTAATTCGATCTGCCGAGACACCGCTTTGGCAACGGTATCGGTGGTCATTATTGACTCGGCGGCTAACAACCAATTATCAGCGAGTAGTTGACTCTCGAGCGCCAGAATACCTTGGCTCATAGCCTCCATATTCAATTGCTCACCAATAACACCGGTCGAAAATGGCAGCACTTGATCTGCACTAAGACCTAGAATAGCGGCCACCTCAGAACAGTTCTGAACCGCGTTTTCCAATCCCTGTTGGCCAGTCACCGCATTCGCATTGCCGGAGTTAATCAGCAACGCACGAGGTGCATTTTTAAGCATGTGCGCCTTGGCCAAAGTAACTGGCGCGGCACAGCACTTATTTTGTGTGAAAACAGCCGATACTTTGGTGTTTTCGCTTAGCGTAATCAGCAGCAAATCATCACGACCCTGATAACGAATACCGGCCGCCGTTGTTGCAAGCTTTACACCTGGCACTGGCAATAAATTACCAGGCTCTTTTAGACCTACTGCCATCTTAACTACTCACTTTACTTGGCCTAAGCATCAATATTAACGGTGGCGATTTGAAATCGTCGCAGCGCCTATTTTAGCTTACCGTGGCACTGCTTATATTTCTTGCCCGACCCACATGGGCAAGCCTCGTTACGACCAACCTTGGGTGTCTCTCGAATAAACGGCGCCGGCTCTTGGCCTTCGGGTTGCGGTTCAGCTTGTGGCGATGCTGCACCGGCATGCTGAAGCTCTAAACCTTCTTGAGACATTTCTTGTTGACGACGCTCAAGCTCATCTACTTCGGATTCTTCGCGCAGTTGAACCTTTGCCAAGACAGTGATGACCTCACTTTTAACTCGGTCAAGCATGGTAGTGAACATGTCGAATGCTTCACGCTTATATTCTTGCTTAGGGTTTTTCTGAGCATAGCCTCGCAGACCAATGCCTTGACGCAGATAATCCATTTCGGCGAGATGCTCTTTCCACTGAGTATCCAGCGTTTGTAACATAATCACTTTTTCTAAATGACGAATAATTTCTGGGCCGTATTGCTCTTCTTTAGCTTTATAAGTCTCTTCGACTTTTTCCAAAATACGATCGCGAAGGGTTTCCTCATACAAGGACTTATCCTCAGCTAGCCACTGTTTCACCGGCATCTCTACGCCAAATTCCAGACGAAGGTCGTCTTCCAATTGATCGATACTCCACTGCTCGGGCAAACTTTGCGGGGGAATTGAGCGATCAACAACCCCATCAACCACCTCTTCACGCATATTTTCGATATTTTCTGACACGTCGTCCGAAGACATTAACTGATTACGCTCGGAATAAACCAGCTTACGCTGTTCATTAGCAACATCATCGTACTCAAGTAGTTGTTTACGAATATCGAAGTTATGACCTTCGACTTTGCGCTGTGCGTTTTCGATAACACGTGACACCAAGCGACTCTCAATCGCCTCACCGTCTTCCATACCGACTTTTTGCATCATATTCGAAATACGTTCACTGCCAAATATGCGCATCAGCGAATCGTCCATCGACAAGAAGAAACGTGTTTCACCAGCGTCACCTTGACGACCAGAGCGCCCGCGTAACTGATTATCAATACGACGAGATTCATGCCGCTCAGTGCCGATTACATACAAACCGCCTTTTTCGAGAACCGCGTTATGTTCTTCTTGCCACTCGGCTTTGATTTTATCTTTCTGTGCATCGTCTGCCGCATCGGCAAGGCGCATATCAAGATTGCCGCCGAGCACGATATCGGTACCACGACCAGCCATATTTGTCGCAATAGTCACCGCGCCAGCCCGACCGGCTTTGGCAATAACAAGCGCTTCACGATCATGGTGTTTCGCATTCAGAACTTCATGGTCAATTTTTTGTTTTACAAATTCATTCGATAGCAACTCAGACACTTCAATAGATGCGGTGCCTAGTAATACCGGTTGACCATTTTCGTTACGCTCTTTTACATCTTCGACAATCGCACTGAATTTTTCTTGTTGTGTTCTGAAAATCACATCGGCTTGGTCAACCCGTACCATTTCAGTGTTGGTTGGAACCACCACAACTTCTAAGCTGTAGATTTCCATAAACTCGACGGCTTCAGTATCGGCGGTGCCAGTCATGCCAGAAAGCTTGTCATAAAGGCGAAAATAGTTTTGAAACGTAATCGCCGCCAACGTTTGGTTCTCGCGTTGGATTGCGACTTTTTCTTTTGCTTCGATCGCTTGATGTAAACCATCTGACCAACGGCGGCCGGACATCATTCGGCCAGTAAATTCGTCGACAATAACAATCTCGTTATCTTGAACGACATAGTCAATATCTTTATTAAATAAGGTATGTGCTCTGATAGCCGCGTATAAATGATGCAATAAGGTGATACTGCCGACATCATAAAGACTTGAATCTTCAGATAATAAACCGATGCTAACCATTAACTGCTCAGCTTTTACATGACCGGCTTCAGTTAAGTAGGCCTGTTTAGACTTTTCGTCGACGGTGTAATCGCCGTCACCCTCTTCCTCTTCTTGACGGACTAACTGGGGCACGATGACATCGATCTTACTATACACCTCGGCGGCGGTGTCAGCAGGGCCCGAGATAATCAACGGGGTACGGGCTTCATCAATTAAAATTGAGTCAACTTCATCAACAATAGCAAAGCTTAAATCGCGCTGTGCTTTCTGGTCACCAGAAAACGCCATATTATCGCGCAGGTAATCAAAACCGAATTCGTTATTGGTGCCATAAACGATGTCATTATTATAGGCCGCCTGCTTAACATCTTGCGCTTGGCCAGACCCAATAACGCCAACCGTTAGCCCCATGAAATTAAAGACCTTTGCCATCCACTCGGCGTCACGCGCAGCGAGGTAGTCGTTTACCGTTACAACATGCACACTGCCCGCCAAGGCATTAAGATAGGCTGGCAATGTTGCCATTAGCGTTTTGCCTTCACCGGTGCGCATTTCGGATATCTGGCCTTTATGCAACACCATGCCACCGAGTAGCTGGACATCATAATGACGCATGCCCAGTGCTCGCACCGACGCTTCGCGCATCGCTGCAAAAGCCTCATTCAATAGATCATCTAAGGTTTCACCCTGTTCTAAACGAGACCGAAACTCGACAGTCTTGGCCTGCAACTCTGTATCACTGAGGCTTTGAAAGGACGTCTCTAAGTCGCTAATTTTCTTGACTCGTTTCGACATTTGTCGAACTAACCGGTCATTACGACTACCAAAAATTTTCTTTAACACAGGTAAACCTAATTATTGTTATTTGATTGATAGCTAATGACTACCAACTGCTAAGGGTTTAGACACGATTTATGCCGAATATCATTCAAGTATAAGGCTTTAAAGTTAAATTCCAAGGAACTATTCCCTGAGCATGTTCTAAGCGACTATTTAGAGAAACGAAGATGGCTTTTTATAAGGTCTCGATCACATGAACTAAGCCTAATTTATTTAAATAACGAGTGCATTAAAAAAGGGCGCAAGCGCCCTTTTATCTAATCAATAAAAACGCGCGCTCATCAAGACTTCTTATATAGGTACCGAACAGGGTTAATATTCCGATTGTTTTTCGATACTTCAAAGTGCAGATGTGGGCCGGTAGAGCGCCCAGTCGAACCAATTTCAGCGATCGCTTGACCTTTAACAACCGTTTCACCTTGCGATACTAAATTTTTACGATTGTGACTATAGAGCGTTGTTAAGCTATCGCCATGATCAATTTCGATCATCCAGCCAAAAGTACCGCCTTTCTCGGAACGAATGACAACGCCATCAGCTACCGCGAATACAGCACTCCCCTCTTTGCCAGGTATGTCGACACCTCGGTGAAACTGTTTCTTACCAGAAATTGGGTGTAGGCGAGAACCAAAATTAGATGACACCCACCCACCTTCGACAGGCCAGCCTGCTGGGGTTTGTTGTGTTTCTAGGCTATTACGTGACAACAAAAAATCAACCGCGGCGATCTCAGATTCACGCAGAGCAAGCTCTTTTTCGATCGCGACAATGGCGTTCTCAATATCAACTTGTTCAGAATCGACACTTTCAGTCGCTACTACCCCGCCAATTGGAGGGTCTTGTTCAAATTGAAAATCTTCTAAATTAATACCAGAGGTTTCAGCTATGCGCATTTCAACTGCATTAATTCTAGAAACTTGAGCTTGTAGACTACCAACGCGACGACCCAGTACATCCATATGCTGGCGAACATAATTACGCGTTTTAAGCATCTCTTGCTGCTGCTCATTAACGCGAGACTCTACCGCAATACGATATTGAGGGTCTACAAATGGGTTCAAGGAGCGATCTATCGCCGACACAACCCAATAGCTTGTCAGCCCGAGAAATACCGGTAATGCAACTAACAATGCAACACCACTTATTAGCAATTTATGGCCAGAAAGGCAAAATGCACCATTTTTGGCTGTATTGTCTTTTAATAAAATGATTTTCAAAATAAACCCAACGTTATTTTAATTTCTAAAATGTTATATTCACGTCATGCCTGATTCTAGTGACAAAAACCAACCATCTAAACACAAAACCTTAACGAACTCTTTACGTCTAAAGTCTCCGAATAGCGTAAAGACCAAGCAAAGTGTTTCAAACATACTAAACCGTTTACCATTTTTGCGAAAGCTAAATGAAACGCAGAATCATCTTCTTAGCATTACACCCATTTGGCAACAATGGTGCGACCAGCAAGTTAACTCAAGAATCACTGAGTTTGCATCATTAGCTAGCTTAGATGACGGCGTTCTCACCATTAGCTGTGAGCAATCGAGTACCGCAACTATCTTAAAGCATCAGCAAAATACTCTGCTAGAGGCGATCAACAATGCCGGCTTTTCAGACGTACTAAGCCTACGAATTCAAATGTCTTTAAAGCAATCGTACTGCGAGGCAAAACACTGCGAGCCGAAAGAAAGTACCCAAGCCTACAAGCAAAACTTAGCCGCTTCAAGCGAATCTAAATGGCGTAAACCATCGGAGTCTTCACTAAAATCAATCGAGGCAACCCAGGCGCTCATAAAAAATGAGCAGTTAGCGGCGTCGTTAAAACGTTTAGCCGAAACACTTAAAAAAGCCGATTAAACTAGCAATACGGCTTCATCATAAACTGCCGTAATCAATCTTAATTATCGATAGTTAGGCATTCGCTAAATGCATAAACGCAATCGGAGCCTCAGCAGGATCATCATACGTCACCAACTCCCAAGCATCTGGTTGCGCAAGCAATGCTCGCAATAATTTATTATTCAGAGCGTGGCCCGACTTATAGGCACTAAATGCACCGATCAACTGATGGCCTAATAAATAAAGATCACCAATTGCATCTAAAATTTTATGTTTTACGAATTCGTCTTCATAGCGCAGACCGTCATCGTTAAGAATGGTGTATGAGTCCATAACAATCGCATTGTCATGGCTGCCACCAAGAGCAAGGCCGGCTTCGCGCAAGGCCTCGACTTCGTGCATGAAACCAAAGGTTCTAGCTCGGCTAACCTCTTTAACAAATGAGGTGGTTGAGAAATCAACGGTTGCTTGCTGAGGAGATTTAGCAAAAATAGGGTGATCGAAGTCGATAGCGAAAGATACTTTAAAGCCTTCAAACGGCTCAAATTGAGCCCATTTATCACCATCTTCAATTTTGATGGTTTTCTTCACTCGAATGAATTTTTTGGGGCCTGTTTGCTCAACCACACCAGCAGACTGGACCAAAAACACAAACGGCGCGGCACTACCGTCCATTATTGGCACTTCAGGTGAGGTAATTTCAACGTATACGTTATCAATACCTAGGCCTGCGAGAGCGGCCATTAAGTGCTCAATAGTCGAAACGGTGACATCGCCCTCTTTCAACGCCGTGGAAAGCCGAGTATCACCAACCTGATTTGGGTCAGCGCGTAACTCAACAACAGGATCAAGATCAACGCGTCGAAACACGATGCCGGTATCAACGGCAGCTGGTCGTAAAGTCAAATACACTTTCTCGCCAGTATGCAGGCCTACGCCTGTAGCACGTATTACGTTTTTAAGAGTACGCTGATGGATCATAAGCAAATAGTTACTTGGGGGCAGTTCATCACGGTTATTGCATCATTATTCTATCTATTCTGCCCAAAAGTAAGGACCTAAGTAAAGTACTAATACTCTACTTTGATACTGAACAGCTAGACAATAGCTTGTTCGTTTCAACAATTATGACAGAAAAGTGATATTTATGAGTCATTTTACAGTCGAGATTATGTTTCATTAGACAATCGCCAAGAATAAAACGACTAAACGTCTAACATCGTCAAGACAAGGCGCAAATCCTACACGAAACGGGAGGAATTGTGTAGGTTTTAACGCCTGTATTAACAAGGTCGGGACCATAGTCCAATGGTGCTTGGCGCATTCTCAACTGACCCTTCTATTAATGATTACGCACTAATCGGCTTGACGACGTAAAAATGTCGGTACATCCAAGCCTTTTTGACCCTCTGTATCAAACAAAGGCAGCTCAGAAGAATCACGACCTCTTGTTCCTGATACCAGTAACGATTCAGATGCTTCAACATCATTTAAACCATCATATTGAGCGGAGCTTGAGCCACGCTCATAACCACCGCTGCGGTCATAAGATGCGCCGCTTGGATCATAGTCACCACCAACCGCCTTGCCCACCTGTTGCACCACTTCCATTTTAGGTTGTGCTGCGGCTTGATCTGAGCCATCCATTATACCAGTTGCCACCATAGTGACACGAAGCTCGTCTTTCATTTCAGGGTCAATCGAGGTGCCGATAACGACGGTCGCATCGTCAGACGCCATCTCGCGAATCATGCCGCCGACTTCACCAAACTCACCAATTGACAAGTCAGGCCCTGCTGTAACATTAACCAAAATGCCTTTGGCGCCGCGAATGTTTGTGTCTTCAAGCAAGGGACTGCTCAAAGCATTACGAGCCGCTTCGGAAGCACGCGTTGGGCCGGTTGCCGAGGCGGCGCCCATCATAGCTTGCCCCATTTCAGACATCACTGTTTTCACGTCGGCGAAATCGACGTTAATCAGACCAGGGCTGGTAATTAACTCTGAGATACCTTGTACAGCATTACGTAATACGTCGTTAGCCATTGCAAAAGCATCTTGCAACGACGCCTCTTTACCCATCACTTCAAGGAGTTTTTCATTCGGAATAGTAATCAGCGAATCAACCGACTCTTTAAGCAGCTTCAAACCTTGATCGGCTAACTTGGCGCGACGCGCACCTTCAAAACTAAACGGCCGAGTGACAACAGCAACCGTCAGAGCGCCAATGTCACGTGCAATCTCGGCAATGACTGGAGCGGCCCCGGTACCGGTACCACCACCCATGCCAGCGGTGATAAAAACCATATCACTTCCAGCCAGAGATTCAGCAATACGCTCACGATCTTCAATCGCGGCTTGGCGGCCGATATCTGGATCGGCACCCGCACCCAAGCCTTTGGTGAGATTACCACCCAATTGCAATATGGTAGGGCAATCTGATGTTTGCAATGCCTGCACATCAGTATTCGCATTAATAAACTCAACACCTTCAATGTTGGACAGCTGCATGTAGTTAACTGCGTTACCGCCACCACCGCCTACACCAACGACTTTAATGACCGCTTGTTGGTCAATCGTATCTAATAGTTCAAACATATTTAACTCCCGTTATTTAGTTTTTTTTAAAAATTACCTTGAAACCAATGCTTTACTCGTTGGAGTATTGAATTGATTTTAGATTCTGTTTTGGCCTTTTTCTTTGGCCCACTTTGGTTGATATGGCCAAACTGCACCAGGCCAACCCCTGTTGAATAAATCGGATTTTTAACCACTTCGCTCAAGCCGCCTAAGTACTTTGGCATGCCTAATCTGACAGGCAGATGGAAGATCTCTTCGGCAAGTTCAATCATGCCTAGCATCTTCGAGCTGCCGCCGGTCAGCACGACACCTGAACGAATCATGTGATCAAAACCATTACGTCGTAGGTCTACTCTAATAAGCTCAAACAGCTCTTCTATTCGAGGTTCCACAACTTCAGCTAATGTCTGTTTAGAAAGCTTACGTGGTGGGCGATCACCAACCGTTTGCACTTCAATGCTTTCGTCGACCGCCGCCATTTGTCTTAGCGCACAGCCATAGCGCTTCTTGATTTCTTCTGCCGACGCGGTCGGGGTTCGCAAGGCAATGGCGATATCGTTGGTGATTTGATCGCCCGCAACCGGAATAACCGCCGTATGTCTTACCGCACCTTCTGAATAGACAGCGATATCCGTGGTGCCGCCGCCGATGTCGACCAAACACACACCGAGTTCTTTTTCGTCCATGGTCAAAACGGACTCACACGATGCCAATTGCTCCAGAATGATGTCGTCAACTTCTAAGCCGCAGCGCCGAATACATTTCTCAATATTTTTCTCAGAACTGACCGATGCAGTCACCATATGCAAGTTAGCTTCGAGACGTATGCCATTCATACCGATAGGGTGACGAATACCCTCTTGCCCATCGATGATGTATTCCTGAGGTAATACATGGAGTATCGATTGGTCGTTCGGAATCGCTACTGCTTTGGCTGATTCAATAACGCGTTCGACGTCACTCTCGTCAACTTCGCTATCGCGAACCGCGACCACGCCATGAGAGTTAAAGCTATTAATATGCGCACCAGCAATGCCGGCGAACACCGAGTAAATTTGACAGCCAGCCATCAACTCAGCTTCTTCTACGGCTCGTTGGATAGCGGTAACAGTCTCTTCAATGTTAGCGACCACGCCCTTGCGCATACCGGTCGCTGGGTGATGGCCATAACCGATGATTTCAACGTCGCCATCACCATTGACCTCCCCAACAATGGCAAGCACTTTGGACGTTCCTATATCCAAACCAACTATCAATCTACTTTCGTCTTTTTTACTCATTGCAGTATCGCGCTAGTGCTAGTTGTTTAATGCGATTGCCATATGATTTGGCAATGCTCGTGTACTAAGTGAAACGGCCTGAGTTTGCTCTACAGCCAAGCCATCTGGATAGCGAGCGTCGACACGCTTTAGCGGTCGCTCAGAGTATTTAAATTGTCGTTCAAACAGCAACTCGAAACGCTGCAGTCGCTGTGCTATTTCTTCGTGCCCAAGCAGCACATCGAACTCGGCATCGTATGCTTGGTAATACAAAGTGAGTGTCCAGGCACCGCTTTCGCTAAGCTCGACACCTCTAAGTTCCAAGCTTTGTGCAAGCAACTCTTTCTTCCAACGAGTCGCCTGCATCAAAATGCGTTTCGCTTGTGATTCGCTGCCTTTAAGAATGACCACATCGCTCGCTTCGATCGACTCTGGCAGTTTAATCACGACACCAGTGGTGCTAACCCATTGGTCGCTCCCCCAACGCATGGCGGGCCGGTGTTCGCTGACCGATAACACCAATGTATCAGGCCATTCTCGGCGCACATCGACGCTCTCTACCCAGGCAATATTTTCAGCCTCAGCTTTGATGCTATCGAGGTCAAGCGAAAAGAAATTTCCAGAGGCGGCATCAATCACGGCCGCTTCAATACTCTGTGGATCAATGTAACGAAACTTTCCAGTGATTTTCAATTGGTCAATTTTAAAGGTGTCGGGGCGATATAAATGATCGACCACCAACAAGCTCAAGGCAACGAATGACAACACCGAGGCTAAAGCCAGTACCAAACCACGACCAAGCTTGCCGAAGCGGCGAACTTGGAATTCACGTTCTTGATTAGCAAAGGCGCGCTGCTTACTCATTCACCTAACCCCGTCTTTATCTAGGGTTGTTTGTAAAATTTCGACCACTAACTCTTCAAAATTGAGCCCAGAGCTCGAAGCCGCCATCGGCACTAAACTATGGCTTGTCATGCCAGGAACAGTATTGACCTCCAATAGAAGCGGCCTGCCTGCCGCATCTAGCATGAGGTCGACTCGGCCCCATACCGCACAATCCAAGGCGTTGAATGCGTTTAATGCGAGAGCACGAACTTCTTGCTCAAGTTCATCGCCTAAGCCGGCAGGGCAAAAATACTGGGTCTCATCAGATTCGTACTTTGCTTGATAATCGTAAAATTCGTTGTCAGTCGACATGCGAACGATGGGCAAGGCCTCACCCTTTAAAATAGTGACTGTCAATTCGGCGCCGCCGATAAACTGCTCGGCCAAGACATCGTCGCCCACGGCCGCCGCTTGACGATAAGCTTCGAGTAACTCTGACTCGTGCTTCACTTTTCCGACACCCACACTTGAACCTTCGCAAGCGGGCTTCAAAAATAAAGGCAGGCCAAGCTCGGCGATCAAACCATCTAGGTCGGTCTCGGACCTCAGAACGCGATACTGGGCAGTCGGCAAGCCTAAGGACTGCCATATTTGTTTTGTTCTAACTTTGTCCATCGCCAAGGCGCAACCAAGAACGCCACTGCCGGTGTATGGCAAGCCGATGGCTTGCAGAGCCCCTTGAACAACACCATCTTCGCCCCAGCGCCCGTGTAGCACAATAAATGCTCGATCGAACCCCTTGGCCTTCAAACTGCCTATATTATGCGGCGCAGCGTCAACGCCATGCGCATCCACGCCCTTAGCTTGAAGCCCCTGTATAACGGCGGCACCACTGCGTAAAGACACCTCACGCTCGGCCGATATGCCGCCCATTAGCACAGCGACCTTTCCAAGCTGTCTGCGATCGACTTTCGAAATTTGAGTGATGCTGGCCATTACGACGGCACCTCGGCTTTGTTTTGCTCAAAGATTTGCTTGATCACTTTGCCAATACTGCCAGCACCCATGGTCAATACCACGTCGCCATCTTGAACGAGCGGAGTCAGCACGCTCGCCAGTTCATCTATTTCAGATACAAACACCGGATTGCTAGCCCCGCGAACTCGGATTGCTTGCGATAGGGCTTGGCCAGTCGCACCGCTAATGGGCTGCTCGCCAGCGGGATATACATCACACAGAAGTAAATCTTGCTGCTCTGAAAGTACCGTCACAAAATCATCAAACAAGTCATAGGTTCGACTATAGCGATGAGGTTGAAATACCGCGACCAAACGACGCTCCGGCCAGCAACCTCGAGCCGCGGTCAGTGTCGCATTGAGCTCCACTGGGTGATGAGCATAATCATCGACCACCGTAATGTTTTTACCGTTGAGTTCTATATCACCGAGCACTTCGAAGCGACGACCGACACCCTGAAACTCTTTAAGCCCATTAATAATGGCCTCGTCACTAACATCTAGATGGCTCGCGATCGCAATCGCCGCTGTGGCGTTCAAAACATTGTGTTCGCCGGGTATAGACAGTTCAATGTCTAAATCACAATCGCGACTCGGTCGCGCTACTTTAAAGTGCATAACCTCGCCTGACTGGCGTAAGTCGTAAGCACGATAATCGCTTTCTGGGCTCAAACCGTATGACAACATGGGCTTGTGAATTTGATCGCGAATTGAGCGCACATTGGCATCGTCTTCGCAGAGTACAGCCAAGCCATAAAAGGGAAGATTCTGAAGGAAGGTTACGAAGGTTTTCTTTAACGTGCCTAGGTCTCCTTCATAGGTGACCATGTGATCTTCATCAATATTAGTCACAATCGCCATTTCAGGCTTTAGATTCAAAAACGAAGCATCGCTTTCATCGGCTTCGGCGACCAAGTAGTCACCTTGACCCAATTTAGCATTCACTCCAGCACTGTTAATTAAGCCGCCAACAACAAAGGTTGGGTCTAAATTTCCGGCAATAAGAATCGCCGAAACGAGGCTGGTAGTGGTGGTCTTACCATGCGTGCCTGCAACAGCTATGCCTTGCTGAAAACGCATCAACTCACCCAACATTTCAGCGCGAGGAATCACTGGAATTCCAGCATCAATCGCCCCACTTACTTCAGGGTTTGTTTTATCAATCGCCGTTGAAACTACGACAACATCGCTACCTTTGATGTTGTTAATATGGTGCCCGATCACTACCTTGACCCCGGCATTGCGCAGACGCTCGGCCACCGGACTTTCGTTTATATCAGAGCCACTAACCTTGTAGTTTAGGTTCACTAGCACTTCGGCAATGCCTGACATACCACTGCCGCCAACACCAACGAAGTGAATATTATTTACGCGCTTACGCATTTAGATACTCCTGACAAACAGCCGCGACATCTTTCAGTGCGTTCGGCTTATGTAATGTGTGGGCCTGCTGCCCCATCTTGCGCAAGGTGCTTTTATCGCTCAATAGTGAATCAAGCGTTTGCTTGAACTCTGGTTGATCGATTTGATGATTTAAGAGCATCTTTCCAGCGCCGACATTGACCATGGTTAAGGCATTCTTTTCCTGATGATCTCCCGCTGAAAACGGGTATGGCACTAGCAGAGCAGGCTTCGCCGCAGCGCAGCACTCAGAAATAGTCATTGCCCCTGAGCGACATATGAGAAGGTCGGCCCATGCGTAAGCCATGGCCATATCATCAATAAATTCACTCACCTTTGCCGCCACGTCGTTAGCCTTGTAAAGCTCAACCACGTCAGCGCCCCGGCCTCGGCCCGACTGGTGCCAAATAGACACTGATTGACAATCAAGGCCACCGAATACGCCAGGCAGTTTGACATTGAAAGAATGGGCACCCTGACTGCCACCAATAATGAGCACATTGAGCTTATCCGAGGTGTTCGAATAGTCTGGACGAATGCTTTGACGCACCGGGTTGCCCACCCAGCTTGCCGATTCTGGCAAACCTTCCACGTCAGGAAAGCCGGCCAAAACTCGGTTGGCTAATTTGGCCAAGTATTTATTGGTCAAGCCAGCAACCGCATTTTGTTCATGCACAATCAATGGCCGCCCCATTAGACGCGCCACCAAGCCACCAGGCCCTGACACGAAGCCACCCATACCCAGAATACAATTGGGTTGGATTCGGCGAATCGCTACGGCACTTTGCCACATTGCGCGAACCAGTTTAAAAGGCGCCAACAATAAGTTAAACCCGCCCTTGCCTCTTAGGCCCTCAACTGAAACCCATTCTATGGCGATATCGTTAGCCGGAATAACAGTAGATTCCAAGCCGAGCTTAGTCCCCAGCCAAGTGATTTGAACACCCGCCTCACGAAGCTCTTTAGCCACCGCCAGTGCCGGAAAAACATGACCGCCAGTACCGCCAGCCATCACTAATAAGTGAGTCGTCATAAAACGGCCCCCAATTCAGCATTTCGTTTAGACGTGCGAGCGGAGCTCGCCGTGCGAACTGTCCCACTGGTGTCGCGCTTTCGATTCTGACGATCAACGCCAAACAGCAGCCCCATAGCAATACAGCAAACTAACATGCTGCTACCGCCATAACTAATGAACGGAAGTGTCAAACCTTTGGTCGGTAATACACCAAGATTTACCCCAATATTAATTACCGCTTGAAATACCAGCAAAAAACCAATGCCTTGCGCTAAACGAGAAGCATAAACGCGACCAACCAATTCTGCGGTGCGCGAAATTATCAAGGCTCGATGCAATAGTGTCGCGTACAAGCCAATGACTAAAATGATACCAATCAAACCGAGCTCTTCACCAATCACCGCTAAGATAAAATCATTATTGGCATGCGGCAAGTAGTAGAGTTTTTGAATGCTCGCGCCTAAACCCACACCAAATATTTCGCCACGACCAACCGCAATCAGTGCTTGAGTTAGTTGAAACCCCGAACCAAACGGGTCAGACCATGGATCTAAAAAGCCAGTAAATCGCCTCATACGATATGGAGACAATACGATCATCAAAGCCATGGCTGAGCCAACAACGCTTAAGCACAAGATCGTATGACTAATACGAATTCCGCCCAAGAACATCATCAGACCGACGGTAGCGACCATAACAACAAAGCTACCAAAATCGGGCTGCATCAATAACAGCCCGCCGACAACGGCTAGCACCACGGCCATGTTGACAATGCCTTTCGAAAATTTTGTGATCTCGCGTTGCTTGCGCGTTAAATAGCTCGCGGCATACAGCACGATGGCGAGCTTAGCAAACTCTGCGGGCTGCAAGCGAAAACCGACGATCGACATCCAACGCCTAGAGCCGTTAACCTCGATTCCAACAAATAAGAGTAACAGCAACAACACAATTGCTCCGACTAAAAGAGGCATGCTCAATTTTTGCCAAAGCCAAACGGGAACGCTTGCGACAATCGCGGTCAAGCTAACACCCAGGATCATATGCACTAATTGACGCCAAAAATGCGACGTATTGGTGTTTAAATCTTGGCTGCCCATGGCGATGGTTGACGAGAACACCATAATCAGACCCAACATCAACAATGCGATGAATGTTCCCAATAAAATTGAATCTACGCCAGCACTATTCATGTGCGGCTGAGCGCGAGTTGCTTGCAACGACGGACTGGTCATACAGCACCTCCGTCAGATTCAGCTAAGGTGATTTCGACACAGCGAGTAAACTCATCGCCACGGTCTTCAAAGCTCCGAAACATATCAAAACTCGCACAGGCAGGGCTGAGCAAAACAATATCGCCGTCGCTAGCAAGACCCGCCGCCTGATTAACCGCACCCTGCATATCATTAGCAAGTGAAATGGGTAATAAGCCTGTCAAAGCCGCTTCGATTTTCGGTGCATCTTCGCCAATTAAGACCAGGTGCTTAATGTTTCGGCTAACGGCGGCTCTCAACTCATTAAAGTCGGCGCCCTTGCCTTGCCCGCCGGCAATCCAAATCACGTTCTGCTCTAGGTTATTAAGCGCGGTTGCCGTTGCGCCAACATTTGTTGCTTTAGAATCATTTACCCACGCGACGTCATTGACGGCAACAACCGTTTGCATACGATGAGGCAAGCCGTTGAAATTCAACACCGCATTAACCAGGGCATCTAAAGAGATCTCTAAAAAATCAACTAATGCAAACGCACTCAAAACGTTCTTTACATTATGTAAGCCGATTAGAGGGATCTCGCTGAGCAGCATTAGGCGTTTATCACCCTTCACCAACCAACGTTTACCAGACTTTCTAACGATGCCGAAATCACAATCACTCGATGGCGCTTCAAGCTCAAAACCTAAGATTTTATTAACGTTAGTTATTTGCGCCAACCACTCATCGTGGCGAGGTAATACAGCGCGCTTTGCGCCTCGAATAATACGAGCTTTGGCTAGTACGTAGTCACCCATTGAATCGTACCGATCCATGTGGTCAGCACTGATATTTAAAATCGCGGACGATTCAGCAGGCACTTGATAAGTGGTTTCTAATTGAAAACTAGAGAGTTCCAACACCGCCACATCAAAATCAATTTGATCGGTGAGCGAGTCCAATGCAGGCTTACCAATATTGCCTGCGACTAGGGCCTTAAACCCACCCGCCTCACACATCGCCCCAACCAGCGTTGTCACGGTGCTTTTACCGTTCGAGCCAGTAATGGCAATAACGGGTTTGGAATTTTCTTGAAGGAATAACTCGATGTCGCCAACGATATGCGCACCATGCTTTTTTGCGGCGCGTAGCATTGGCTCTTTGAGCGAAACGCCAGGGCTAGCAACAACGAGGCCAGCGCTTGTTAAGTCGCCTTCAGAAAATACGCCAAAACGAGTTTCAACTTCAGGAAACTCACGCTTAAATTCGCTGGCTAAGGGCGGCTCTGAGCGAGAATCAAGCACCGTCACAGTTAGCCCGCGCGCGCGCAAATACCGAGCCACGCTATAGCCGGTCACACCCAAACCAATCACCGTCGCGGACACGTATTGCGCCATCAGTGTTTGTTGAGGATTGTAAGTTTGCGAAGACATTAGAATTTCTATTTTCCTATCTAACTTTTAGAGTGGCTAAGCCGATCAATACAAGAATCAGACTTATGATCCAAAACCGCACAATAACGCGAGGCTCAGGCCAGCCTTTTAATTCAAAGTGATGATGAATCGGGGCCATACGGAAAATGCGCTTGCCAGTGAGCTTGAACGATGCAACTTGTAAAATCACGGACACCGTTTCTAAAACAAAAATGCCCCCCATTATGAACAACACCAGTTCTTGGCGAACAATCACGGCCACCACACCTAGTGACGCGCCGAGCGAAAGGGAACCAATGTCACCCATGAACACTTGCGCAGGGTAAGTGTTGAACCACAGAAAGCCGAGGCCGGCACCGACTAATGCAGCGCAAAAAATGGCCACCTCACCAGTACCCGCAATTTGTGGTATTTGTAAGTAGTCAGCAAATACCGCGTGGCCCGACAAATAGCAGAATACCGCCAGTGCGCCGGCCACCATCGCGGTTGGCACAATGGCTAGACCATCAAGACCATCGGTCAAGTTCACGGCATTACTAGTACCCACAATCACGAAGTACGTCAGCGGTAAAAATAAGATGCCCAGCGGGATTGCGATGCCTTTAAAAAACGGGATGATCAGCGATGTTTCAATCGGCGTTTGCGCGGTCGAATAGAGCCAATACGCAGCGATCATGGCGATCACACTTTGGCTCAAAAATTTATTCCGTGAGCCCATACCGACAGGATCTTTATGAACTAGTTTTTGATAATCGTCATACCAGCCAATCACACCGTAGAAAAAACAGGTGAACAAGGTGATTTGCACAAAGCGGTTGGTCATATCGGCCCATAATACGGTCGATAAAATAACAGATAGCAGAATCAACAAACCACCCATGGTCGGCGTACCGACTTTATCGAAGTGCGTTGGAGGGCCGTCTTTTCGTACCGTTTGGCCTATCTTATAAATGCTTAGCTTGCGAATCACCACCGGCCCCAGCACCAGCGAGATTGTCAACGCGGTTAATACCGAGCAAATCGCACGAAACGTGATGTATTGAAATACATTTAAAAAACTATACTGATCGGCTAGCGATTCAAGTAGCGCATATAACATTAATTTTCACCCCTTTTTGAGACTAACGAAACGTCGGCCAGCTTCTCGTGCAATGCCTCAACCACTCGCTCCATTTTTGCGGAGCGAGACCCTTTAACCAAAATTGTACCGCTTAAGGCATCTTGACTTAGACGCTCTAAAAGCAATGCTTGAGTGGTAAATGCGACCCCTTCGCCTTTGCCAAATCCAGAGATAACCAATTCGGCAAAATCGCCGCATGCGTATATTTTTTTGACACCTCGTTTTGCGGCTTGCTCGCCCAATGCTTTATGTTCAGCCTCTGCCGCGGCACCAAGCTCGGCCATATCGCCGACGACCAATAGGTTGTCTTCATTCTGAACCAACACATTGATTGCCGCACGCATAGACGCTGGGTTTGCGTTGTAAGTGTCATCAATCACCTGAACACCGGCAATTTTTTCAATCGTCAGCCGGCCAGCGACCGGCACAAAATTAGCCAACCCAGCTTCTATATTTTTAACCGGTATTTTGGCCGCCGTCGCAACGGCAACAGCCGCAAGCGCGTTTCTAACGCTATGTTCACCGACTGTGTTCAATTTAATCTTCAGCTTTTTGCCTTTCGCGACAACCTTAATAGTCAAGCCACCTTTCTTTTCTTGGTAACGGCCAGTGACATCAGCGCCATCAGACAAGCCAAAAGTAATAATCGAATGCTCTTTTGCGAGGTCAGCCCAAAGCTCAGCGAAGTCATCGTCTTTATTGATAATGGCAACACCATCGGCCGACAGACCTTGATATATTTCACCTTTAGCGTTTGCTACAGCTTCAATAGAACCTAAACCTTCCAAGTGGGCTGCAGCGGCGTTGTTCACGACCGCAATTGTTGGCTTAGCCATGCAACTCAAACGCGCGATCTCACCCGCATGATTCATGCCCATCTCAACAATGGCATAGCGATCTTTGAGGTTTAAATTCATCAATGTAAGCGGAACGCCAATTTCATTATTTAAATTACCTTTGGTCACGACACCGTCACCAAATTCAGCAAAAATACAGGCCAACATTTCTTTAACCGTGGTCTTGCCGACGCTGCCAGTAACACCAATCAACGGCAATGCAAACTGAGAGCGCCACCAGCTTGCCAAGTCGATCAACGCTTGATGGGTATTTTTCACAGTAACGGTAGGCAATGAAGTTTCTACCGCCTGCTCAACCAATAACGCACTCGCCCCGGCTTGCTCGGCCTGAGCCACGAATTGGTGTGAGTCAAAATTTGCGCCTTTCAGCGCGACAAACAAACGACCTTGGCAATCATCACGGGTATTAATGCTGATATTTTGAAGCATGACATCAACCCCAGAACGCTGGCCGCTCACAGCCTGTGAGACTTGCGATAGCTGCATCATAATGAAGCTCCCATAGCACGCTGAACCTGTTCTCGGTCAGAGAAAGGAAGCAAAGCATCACCTAGGTGCTGAGTGGTTTCGTGGCCTTTACCCGCAATTAACACCCAATCATCGGGCCCTGATTGCTCAATCGACGCCGCGATGGCATCAGCACGATCAAGGATCACCTGATAGTCGCCAGATATACCGACAACAATTTGCTCGGCGATATCGGCCGCCGCTTCAGAGCGCGGATTATCATTGGTTATCACAACCTTATCAGCCGCCTTATCAGCAATCGCGCCCATGACCGGTCGCTTGTCTTGATCTCGGTCGCCGCCACAGCCAAATACACACCACAACTTGCCACGGCAATGCGCTTTCACTGAAGCCAACGCTTTTTCAAGAGCGTCGGGAGTGTGCGCATAGTCAACCACGACACTGGCGCTGCCAGCCACACGATACAACTCCATACGACCAGGCGCCGGTGTTAAAGAAGCCAGTATTGATTTAATGTCTTCGATAGAGGTGCTTAAGGCCAATAACGTCGCCACTAGCATTTCAATATTTGGAATATTGATGGCACCAATCAATGGGGTATGCGCTGAAAAGTCAACGCCATTGCATTCAAATTCAAACTCAATCCCCTTGTCGCCCAGCTCAGCCTCATCAGCAAATACATCACCACCTCGGCCGTAGGACACAATAAACTCAGCGTTGGCCACATCAATCAAGGATGCGCCTAGCGAGTCGCTGATATTAGTCACCACCAGCTCACTATTAAAATCAGTGAATAAACGTTGCTTAGCGGCGCCATAGCTCGCCATGTCGCCATGGTAATCCAGGTGATCGTGACTCAGGTTAGTAAACAGGGTGCAGAAAAAAGCGACGCCATTTACCCGCCCCTGATCTAGCGCATGTGATGAAACTTCCATGCAGACTTGTGTAACGCCTTGCGCTTTAAAATCAGCAAGCATTTTATGTAGTTCAATCGGATCGGGAGTGGTGTGAGTAACTGGCTGCAAAGAGCCCAACCTACCGACACCAATAGTCCCGATCATGGCCGCTTGCATACCAAGCTGGGTTAGCGCCTGAGTTAGCAAATAACAGCAGGTCGTTTTGCCATTGGTACCGGTAACGCCGAACACCTGCATTTCATCACACGCCCGACCAAAAAATTCATGCGCTAGGTTGCCAACTTGGCGTTGAAGCTGGGGCACCGCAAATGCCGGAACCTTGATATCGCTTGGTAATTCAAAATCTAGCGGGTCGTACAATACGGCGACAGCGCCAGCCAATTGAGCATCCAATAAATAATCACGGCCATCAGCAAGTGAACCCTTGTAAGCACAAAATAACGAGCCATTCGAGACCTTGCGACTATCTATCACAATCTCTTGGACGCCGACCTCATTGTCGGTAGCGATATTAAGAGTCGCCAACAAGTCAGCTAAACGCATCATTGAGAGGCCTCCGCTGATATTGATGCATCACTACTCGCTACTGGCCGAGCAATCATCAACTTGAGCCCCGGCTCTTCATCCGGAGCGGTCATTGCATCCGGAGCCACACCGCGCAGACGCAAGGCTCCCGCCATGACTTCAGAAAAGACAGGCGCGGCCACTAAACCGCCATAGTAATCGACACCTTTAGGGTCATTCACTGACACCACTAGCACTATCTCGGGGTCACTAATCGGCGCAAAACCGGCGAACAGCGACATATAACTGTCGTCTTGATAACGACCATTAACCACTCGATGCGCGGTACCGGTTTTTCCGCCAACGCGGTACTGATCTACGCGCGCCTTCGGCGCAGTGCCTTTGACACCGACGGCGGCCTCAAGCATCAAGGCAACTTGATCAGTCACTTGCTTAGAAAAAACCCGTTCGCCTTGGGGCACTTTGTCGACAGGGTGAATGCTCACTGGCAATAGCACCCCATCATTAGCCAGCGCCTGATATGCCCTAGCCAGTTGCAATGTATTAACTGATAGGCCATAGCCATAACTCATGGTGGCATGCTCAATCGGCTTCTGACGATTAGCCAGCATCCCTTTCTGCTCGCCTTGAATCTTAAGTTTATTTGTTCGGCCAAAACCGAGCTCACGATAGGTATTAAACAGATCGCTAGGGTCTAACATCATGGCGATCTTCGCTGAGCCAATATTACTCGACATTTTGATGACGTCAGAAACACTGATTTCACCGTGCGGCTTAGTATCACTAATTCGGCTACGGCCGATGTAGTAAAAGCCTTTTTCAGTATCAATGATAGTCTCAGGGTCGACCACGCCAGCCTCCATCGCCATCGCGATAGTGATCGGCTTAACCGTTGAGCCCGGTTCGTATGAGTCTGTGATCGAGCGATTTCGAAAAAGAGAACTCTTTAAGTCTGCGCGATCATTGGGATTAAAGTCCGGCATGCTAATCATGGTCAAGACTTCGCCTGTCTTTGCATCTAAAGCAACCAGAGAGGCGGATGTGGCATCGTGTCTTTTCACCGCCGCCTGAAGATGACGATAAGCCAGATATTGAATACGCGCATCGATGCTCAAAGCAATGTCATCACCATGACGAACACGAGACAATTGTTCAACATACTCAACGACGTGACCTACTTTGTCGCGCAGCACTTGAGTGCGCCCAGCCTGCCCCTTTAAATCGTCATTGTACGCAAGCTCCAATCCTTCTTGGCCTTCGTTATCGATATTAGTAAAACCCAATATATGCCCTAACACTGGCCCGGCAGGATAATAACGTTTGTACTCTCGAACCTTATTAACACCAGGGACATTTAAGGCCAGTATCTTATTCGCCAGCTGCGGCGAAAGATGGCGCTTTAAATAAACAAACTCGCGACCCTTTCTTTTTTCGGCTTTAGCCAACAGTTCATCAGGGCTGGTTTTTAGCAAGCTCGATAGCTTTTCATAAGAATACTCCTGCTGCTGCTTGAGAATAGTCGCCGGGTGCATCCAAATAGAATCTACCGGAGTACTAATAGCGATTGGCTGGCCGTTGCGATCGGTGATCATGCCCCGTGTTGGCGGCTCTTTTTGAACTCTCAAGTAACGCGCATCGCCTTGCGATTGCAGATAATCATTATCAACGATCTGCAATTGTACGGCCCGCACAGCTAGCCCCAGAAACAAGGCACCGAAAATCAATACAATAGCGTTGTAACGCCAAGTCGACACCGGCACAACCACTTCTTTGGCGGTTTTCTCAACTCGAGCTTCGCGTTGCGTTTTCACCGGCAATGATTTGGCTCTGGTCATTACTGAGCACCTACCAAGCTAGTGTCATTGGTGTCAATTATTAGCTCTTCGCCAATGAACTTCACCTCACCTTTTAATGGCGCTCGCATAGACAGACGCTTACTCGCGTCCTTCTCAACTCGCTGGGCAGATGCCCAAACGTTAGACTCAACTAATAGCTGACCCCACTCATCGTTTAGGTCGTCACGCTGGGTCTCCGCCGCTTGAAACGCTAAATAGGCCAAACGGTGTTGATGCCGTACATTGACAATAAATAAAGCCGATATCACAACACTGCAAACCAAAAACCACATCACACTATCGCGCATGTCGGCCTCGCGATTGATCTGATACCAAAGGTGCTTGGTAAGGCACCGATGTGCGCTCGGCTATTCTCAAGACTGAGCTGCGCGAACGAGGGTTTTCGCCTACTTCTTGTTTACTTGGCTTAATTGCCCGGCTGAGCAATTTAAGTGGCGTGAGGTAGGCTTCTTCGCTCACTGGGATATTCTTAGGCGGCAGCTTCGGCGTAGACAACTCGCGCATAAAGCGCTTAACAATGCGGTCTTCCAAAGAATGGAAACTGATCACCGCCAAACGACCACCTTCATTTAACAATTGAACCGCTTGAGGCAACGCCTGCGATACCTGACTTAGCTCTTGATTCACATGCAGGCGTATAGCTTGAAAACTACGTGTCGCAGGGTGCTTGTTTTTATCTTTCTTTGGAGTAGCGTCAGCGATAATCGAGGCTAACTGCAAGGTGCTTTCAATTTTAGTTTCTTGGCGAGTCTCGACAATCGCACGCGCGATTCGACGAGCAAACTTCTCTTCACCCAAATCAAACAAAACCATCATTAGGTCACGTTCTTCGACGCGCTCCAACCATTGCGCCGCTGATTCACCTTTAGAGGTATCCATGCGCATATCTAACTCACCATCGCGCATAAAGCTAAAGCCGCGCTCAGCTTGATCCAGTTGCGGCGAAGACACACCAAGGTCCATGAGCACGCCATCAACCGCGCCCAAACCAGCTTGCTCTGCTAGCTTATCGGCCATGCGACTGAATTCACTATGAATCAAGGTAACTCGCTCATCACCCTTAAAAGCCTCAAGACCAAGTTCAATCGCCCGCGGATCTCGATCAAAACCAATCAATTTTCCGTGATCGCCGATCTTGCTTGCGATTTGCATTGCATGACCAGCTCGACCTAATGTTGCATCAACATACACACCGCCTGCGCGAATATTCAACGCGTCTACGGCCTCTCGCACTAGGACAGGAATGTGTTGCTCAGAGGTGGTCATAGTTCGCTTCTAGAAGGAAAGTGATTCGAGCTCAATCGGCAATGCCGATTCATCAAGCTCAACGGCTAGCAGGGATTCACGTTGCGCAACCCAATGCGCTTCATCCCAAATTTCATACTTGTCACCCTGCCCTACCAAGACAGCCTTTCGATCGATGTTGGCAAATTCACGCAATTGCTGCGGCACTAAAATACGGCCACTGCCGTCCATAGCGCAATCATCAGCATGACCGATCAGCATGCGCTTTAATTGACGAACTTGAGCATTCAACGTAGGCAATGAGGTTAGTTTTTTTTCTACCGCATCCCAGTCTTCTAAGCGATACAACAATAAGCAATGATCACTAGGGCTAATAGTAACCACAAGCTGGCCATCTGACTCCCCAGTCAGGGCGCCACGAAGCTTGGTCGGAATAGACATCCGCCCCTTAGCATCCAGACTTATATGATTACTTCCTCGTGCCACGACTCTTTTTGGCTCACTTATTATTAGTATTTTCTTTGTAGCCTTTGAAATTCGAAGAAAATTCCCTCAAATTCCCACAACTACCCACATTTCGCCACTATCTATGACAGCCAGTATTGAGTCAAGGGTTAATTGACAAGAAAACCTTTTTCTTTCAGTAAGTTAGCGCACTTTTCCTTGTGACTTAAGCTTGCTATTTAAAGTATTACTTTAACTAGCAAGCGCAACAGATTATTTAAGTAGAGATTAATAAATAAATAAAATCGAAGAAAATTTGATTTCATCGATAATTATGTTTCTGTAATACGCTTAGCGGGACAAAATAAGAAAGCCTATCAGTACATACTAACAGATACTGTTAATAATAACAGTATTTTAAATCAAATTTATTGCCGCGCTGATAAGCACTAGTTTTTGATTCAATAAACGATCAAGCCCCCGAGCTCTGAATCAAAGCTCGGGACCATCACGTAAATAAAAAGTGAGCCAACCTATAAGCCGGGTCCTGTCAAGGACAGTCATTCATCTAGGGCATACATTACTGCATACCTCAAGCAACCTACCCGTGTTCAACGCGAGCAACGCCGTTACCTCAAACAAAAAGTTTGAAGAATGAACACCTATTTGGTCTTGCTCCCGAGTGGGGTTTACCCTGCCGCTCGTGTTACCACTAACGCGGTGCGCTCTTACCGCACCATTTCACCCTTACTCTCCAAAAAACGGAAAGCGGTATCTTTCTGCTGCACTGGCCGTCGGCTCACGCCGCCCAGAAGTTATCTGGCACTCTGCTCTGAGGAGCCCGGACTTTCCTCCCCTTCTTAACGAAGCGGCGACTGCCCAGTTGACTCGCGCGAAGTCTACTCAAATTCAAGTTATATAGCAAAGACATCTACCCCTTAAAGCTAATAATTACAGCGCGAACAAGATCCTTTTTAAGTTTTTCTTAAGGCCGTTAAAGCGGTGGATAAATCATTGAAACCATGCGACTGAACCTTGGCATTCAAACCCTTAACAATGTCGCCAATCATACTTGGACCTTGATAAATAAACTGGCTGTAAACCTGCACGTAGTCAGCGCCGGCGAGCATTTTCTCCCATGCGTCATCAGCATCTTTAATGCCGCCCACCCCAATAATCTGAACTCGCCCCTTAAGCAGGCGATAGAATTGACGAATGCACTCGGTCGACAAATCTTTGACCGGTGCGCCACTCAAACCGCCGACTTGTGCGGCGTGCTTGCTTTGCAAGCTGTCAGGCCGAGCCACTGTGGTATTAGTCGTGATCACCGCATCAAATTGATGAGAAATCACAAGCTCGGCAATGACTTCGATTTCACTCGGCTCCAGATCAGGAGCAACCTTAAGCGCGATTGGAACATAGCGCTTATGGACTTTTTCACATTTCTTTTGAGAGGTTTTAATCCTCAGCAGTAAGTCATCTAAAAACGATTCATTTTGAAGATCTCTGAGTGACTTAGTGTTCGGAGACGAAATATTGATGGCGATATAGTCGGCATGTGAATAGACACGCTGCATTGCCGAGACATAATCAAAATGCGCGTCTTCAATCGGTGTGGCGGCGTTTTTACCAACATTAATCCCAGCGACAGCCGATGTCTCCGTCTTTTTGATATTACTCAAAAACTCATCGACACCGCCGCTATTAAAGCCCATGCGATTAATCAATGCTTGATCTTCAAGTAAACGAAACATGCGTGGTTTAGGGTTTCCGGGCTGCGGTTTGGGTGTCACAGTACCCATTTCGACACCGCTAAACCCCATTGCTGAGAACGCAGGTAAGGCACGCGCGTCTTTATCTAAACCGGCCGCCAACCCCACCGGGTGACGAAAATTAATCCCCATACAGGTGACAGGCAAGTCCGGCACGTGCTTACCAAAGAACCGGTTAATCTGACTGGTCAAAAACGGCCTCTTCGAGGCAAACGCTAGCTTTGACAGCGTCACATCATGAGCCTTCTCTGGGTCAAGTGCGAACAAGGCAGGCCTGACGAATGAATACATTAGTTTTGATGTGCTAGTCATGATTTGTAGCCCATAATTTTCACAGTTTAGATACTTGCAAGGATAACAGACCTAGCCTAACTTGCCCTTCATTAATCCAGCCTAAACCAGATCGCTAAGACCTCAAGTTATTTAACTCACTGAGTTTTCAGCCAGGCTCCTAATAAAAGGTTTAACTAGTCAGCGTTTTGCAATTTCCACGCACTCGCATAAAGGCCACCTAGTGCTAATAACTCACCATGAGTCCCTTGCTCAGCTATTTGGCCCTGCTCTAACACAAGAATTAAATCAGAGTCGACAATCGTTGATAAGCGATGAGCAATGACCACACTGGTATAGTCGCCGCGAACACCTTCCATGGCTTGCAAAATACGTTGCTCCGCGCGACTGTCAAGCGAAGATGTCGCTTCATCAAATACCATTATCTTAGGCTGCTTTAAAATTGCTCTAGCGATCGCGACACGTTGCTTTTCGCCGCCCGAAAGCTTCAAGCCTCGCTCACCGACTTGGGTCTCGGCGCCGTCGGGCAATTGCGCGATAAAGTCGTCAAGATAGGCCATACGAATAGCCTCCCACACCTCATCATCACTGGCGCTGACGTTTCCATATTGAATGTTTTGAAGAATGCTCGCATTAAAAAGTACTGTGTCTTGCGGCACCACACTGATTACTTGACGTAGGCTTTGTTGAGATACCTGAGAAATATCTTGTCCGTCAATTAAAATACGCCCAGAGCGAACATCATAAAACCGAAACAGCAATTTCATAATAGTGGATTTACCCGAACCACTACCGCCAACGATCGCTACTTTTTGCTTTGGCAGCACGGTAAAACTAACATCACTGAGGATTGATCGCTCAGACTGATACGAGAACCCTACACTATTAAACTCGATTGCCCCCTGCTCAACCTTAATAGCCGGCGCATCTGACACGTCCTGCACCGATGACTCAACTTTCAACAAAGAAAACATCGCATCAATGTTGGCCATAGAGCCTTTCATCTCACGATAAACAAAGCCAAGAAAGTTAAGTGGTAGAAATATCTGCATCATCAATGCATTGATCAACACGAAATCGCCAATCGTCATAATTCCTTGACTAACGTGGTAAGCCGCCAACACCATCGACGCGGTTGCCGCCATCGCAATAATAAGAGATTGCCCGCCATTTAAACCAAATAGCGTCAATCGATTCTTACGTCGCGCCGCCTCCCAATCGGCTAAATTTTCATCATAACGATCGGCTTCAAAGGCTTCGTTATTAAAATATTTCACCGTTTCGAAATTTAGCAAACTGTCCACCGAACGAGTGCTCGAATTGCTTTCGGCACTATTCATCTGCCGAATAGTCTCGGTACGCCATTCGGTTGCAATAATAGAAAACCCCACATAAGTAACAACCGATAACAACACAATCAATGCATACCAAGCTGAGTAGTTCCAAAACAGCAAAATCATGATCATGCCAATCTCTACAAAAGTAGGCACAATATTGAAGATCATGAAGCGCATCAAAAAACTAATGCCATGGACGCCTCGTTCAATATCTCTCGAGACACCGCCAGTTCGGCGATTTAAATGATACGCCAGGTCTAAGGAGTGCAGGTGTTGAAACACTTTATGCCCGACTCGACGCATTGCTCGTTCCGTGACTCGACCGAATAGCGTATCTCGCAACTCACCGAACAATACATTCGAAAATCGCACCAATCCATAGGCAAGCAATAACGCAATAGGCACAATAACTAAGGTATTGGAATCAACACCAGCGCCGACAATGCCTTCACCGTTCAGTTGGTCGACAATTCGCTTTAAAATAAACGGCAAGCCGACACTCGCCAACTTGGCACCAACCAAACATAAAACCGCCAAGCCTATTCGACCTTTAAACTCGGTCATAAATGGGATCAATTGCCTTAAGCTAGACCAATCAACGTTCTCCAAATTGGTCGAATTACCTGAGCCGCGACGGGCCCCTCTCATAGTAAACTCATTTTAGTTCAAGCTCGTTCTCAAGGTGTTCTAAATCGGTAAGTAGTTGTTCTAGCACCCGGTCGCGATATCGATAGGCAACGGTGCGATTAAAGTTAAAAACAAAGCGATATTTTCTCGCCTTTTCTGTCAATGATTTGGTCGGAAATTCGATATAACCAGCATAACTACGCACATCACTTAGCGTACCCGTTTTAGCGTAAACAACGGCCGACGCTGACTTAACATCAACCTTCTTAAACAAGCTTTTGCTTGACTGTAACGCCACCAATAAATCGTCGACTTGTTTGGCATTCAAGCGATTTTTCCGAGACAGACCCGCCCCATCATTGATGCTATGACCTTGCCAGCCGAACTGTTTTGCTAGGCGTTGGTTTGAATAATCGTTAGCGGCCTCAAACGTCACGGGCTTGGGCTCAGCCTTGGCGCTGGGCTCAGCGACTCCTGACAACTTAAGAAAAACCTGATTGGCCATGAAATTATTAGAAAATTCCAAAGTACCCCGCAGCACATCCGCTAAGGTGTGCGAATTTGTATGACGATAAATCAACGGTGCATCCTCGGCCAACACTTGCCCGACCTTTATTTCAGTACTCGGCCAAGCCAGTTTAGCCAACAACAACTCCGCAAAATGCGACTGTGCATTAGCGGCGTTAATCAAATTAACACGATCTGAGGGCTTAGTTAACGTGTTCGCCAATTGCTTCGCTGTATTAGTCAACGGTGTCTGAGGCTCTGCGCTGCTGATCTGGCCGTTCCGTTTTTCTAACATAACTGTATTGAAATTAGCCGCCACCGCCGATAGTGGTGCATTATATGGGTCAGCCGTATTACTTCGTCCAGGCACAGAATCTATATCAAAGTAGCTATTATCGATGTTAAGTCGCCGTACCGGTGGCGCGTTTTGCTGCGCCAACTTAGCGGTTAACTGGGAAACGAGTTTATCTAGTTCTTCGGAGACCAAAAATGGGTCGCCGTAACCCTTTACCCATAGGATGTCACCATCAAGCAAGAAATCGGTATGAAAACGATGCTCCAAGCCCCATTTGTCAATAGCAAGGTGAGCGGTTGCTAATTTGGTTAACGACGCAGGGACTAACGGCTTAGAGGCTTGCCAAGAAAACACTACGTCGCCACCATCTTCAACAACCAATATAGAGTCATGTTCGGTGAGTTTAAGGCCGTCGAGTACTGACGAGTGAGCATTCAACAAACCCAGCCAAAGTAGTAATAAAAATAAAGAAAATTGTTTCATTAAGTTACTCTGACTCGCTCTTTAGCGCTAAGGCCAACTCGTACACTTCGTTCTTACGTTTACCCATCAGCTTAGCCGCAATAGCGGCCGCTTGTTTCAGCGGTAACTCCGCAACTAATATTTTCAAAGCCGCGACCACGTTGGCATCACTGCTTGGCACCGCTTCGATGCCCGCTAACATCAGCACAAACTCGCCTCGAGCTTGGTCATCATCATTGTTAAACCTATCGAGTACTGATTCGGCGCTGCCGACCAATACCGTTTCGAAGCGTTTAGTTAGCTCACGCGCTACGGCGATCTGCCGATCACCGCCCAACACCTCAACCACGTCGCTAAGGCAGGCCTTAATTCGGTGCGAGGACTCTAACAAAACCGCCGTACGATGTTCATTAGCATAGGCGCTAAGGGCGGTTTGTCGTGCACCACTTTTTGATGGCAAGAAGCCATCGTAAACAAAGCTATCGGTTGGCAAGCCGGCAATCGACAAGGCGGCGATAATTGAGCTGGCTCCAGGAACGGCGACAATAGAATAACCTTGCTCGCGCAGAGCACGCACCAACACAAAACCCGGGTCGCTAATCAATGGCGTGCCCGCATCGCTAATTAAGGCTATATCTAAACCTTGATCTAGCTGCGTTTTGACCCATTCAACTTGGGATTCTTCGTTATGTTCGTGACAAGAGCGTAATTTAGTGCCAATACCATAGTGATTTAACAATCGTTTACTATGCCTTGTATCCTCAGCCAGTATAAAGTCGACCGACCCCAGCACCTTCAATGCTCTGTGGCTAATATCGCCTAGGTTACCTATGGGGGTTGCTACCACCAATAACTGGCCTGACACGTCTAGATTTACAGGTCGGCAGTCTTTGCTAATTGGGTCACTCACTCGGTATACTTCGCTAGATATAGAAAGGCTGACCAGAATAATCGGAATACTTCCAAAATGCATCCACAATTAAATAGCCGTATTAAACTCTTAGGCATTATTTGCAGTGCAGCAATGCTCGCTAGCTGTGCTTCGGCGCCGGTTCAACAACCCGCCGACATCGAGGCCAGAGACATTGTTGGCAATGACCCGAGCTACAGCAACGCTCAAGAGCGCTCAGAGCCAACCACCCCGCCTGAAAACCGGTTTAACGACCAGGCCCTGAAAGCCGAAGAGCTCAATTCAAATCGCGCCGAGTATTACAGTCAACAATCTAGAAACCAGGGTGATCGTGATGCTCAAATAAACGCCGCGCTCAGTGCCGCCGAGTATTATATTCAAGCGACAGACTTCCAAGGCGCACAAGACTCAAGCCGTGAGCTAAACCCCGACACCTTAAGCGTGATTCAGGCCGACCGTTTAACGGTCATTAGAGCCTATATTGCCCACTCAGAAGGCAAACATGCCCGTACTATTGCCTTATTAAAACCAATGTTGAACCGCGAGCCTGAGCAACCAGCAAGTTCTGCGATTAATTCGGCTGATGAAACGCCATTAACACCAAGCATCGCCGAACGACCAGCATTAAGTATCCAACAAGTCGATGCCTTGTTACTCAGTTCATTTAGTTTTCAAGCGCTCGATGATTATGATTCAGCGATTAGCTCGCTGATAACCCGAGAGCGCTCACTGGTTGGTGGTGCACGAAGTGAAACGACTCGATATATTTGGCAAGTAATTAGCTCATTGCCGCTCGAACGGCGCCAGGCCATCTACAACAATACAGTCAATCAATTGGTCAGAAATCGAGTTGAACAAAGCTTAACCACGCAGTTGATCCCGGTCGCAGAGGCGCCTCAACAATTCGGCCAATGGCGTGAAGAACCGAAGAGCGCAACGAAGCAAACTGTGGCTGATGTTTGGGATGCCAGCTCGCCACGCAGTATCGCGGTACTGCTGCCAATTAGCTCTAAATTCAATAAAGCCGCGCAAGCATTGAAAGATGGCATTGACTATCAACACAACGCCAACAAGTCAGCCTACCGACCGCAATTACGCTTTTACGATATCGGCGACACGCCTTTTTCGGCCACGCAATATTACGCCGCCGCCATTCAATCGGGGGCTGACTTTATTATTGGCCCTTTAGGTAAGGACTACGCCAATCAGGTCAGCCTCTATGCGGGCAATCGAGTGCCGACACTACTATTAGGAGGAGACACTTCGCTGAGCGCATCGACTTCACGCTTCACTATGAGCCCGGAAATGGAAGGCGCTCGAGTCGCCGAGCGTGCATGGCGAGCGGGTCACCTGAGTGCCGCCTTGCTGGTCACCGAAACCACATCAAGCCGCCGCACTGTCGAGGCCTTTAGAAAAAAATGGCAGAGTTTAGGAGGCAAGATCAGTAAAACAATCACGTATTCTCCAGCACAATATGACCACAGTGTTGAGCTCAAACAGCTCTTCGATATAAATCAAAGCCAATACCGGCACAGTCAAATAAGTAAAACCCTTGGCTTCAAACCGAAGTTTTCGGCCTATCAGCGCTCAGACATAGATTTCATATTGATGATCGCCGACACGGCCACGGGCCGATTAATTCGCCCGCAAGTTAATTTCTTCAGCGGATCGAAAGTGCCCGTCTACTCAACCTCCTCAATTTTCAACGGTATACAAGACGAGACCAATAACATCGATCTCGACGGCACTCGATTCCCAGTCATGCCGTGGGTGCTAAGGTCGGCCAAGGTCGCTCCTTATGCTGGCCAATTGAACATGCTATTTGCACTCGGAAGTGATTCTTATAGTGTCGCGGCCAGCTACCAAGAACTGCGCCAAAACAGTGACTTAGCAATCAATGGAAACACCGGGCAGGTCAGTATTAACAACTCAGGTGAAACCATCTACCAACCAATATGGGCCAGCTTTAAGCAAGGCGAAGTGATACCAATTGAAACCCTTGGTCTTGACATAAACCCTCTCACAACGCCTAATAATGGGCCACTCGACAATCAAAACGTAAACGGAATTTACAATGATTCGACCTATAATTCGCAAACTTGGGATCGGCAAAGCGGTTTCAGAAAAGACTCGAACAGCAGCACCTCAGAAGAATTCGAACAAGAGCCCGATGATAAGCTCAGGAGATCTCGCTGAAGATCTCGCACTCGCTTACCTAGAGCGTCAAGGTTTCGTATTAGAGCAACGCAATTTCAACTGCCGCTATGGCGAAATCGATTTGCTCATGTGGGACCAAAATTACTTAGTGTTCGTTGAAGTGCGTTACCGTGCGTCGATGAATTACGGTGGCGCACTTGAGAGCATTGATCACTTTAAACAAAGCAAGTTACGGCGAGCCGCTGAGTTTTATTTAGTTAATACTAAAAGAAACGATTGCGCTTGCCGTTTTGATATACTTTGTATTACTGGAAACCTCAACAACCCCCATTATGAGTGGATAAGCAATGCGTTTTAAAACCACTCAATAGAACAAAAAAAACTATGTCTATTATTACAGATCACTTTCAAGCAAGCGCGGCGAGCGTTCTCGACAATCAATTCTTAGAACCACAAATCGAAGCGATTGCTCGGGCACTTTACGCGAGTTTCGAAGCCGGGGGCAAGTTGATGATTTGCGGTAATGGCGGCTCAGCCGCCGATGCACAGCATTTATCCTCAGAATTATTAAACCGCTACAAACGCGAAAGACGCGAGTTGCCGGGCATCACGCTTACCGCTGACGGTTCTACGCTCACCTCAATTGGCAATGATTATGACTATAGCGAGGTCTTCTCTAAGCAAGTGAGTGCTTTAGGCCGCCCTGGCGATTGCTTAATGGTAATCACAACGTCAGGTAATTCTGCCAACATCATGAAAGCCGTCGAAGTCGCACATGACAAATCCGTCACTGTAATTGCACTTAATGGTAAAAATGGCGGAAAATTAAATGATATTTTAGCAAGCAATGACATTAACTTAATTGTTAGAGGCGACGTCACCGCTCGAATTCAAGAAGTACACGGCCTGGTTATTCACTGTATTTGCGAATTAATTGACAGCTATATTTTAGATTAACCAGCGTTATCAAATCACAGGAACAGCGGCCCTCGACCAAATAAGTCGAAGACCTGGAGCAAGTATGAGTAAGCCAAGCACGTCCATGATCAAAATCATCAGAATCACAATGGCAAGTTTCATAGCCGCGATCACGTTAAGTGCTTGCGTTACGGCACTTGTCGCCACCGCCGTTATCGCAACAGTCGATATCATTCATGATCGCCGCACTGTTGGTGAGTATATTGATGACGGCGCCATCGAAGTCACGGCTCGTAACATTTTAATTTCTAAATCAAGTGTTAGAAAGGTCGCTCATGTGAAACCTCAATCATGGAACGGCATACTGCTGTTGACTGGCGAGATCGACAGCGAAACCCTTAAACCGGAACTGATCTCTAAGATGAGTTCAATTAAAGGCGTAAGGCAGGTTGTCGATGAAACCACCATTACCGGTAAAACCAAACTTTGGGCAAGGACTAATGACGCATGGATTAGCAGCAAAGTGAAAAGCCGTTTATTGCTAAAAACAGGCTTGAATGCAAATCGCGTTAAGGTCGTTACGACGCGCGGAAGCGTCTACCTAATGGGCATTGTTACCCGCGACGAAGCCGATAGAGCTACCGAGCTTACTCAAACAGTGCGGGGCGTAAAACGCGTGGTCAAAGTATTTGAATACCAGACTGACGCATAGTCAAAATAGAGTGACATCAACAATGCTTAGTTCGCAAAAAAAAGTAATCCCGGCTGACGCTGATTTTGAGAAAATTTGTGCGTCAATAGCGCACCTACCCAAACCCATTGTTTTCACAAATGGCTGTTTCGACATTTTACATCGAGGGCATACCACCTACCTGGAGCAAGCCCGCAATATCGGTGCTTCGCTGATCGTCGCGGTTAACACTGATGCATCAGTTCGCCGTCAAAATAAAAGCAGCGATCGACCGATAAACATGCTTGAAGATAGAATGTCGGTGCTCGCAAGCCTAGAGTGTGTTGATGCGGTCATGTGTTTCGACGAAGACACGCCTTTGAACGTGATCAAAACCATTCTGCCTGATCACTTGGTCAAGGGCGGAGATTGGGGGGTCGCTGACATTGTTGGAGGTGACGAAGTTGTCGCAAACGGTGGCGAAGTCCATTCAATTGAGTTCACGTTTGAACGTTCTACCACTTCTTTGCTCGCTAAAATACGTAACTAGTCGGCTAGTGCAGTGCCGACACGGCTTCTGACTTCTGTGGCTCGGGATGCATCGCCAGGCAAACCGCGCACTTCTCGCTCAATAGGTTCGACAATTTCACTCTCGAATTCCCTAGGGCTGGTCGCTCGCTAGGAAACTTGAACCGCCACTATCGGACGCTCACTTGTCGGTAACAATTGGATCGGCAATATTTGAATTGATACAAAACCGAGAATGGTTAGCAAACTAATGATCGCCTGTGTTATCGCTGGGATTTCTTATAAAAACCGATTAAGTTACGAAATACTTTACGTCACAGTTGACTGATCGATGGCCGTCGAAAAACCAATAATTGACCTTTCTACACCAACGCCTAATGAGATTTAGATGCAATGGAAATAAATGCATTTGAGCTCCGTCTCAAAAAAATAGGCACATAATCTGCCAGCAACTCTCAGAGCGATCATTAAAACCCGTTGTTCATACGCTCTGAATCAACTTACTCAGCCGATGCCGCGATAGAATCGGCCTCAGCAATGTCACTAAAGTAGTGGTAAATAAATTGTCGAGCGACGTAAGCACTGCGTACATACCATTTTTCTTTATTTATAATGAGTGAGGCATACGCTACTTTACGGCCATTTTTCTCAGCATAACCAACGAACCAGTCATGCCTACCTTTAGGTGAATAACCGGTTAGAGACCCTGTTTTGCCACCAATTTCCATATCATGGTAGACCTTATAGCGACTCAAGCCTTGGAATGACTTTCGGGCCGACCCAATACGTGTCGTTTCAGTCATCAAGCTCCGCAAGGCCTTAGCCGAATCTTGACTAATAACTTGCTCAACAGTCTGTGAATTCGGCGTTCGATATATTTCATTACCGGAGACATCTTGAATCGATTCAACCATATAAGGTGTCACCATTTTTCCGTCATTAGCAACAATGGCGGCCATTTGCGCAGCATGAATTGGGCTTAGAGTAATATTTTTTGTGTAGCCTGAAGCCGCTTCGGCTATTTCCCACTCGTTTGCTAAATCTAAACCAACTCGACTCATAGGCAAATTAAAATCCGTTTCCATTGTCTGACCAAAGCCAAAGCGGGTCGCGTAATTGCTTAAATTTTCAGCACCCACTTGATATATGCCAAGGCGACCAAACACCGAATTAATCGACTTAGCAAAAGATTCTTTGAGTGTTGGGTTACGCGTCCACTTGTTAGTCTTATGCCGAAGCACCTGACTCTTATATAATGTGGTCGACTTGCCATTAAATGGCAGAACCGTGGTTGGCGAGACCTTACCCAAATCAAGCCCTGCGGCCGCTGTGACCATTTTAAATACAGATGCGGCAGGGTAGTCAGAGCGCATAACCAAGTTGTCCCACTGCTCGTCGGCTTTAATGAAGCTGGTGAGGTTGAGAATAGCGCCGGTTTCAACATCAAGGGCGACAAAGCAGGCGTAATCTGGTTGGTATTTCAGGTATACGTCGGCCATATCTTGATGAACGCCTTCATCAAATGTGTACTCTACAACGCCACTGGTTTCACGCCCTTGGGCGTCTTTGAATGCCAACTTATTGGGAAAACGGTTTTTCTTAGCATGTGAGGTAATCACCTCGGCTACCGCATCAGTGGACAGCTGCTCAGCCGCAATGAGCGGCGAGCTGAAGAAAATCGCGGTCGCCACAACAAACGCCGTGGAAAATAATGTTAAACCATTGTGTTTAACATTCAATAAGGTGGTCATCGGGGAGTTCACTCTTAGCTAGTCGGCAAAAATCGCCCTAATTCGGACAATGCTTTTTGGTATACACCACGCTTGAAATCAACAATATTATCGATCGCGTGATGCGTATCAACCCAGCGCCAACTGTCGAATTCAGGCGTCTCGGGGCCCGCTTTCAAGTCTACCGCAGAGTCGTCTTCAGTCAGCTCTAGTAAAAACCATACTTGCTTTTGACCTTTAAAATTAACGCGTTTTCGACCTGGGCCTTGGGCTCGCCTGCGCTGGTTACGCAACAAACGTTGAGGCAAATCATAGCGCAGCCATTGCTTAGTATGAGCCACCAGCCGAACTTGACCTTTAATCAAGCCCGTTTCTTCATGAAGCTCCCGATACATCGCATCTACTAGGGATTCATTGCGACTGACCCCGCCTTGTGGAAACTGCCACCCGTCTTTGTTTATTCGTCGCGCCCAAAACACCTGCCCCTCTCGGTTGCAAATAATAATGCCGACGTTAGGCCTGTAACCATCGTTAGCAAATATGGGTTCGAAATTTTGCATGTCTAAATTGGGTGCCTTTGTGTAGAATTTAGTGTAAACGAAAAAAATATCGGCGGATAAAAAGCCATAACTTATCGCAATGCCTAAACTCTGTAACGTAAAGCCATTATAATCAAACCATTGAGCTTATTGCATTAACTAATTAACAATGGAGCAACCTGTGGCATTAGCGCTATTCGACCTAGATAATACTCTTTTAAATGGCGACAGCGACCATAGTTGGGGCATGTATCTTGCCGATATTGGTGCTGTGGACGCTGAGCGGCAAAAAAACCAACAAGATTTTTTTTATCAGCAGTACCTCGATGGAAAACTCGACATTTATGAATTTTGCGAATTTCAATTTTCAGTCTTAACACAATACCCCTTAGCCCAGTTGCACGCCTGGCGAGATGACTTTTTAGAAACCGTCATCGAGCCGATGATCATTAACGGCAAAGCTAATTTACTTGAAAAACATCGTGCTGCGGGTGACGACTTAGTAATTATTACCGCGACCAATGATTTTATAACCGCCCCAATAGCCAAACGCTTAGGCGTGGCAAGCCTGCTAGCAACCCAAGCTGAGTTTATCAATGGCCGTTACACAGGCAAACTTGTTGGAACGCCTTGCTACCAAGATGGGAAAGTAACCCGACTCAATGTATGGCTAGATCAGCAAGACATAAAGTTCGAAAACAGTTACTTCTATAGCGATTCGATTAATGACTTACCGCTACTAAAATTAGTCGACACCCCGATTGCCGTAACGCCTGACGATAAACTGCGCAACCACGCGGCCGAATTTAACTGGCAAATCATCGATTGATCGTTAGACTATTGAGCATCGAGCCTAAACCCTTCACTTTACTACGAGATAACCCATGACAATTGAAATTGGCAACCTTATTCCAGATCTTATCGTCGCGACCACTCAAAATGAGGCATTGAAGCTTCGTGACCTGAAAGGGAAAAACGTCGTGTTGTATTTCTATCCAAAAGACAATACTCCAGGGTGTACCACCGAAGGTCAAAATTTTCGTGATGCGTACAAAGCATTTCAAGACGCGAACACTGAAATTCTAGGCGTCTCACGCGAGAGTATTCGCACCCATCAAAACTTCATTAATAAGCAAGAATTTCCCTTTGATTTAATTTCAGATCCGGACGAAATATTATGCAAAGCGATGGATGTAATGAAGGAAAAAAACATGTACGGAAAAACTTACATCGGCATTGAACGAAGCACCTTCATTTTCGACAAAAGCGGTAAGCTTGTGCACGAAGTTCGCAAAGTGAAAGTTAAGGGCCACGTAGAGGCTATTTTAAGCGCTGTTCAAGAGCTATAGGGCGATGCTTATAGGGCGATGACCGTTAGATATAGCGAGCCTTAGCCGTTTTAACGACCAGCTAAGCCGTTGGCAACCAAGCGAAACGCCGCTGCCAACGATCAATGAAAACGCCTAGAAACCTTTTAGCTTTAGCGCAAGATCGGTTGCACTTGAGGCGTTGGTAAGCGCTGTCTCGTCGGAAATAACCTCATTTTTCACCAACTCTTCCAAGTGTTGATCAAAGTGCAACATACCCTCAACCTTATCGCCGCCTTTAATCAAATCTTTGATTTCTTTAATACGTTGAGGCTCTTGAATTAGCTCTCTGGCAAGTGGTGTTACTGTTAGCACCTCACAAGCCACCGTTCGACCGCCACTTTCTTTCTTGGGCAGCAAACGTTGCGTGACAATCGCTCTTAGGTTATGCGCTAGCTTCGAACGTATAGTCGACTGTTCTTCGCCACTAAAGCTCGACACCATACGAGTGATCGCATCCGCTGAATTTGGCGCATGCAATGTACTGAATACTAAGTGGCCAGTCTCGGCCGCGGTTAATGCGATCTCAATACTTTCAGGGTCGCGCATCTCGCCCATCAGAATCACATCAGGGTCTTCTCGTAATGCGGCCTTCATTGCCAACGCAAAATCAGGCACATCAATACCAACCTGGCGTTGAGAAATGACACAACGCTCTTCAGTGAAGATATACTCTACGGGGTCTTCAATAGTCAAAATATGTTGGTAACGATCTCTATTAATTTCATTTATCAGAGACGCCATCGACGTTGATTTACCAGACCCTGTGGCACCCGAAAAAATAATTAAACCTTGCCTCATTTTAGCAATCGTTCTTACCTGCTGAGGCAAACCCAACTCATCAGGAGTCGGAATGTGGTTTTCAATCACCCTCATAACTACCGCTAATTGTCCCATCTGGCGAAACATATTTACTCGCACACGGTTAGCTGAATTGTCACTTAGCGATAAATCGACTTGATTCTCTTCTTTAAATCGATCCATGTAATATTTTGACATAAGCGGGAATATTAACCGCTCAATCATTTCATCACTCATTTTCGGCGAGCCTTTGACTTGCCGAATACGACCATCCAAACGCATCATAATTTGATGGCCAGAACGAATGTGAATATCAGATGCTTTAAATTGGCATGCTGAGCCAACAATACTGGTTAAGAACTCCAGCGCTTCTTTTACTTGTGGAGTATCGGGCAGCTTCTGGACAATGCTTGGTTTAGACTTAGCCATATTATTAATAATTCTGATGAAAGTGATTTAATAAGCGAATTCACCGCTCTTTGATTTAGTACGCCAATTGAAACAAGGTCATGCTCTTGTTTTAATAGTTTGCTTTAGACTGCTTTTCATTTTTAACTTAAGCCGCAAAAACGTTCTTTTGCTGAGCCATTATCTAAGCAGCGTTGCACTTTTTCAACCGCCTCGGGCAAACTAAGGTCCGCCTGATGTGCGTTCAATATCTGCGCACTTGAGAGACAAAGACTATCACGTGCAATTGACTTCACACCATTTAATACATTCAAACCAGTTTCTAGGCACTCTTGAACCGCGTTTTGGCTCTGATCCACACCTTTAGCCGCCGCTGGGGCGTTAAACAAGGCCTGCGACTCGATCAATTGTTTTTCTGAATCGATATCATTCGGTAGCTCGCCGTCAAAAAAGAAACGACGTAAAGGCTTGTTGAGAGCCGGCGCAAGGCCGCCTTCAACGCCCTTCAGAAGAAGCACGCTCTGATAGCCTGCCGCCTTGGCAACCGTCGCATAAATTTCTGGATAGGCCTTATGCACATACCCAAGAACTAAGCGGGTATTTATTCGGCCGCGAATTGGAATGATCAGCCGCTCTAAAGTCGTTAACGCGGTTCTTTTAACAATCAAATCGCGCAAGCCTTGCAGGGCGAAAAGTTGTGGGGCGTAACAACTTTGGTCAACATAACCCCAACCAACATCAGCAATGCCCTTGGCAACCGAATCAGCAGAGCGCAAGGTATCGATGCCCGCTAACTTAAAAACTTTATGTGCTGTAACGCCATGCTTAGGGCCAACTGATTCAACCCCATGAATTACCGCATGATAGCCACATGCTGCCAATACGGCCGGTATGAATGGAGTCATTGTGGTGTTGCGTACGTAACCGTCAAACGGGTCAGCCAAGACAACAACCTCTTCAACATCAGCGATAGGCGACTCCACCGAAGTCAGCAGGGCATCGAATAATCCAAGAAATTCCTGTTTAGACTCACGCTTCATCCTCAACGCAATAAAGAACACCGCCGTCTGAACCTCATTTATTTGACCGTCGAGTATGCCTTGCATCACTAGTTTAGTCAGGTCTCGAGATATGTCTCGCCCGCGATCTGGTCCGACCGCTATATTTTGGATTGCCTCACGCATCGCCTCTTGACTAGCGCCGATGATGTTACTATTTATATCTATATTCATGCTAACGATAATGCCACATCCGTCGCAAGCTGCGGTAAAATACACGAATGCAAAATTATCCTATTTTCGTCGATCTAAACAAACAAGCGTGCTTAGTTGTTGGCGGTGGCCCCGTCGCGCTGAGAAAAATACGGCTGATGATTTCGGCTGGTGCAGAGATCACGGTTATCGCGCCAGAGCTTTGCACTGACCTCAAAGAAGAATTCGCTGATAAAATACAACATCACGCACGACGCGTTAAAGATAGTGATATTGCAGGCTATCGCTTAATCACCGCAGCAACCAGCGAGCCCGAAGTAAACAAACATGTTTCAGAACTCGCTCAAGCGGCAAATATTCCAGTCAACGTGGTCGATCAACCAGAACTCTGTAGTTTTATTACGCCCTCGATCATCGACAGGTCACCGGTATTAATCGCTATATCCACGGGTGGTGACGCACCCGTATTAGCGCGAATGCTGCGCGCCAAACTCGAAGCGTTTATCCCCGCAAGCTACGGGCAACTTGCGTCGGCGATGGGTCGGTATCGTGACGCCCTTAAGCGCGCTCTGCCCGAAGAGCGCGAGCGGCGCATGTTCTGGGAGAAAGTGGTGCAAGGCCCGATTGCCGAATTGTTTTTTTCTGGACGCAGTAGCGATGCTGAAAAGCAATTACAGCTAAGTATCGACAATAGTGCATCAAAGGCCAACGAGGTTGGCGAGGTTTGGCTGATTGGCGCGGGCCCTGGCGACCCAGACTTACTGACCTTTAGAGCATTACGGCTCATGCAGCAAGCAGACGTTGTGCTTTATGACCGTTTAGTAAGCGCTGATATATTAAATTTGTGCCGCCGAGACGCAGACCGTATTTATGTCGGTAAACGCCGCGCTGAACACGCGGTGCCGCAAGGCGAAATCAACCAGCTATTGGTTGACTTAGCAAAACAAGGAAAGAGTGTGGTTCGCCTAAAAGGCGGAGACCCTTTCATCTTCGGCCGAGGGGGTGAAGAAATTGAGCTACTCGCGCAAGCACACGTGCCTTTTCAAATCGTGCCTGGAATCACCGCCGCTAGCGGGTGCGCAACGTATGCGGGGATCCCGTTAACTCACAGAGATCACGCCCAATCATGTGTTTTCGTTACGGGTCATCTTAAAAACGGTACCGTTGACCTGAATTGGTCAATGCTTGCGAACCCTAATCAAACAATTGTGATCTATATGGGCTTAGTTGGTTTGCCTCACATTTGTCAGCAGTTGATCGAGCATGGGGTCGCTCCCGATATGCCTATTGCGCTTGTAGAACAAGGCACCACCACGAGACAACAGGTCTACACAGGCCAACTTCAGACCATGCCCGATATCATTGAAAGCGTGGCCGTGAAAGCGCCGACCCTCATCATTATTGGCTCGGTTGTCTCACTTCGTGATAAATTAGCTTGGTTTGAATCTAAAACGGATACCTAAGCCTACTTATATGAGAGATCAGCGACTACTTATAGCCACCGCATTAGGCCTTGCGTTGAGCTCGATAGAGACGCTAGCCGCTCCCGTCATACAGGTGAACGCTGGCATAGAATCGAGCAAGTTTATTGATGGATTAGACATCTCAGGCGGAAAGCCAGTTGCTAATTTAGCGGCCGATGTCTCGTTTGACAATGGAGCTTTTGCTGGTCTCGATTGCTATAAATCTGAGAATCTCGTTTTTAGTGACGGCATCGATGCCGGTTGTCACTACTACCTCGGTTATTTTAATGCGCTTAGCAATAACCAAGCACTCTCGGCAACGCTTACTCGCAGTGAATACGCCCCAACACCAGGTCGCCAATGGGACTACACCACAGCGGCATTGAGTTGGCATGCAAATCGCTCGACCATTTTTACGCTTTCAGCCATCGACGACTGGTTAGGCCGCGGCTACCGAGCGATCGGCGCCAGCGCCTCTTATGACCTCCCGCTTGACGAAAAGTGGTCACTCAATTTAAGCGCGGGCTATTTAGATTTTGAAACCAGCGCGCCAACCACTTCACTTGGCCACGCCACACTAGGCTTACGCTTTGAGAAAGGCCGGTGGAGCAGCGAAATTAATGCCCACCTCAGTGATGACAACAGCCTAAGCTTATTAACACCATTCAGTGTAGAGAGACTCGATGTTTCCTTCGCCATCACCTACCGTTTATATTAACTCCACCGTCATGGTTAACAATCAATCAGACAAAACTAGGTACTGGTTAGTTAGCAACGCTCTACCGGCTTCAGGTGACTGATTGCTTAGCTGAAGCATCAAGTCAGTGGCTCTGCTGACTTCGGAAAATTCACGCCAATGAGTATTACTTCCGAGCTCTGAGGCCTGAGATTGCTTAACCAAAGCAATCACGCCACTGGTATAGGCCGTTGCAATAGAGTGCCCTTGCTTGAAATCATAACGATTGCCTGGGGACGCGACCACTAAAGCACCGGGTGCGGTAAAAACACTATCAAATTGACTGTCCATTGTTTCTGCACGCACAATCAATACGCCCTCTTTTTCAGACGGAAACCGCGATAAGCCCGCTCGCTGTGGATCAAACGCAGCCACCACCAAGGTGCCATTGGTGATCACCCGATTAACTAATTGATCGAGTAAAAAGTCCTTCGGGCCAGAAAGGCTCAAATTCAGTATATCAGCGCCACTTCGGCTAACCGCGTCCAAAGAGCGCGCTAAAGAGAGTGTATTACACTTAGTCTGCCCCTGTTCATTCTCCCAACACCCTCGGTAGGCTAACAATGTGGCTTTGGGTGCAATCCCGACGATACCCAGCTTGCTATCAGGCTGAGCAACAATAACCCCGGCGATGGCGGTGCCATGCGCTTCACCACCAACAGACCTAGATTTTGGCTTTTCTTTTGAAGCGATAACAAAATCTGTACTCAACGCTACCGCCGCGGCCAAATCAGGATGTGAACGATCAACGGCCGAATCAATAATGGCAATGGTTACGCCATCGCCAGTCATTGAGGTAGTAATCGCCGGCTGGAACGACTCGGCCTCTCTTTTTGATACCTTGTCTGTGGTCGAAGACAGCAAATCAAAATCATTAGAAGGCTGCACCCATTGCACGTTTTTCAACTTCTCTAACGCAGAAATTGTTTTTTTAGTATCGTCGTTAAACGTCACGATCAAACAATAGACACCCAAGCTTTCGATCAGCCATTGATCTTTAAGCGTTAGCTTGTAATCTTTAGCCAGCCTACCACCAAACCGTTTAAGCTCTATCGCACTACGATAATTGCTTCCACCACGATAGCCTGTGCGCTGCCAACCCTGCAATCGCTTAGGCCTTGGGTCGTCCAAGACAACAACCCACTCCTTGACTTCAATAACGTCAGCAAACTCACTCTGAGAACGGGCGTGGTCTACACCCAATATCGCGCAAATTAAAACCACTAACAGTAATTTATTCATCAGATTCACTCTTGGCTACTCACTACCAAATGATACTAGTTCAGCGGTTGCGATGCGATTATCTGCCGCCCACCGAACTAGATACTCAGCGCTAACACTATTCGCGGCACTGACTAAAACAACTTGTCTAAAAGGGCCTGGTTGTATGGCTCTCAATTGATAGCGTTCTAATAGAACGCCTATCTCAGCGGGCGTAACGCCTTTCGAAAACTCTAATTTAATCAAGCGCTGTTGTTCAACGAGGCCCATAAAATCAATTTTTTCAGATGTCGTCTCATTTGATAAAGTAACGAATTTTGGTTCTGTTGTAAGCTCAAAACCAATCAATCCAATCATGGCGACAAAGCCAAAGCTTGCGGCAATGTTAAACTGACGTTGCCAACGCCACGGTCGAGCAATAATCACGTTGTCAAAGCCAGATTGCTTGCCAACACTTTCGACCATTAGCTCACTTTCATCCGCTTCGATTTTCGTTAACAAGGCGTCAAAATTATCCATTGATACCGGCTCGCAAGCATCGCTATCGACAAGTTTATTCATGCTGTTACGGAGTTCTTTTTCAGCCATGATATCCTGCATTAAGCACTCGTCTTGATCTGCCGAACGTTCAAAGCTCTGCCGCGCTCCGTCAGATTGATGGCCTGCAACATAATCAAATATAGCCGTATCTCTAATGATCGATGTTTTACGTGTTGAGTCTTTCATATCAATATTCAAAATAGTTTAGTTTATCGATTCTTGTTCGGTTTGCATTATATTTTTCAATTTCTGCCTCGCATGAAACAGCCTAGTTTTAACGGTATTTAGTGGGCAATCAATCATCTGTGAAATCTCAGCAATGCTATGCCCATAGAAGTACGCCATTTCGATAACGGTTCGATGGTCAGCAGACAACTCAGTTATCGCCGCTCTCAGGCTTTCGACCGCGCCAGACTCTTCGTCACCACCCACTTCTTCTAATTCATAATCAACCGAACCCGATGTGTGTTTGGTTTCTTTGCGTGAATGCGATAAACATGTTCTATAGGCGATACCAAATATCCAAGTGGAGACTTTCGAATCCCCTCTAAATGTGTCGGCCTTTTGCCACAAGGTCATCATCACATCGTTGTAGACTTCATCTACCAACTTGTCCTGATACAGTTTGCGGCGTAAAAAGCCGCCCAATGGATGCCGGTAGCGGTCATATAGCTCCTTTAACGCTTCTTTATCTCGCTTTTGGGCGATTAGCGTCAGCAACTCTCGATCCTCTACGACGGTTACCTCTATGGGATCAGCTATCTCTGTATTCATATTAAAATTAAAATTCACATTATTTAAAGCTTAAATGCCAAAATTCACACAGTGTTATCAATGCCTGCAGTCTTGATTTACTAGCTTAGTGTTGAACGCATTGGAAAAGGTTCAATCAGGCTTCGGTTTTCTAACATTGTGTGAAACGAAAACGATCATCGAGACAAAACGTTCAGTTTAGAGACTCGTCACTAAGCAATGAACTTCCTAGAATTTCATACGCTGATAGCTCTGAAAGCCCATTTTGGTGTTTTACAAGGCGTCTTGAAACTCACTATAGCAGTATCGGCCCAGACAGTTCTGGTGTACTTTGATAAACACTCAAGCCCAGTAATTAGTCAATAAGACCATTAACTAATGTATTGACTCAGTCGTAATCCATATGGACTATTTACTTAAATTGGTGAATACGTTTGAATACGCATCGAGAGATTTGAATAGGTTAGCGCACTCTAGTCTTAACGACGGAGTAAGCAAGGAGTAATATATTGCCTATTCTATAACTAGGGTTGCAGAAGAAAACGATTGAGTTGGACGAAAATTTTCTATTTCTGTAGTAGGGACACACAAATTTACGGAGAATTAAAATGGGTACAGAACTAACGTTGGCACTAAATGATCAGCGACACGGGTTGAACAGCTACACACTTGCGCCAAGCATAAAATTGGCGTCACTGAAGTATTTCCCCCAACCAATATTCTTGTTAGATAGAGAGATGAATTTAATCGAAACTAACTCACAAGGAACAACGGCTATAGACAAACACTGGGTAGGGTTAAGACTGGGGAAGATGCACTTCAACAACCGCGAGCATAATAAACAAATTGCCGCCATGGTCGAAAGCCTATTTGCGGAAAGAGAGACAGCAAGCCTTCTAGACATGCCGTGTAAACGGTTTATCCTAAGAAATGTTGATATGGAATTTCGCGCATACACGATGTCAATGGAATCTCCTGAAAGCGATAATATCTTATTATTTATTCAAGGTGATCTGAACTGTTCTGAGTCTAAACTACAAAGCTTAGCGAACGCTTTTTCACTTTCAGTGAGTGAAATCAAAATCGTTAAACTAATGGTCGACGGTTTAAAGCCTAAAGAGATTGCCTACGAAGCGGGAATTTCATTGAACACTGTTCGCTCACACTTACGAACCTTATACGCAAAGATGCAAGTGAGTGGCTATAACGAAGCACTGACTGCAATAATAAAATTACTCATCTAAAGTTATAAGCGGTTCGATCCATTACCTTATAAAAAAGGTCACTTATTTTTCAAACCAGCCGGTGTTTTATATATGAATTATAAAACAGCAGCTGGTTTGAAAACTTAGCTTGGCTTATGCGATTTACCTTTACCATTAACATTCATTGATATCGCGACGATTTTTTGTTGGGCGTGAATTTCTTTTTTGCACACATTACCTTTGCCATTCTTCATTGAGGCCTAACTTCCACTGTGATCATATCTTCATAGGTACCTGCGAACGCGCCGTTTACATCCCCAACAATTACTTGCATCGGGTAAGACACACCTTTTAGGCTTTTCGAGACAGGTCGGTTAAGATTCAAAGGCATATCCAACTCAGATCGCACTTTATCGACGACCACGGAATAATTCACTGACGTATCGGTTTCACTGCCTTTCATGATGCCTCCATTTTCCGAACTTACCCGAATAGTTGCAGGCGCATTGCCTCTTAATTGAATGAATACACGCTGAGTTTCACCCGATTCGAGCTCACCAAAATCAATTTTAGGGATCTTTCCGCCAGGCCCTTTAGCCGTGCGAGTGCCGGCGATATTTACCTGCAATTTGGGTTTAACCAAAACTTCGACGTTAACAGCCGTCAAATCAGTCAGCGGCGCTTGTGTCACGACGTCTACGATTCCAACATACAACGGCAGGGTATAGCGACCCGCTACGGCAAATACGCCCGAGTTGACATATACCTGATAACGCACGGTTTCGATTTTGTTGCTAAACGGGGTCACCGTAAAATCATGCCGGTATTCGTTATCAAAAAAATCAAACTTGCCATTCTTTTGGACTGGTCTCACACTAATAGGTAATTGGCCACTTTCGCCACTAGCCACAAATGGCCCGATCTCTGAAGGTCGAATCCTTAAGCTGACGCGCCTCGGTTCTGGTGTTTGAGTCGACTCGGCCTCTTGCTCTGTCACCTCGGGTATCACAATAAATTCTACTTGCAGTAACTGCTCCGCTGACCGGCCTGAAAAAGGTTGATAATTGATCGTAGGGAGTGGCTTAAGTCGCACATCAATCGGTGGCACTTGAGCAACGACAGCGCTATAAGACAGCACCAGCAGACTGGCAATAAGTAAATTAATAATATTTTTAAGATTCATTAGATTGACGCTCCAGTACTACAGTGCCGACTTGCACAAGGCCAGGCTCCTTAGATTCTTTGAGTTCGATATTTGCGCTGTAAGTAACGTTACCTTTCGTAAATACCATACGATACTTTCCAAATTTGACTTTTTCAGCTACAAAGCGGCCTGTGCGATTAGTGAAAACAGTAAACTCGTCTCCATCATCAGAATGCAGCTTGCCGGACTTAAGGTTTAAGGGAGATTTATCAGGCCACAACGCTTTGCCTAAAACTGTATTCGCAGCGTCTGAGCCAAGCGTGAACTTATAGCCAGCTAAATTGCCGGGGAATACTCGAAGCTCTCCACCGCCAAGGTCATAGCCTAGAGGCAGATCATCAACATTAAATTTAAAGGCCTGCTCGTTATAGCTATTGTTAATCGGTACTAATGTCGTACTCAGCCGTTTTGCGGTGGTTAGTGTAGTTTGACCACTCGAGTCTTTTACAAAAACCTTTTTCCCACGTAACGTTTTGTGCGACTTAACGACCACAAATCCCCTTGTAAATGGTTTGCCAAGAGCAAATTGCCCATCGGCAAAGCCCAACGCTGTAGATGCATTTAACCGAGTTTGTGAGGTATTAACACCATTTTCAAGTCTTGAGTTTGTTGTCACGTGCTGAGCATCGAACTGATACCTAGCACCAATATGATTGAAGTCAGCTTCATAGGATTCAGAATTAACGTCACGACTCACACTAAGCCGTTCGATCGAAGGTGGCCCCAGCCCTTCTATAGAAGGGTTAGTCCATGCAGTTTCAATTTCTTCATCACGAGAACGATAGACACTTCGCAACCTTGAGCCTTTAAGAGAACCACCAAGAGGCATTGAGATATTAACGCTGAAATTTGATCGCGAGTCATCACCGTCACTTTTCGCGTAATTATAATTTAACGACGCCGTGAATTTTGAGAACGACTTAAAAAGTGACGCAGAATAGGCTCGCGTAATCGCATCATCAATTTCATTAATATTAGCCCCAAGGCTATAGTTAATCGAACCTCGGCTAGCCGTAAGCGAGGCATTAAAAGCCACTTGTTCTGAGGTTGATGTGTCGGGATCTACATCGTTTACATCGAAAAAGTCTTCAGCTTGATATCGCAACTGAAAGTCTCCACGCAGAAACCAGTTAGATTTGGTCTCACGCCTAGCTTCGTAACGTAACACCGAATTAAAGCTAGTATTAAACCCCTCTCTTTTAGAAACATTTACTTCAGTACCAAACACTCCAACTCGGCTTCCATAAACTGCTTTTGAACCGATTAATGCATGGCCCGAAGCCGCCTCAAATTGAGCGCCAGCCGTAAAATTTTGACTAATGCCACGCTCGTAAAAGCCTAATACCACAGGCTCATCACCATAACGACGGCTTCGCCCAGTGCCCGTTTCACGGCGAACACCTGCCGTTACACCAAAATTACTAAGCCCTTGCTCTAACAAATCCAAATCTACAAAGGTAGAAAAATTTGCAACTTCGCGCCTAGACGTACCGTCGTCGACATACACACGTACGTTATTTGCGCCGAAGGTGAGGGGAAAATCTGATATAGAATAATTACCGGGCTCTAGGTTTCTCTCTGAGACAATCACTCCGTTTACTTCAAAAGCCACCAATGCAGCACGTTCCAACTCAAAAGAGCTACGGCCACTTGGATTCAAATTTCGGAACGGGTTAATCTCGTTGTAATTACGTTCAACACTAACGCCGAACAGCTCCGGAGAAGACTGAAGTTCTGAGACGGTCGGCCTCACGTCACCGATTGAATAGCGCAGACCTCGATTAAAGTCGTCATGCAATAGAACAACGTCCTGGCGAGCTAACGGTTTATCATCGCCTTGCAAATAATCGGCTTCATAAAACAAAGACCAGCCCTCAAAACCACCAATCGTAGTAAAGCCGAAAAAATTTGCTGACAAATCGCCAAAACCTTCAGGTGTGACCCCAGCAGCCCGATGAGAATATGTATTCTGAACGAACACATTCAAACCACTGGCAAATGTAGATTGCTGATAACTGTTTTTAGGTATTGGCTTTCGGCTACCAAACAACGCGATCGACGAAACACCTAGTTTTTGAATTTTGACGTGAATCTCGAGAAGCCCTTGATCAAACTTTATATCCAAACCTAGATTTCGTAAATCATAAAGTGATACTTCACCATCAAAGTCATCAGCATAGGAACTAAACCACTGCTCCATTTGATCATCAACCGCATGATCACTTATCAGCGTTTTAAGTCTAGCAAATGGCAGAGTTACAGTACGACTAACCGCATCGGCCCGTGCTTCTTCAGTAATAGTCGCGCTAATATCGCCAGTAAAAGCCTGATTAACAATCAAAGGTAAATCAAACTGCAGCGAGCTGTTAGCGTTCACATAATACGGCCAAGCACAAACTATTACACATAGAACTGTCTTAGTTAACACTCTGATTGTTGTCTTTAGTAGCATTACTATCGAAATCCATATTCGCCGTTAGCCTTTTGCTTAACGTGAGTTTAGCTGGTTTCGCTAATAGTGATTTTTGTATTATCTGGTTCGAACCCTTCGATCGCGGGCATTTCAAGCTTTAGCTTAGACTTAGGGGCGACCAAATTTCTATTAAACAAATCACCTATATACTCATTACGAAACACCTTCTTTTTAGAAGGGTCGCTAAGACTCACCACTTCGACGATGGTCTCACTAAGGCGAGAAAATCGTGTTCCTTTATTTTGGATTGTAATCGACCATTTATCATCCTCAATTTCGCTTAACTGAGTTACTTCCAATGCGGCGCTAGAACCAGTCGGCACGATGTTGCAGAGTGTGCTGAAGTTAATCGCGACACTGATGCCACTATTGTCGCCGCCACTTAAATCTATAGGCAACTCATTTACCAAAATACGGTAAGTTTGCGACAATTCAAGTTCAGGGTCACCAACATACTTCACTTTAATGATCTGCTTTTTTCCGGGTGCAACTAGCGTTTGAGGTGGGTAAATTAAAAAATCATCTTCAGCATCAGTTCGAGTTTCATTGCCCATCTCATCGTGGCTCACTTTTACCGCTAGCATTTCATAAGTTATTGCGGAACTCTTGGTGTTTTCGATGGTTAAATTAGTCGATGAGTTATTACCAATAGTTTCTAGTTGATAGACCATTGGCTGCACGCTTTGAGCGACCGCAACTGGCCCATACATTGCGATAGCAATAAATATCAATTTAGATAATTGCCCGAACACGCGGCGATGAACGCTCCGTTTTGTTCTCAAATTTGATAACAACATAAAACACTCTCTTGCCTCTTGCTAGGCATTCATTAGGCTGATTTTAAAAAATAAGGGGCAACATAGTCGCCCCTTAATGTACTCATATTCTGAAGCGACTTTTAGTTAGCTTCTATAGAAAGAGAGATTTTATCATTGTAGTAACCGGCAAATTTAGCGGTGTCAGTCAATGTCATGCTGAATTCACTTTCAACCATGCCCATTGCTAAATCCTTGCTGCCTGTTAGATTAACTGAATTCGAGTTTACGCCTGCACCAGTATCGATCTCAGCGCCAACACCACCAGCTGTCCACCAAGCCGCGTAGCTCACACGGTGATCTGGATCTGTAGAACCATCGAGAGCAAGACCACCGCCTTCACTTTCCATAGTTAACTTCGCGCCAGATTTAGCATTACAAAAAATCCCGAACTTGCCGCTTCTACTTTGGCCTTCACTCACATTATGTTCGAAGTCAGCTGCAATAGGCTGCGCCAACTGGATGTTACAACGTGGTGGCACATGGCCTTTTACTTGAATGTAATCTGTGTCTGAATCATTGCCTGCGCCATCATCAGCGTTCACATTAGTAACAGCTAGAAGTGCAGCGGCGATGATTGAAAGTTTGGTTAGGTTTTTCATTTCTATTTCCTCTTTAGGTTTAAAAGTATTAATCAAGGTAGGAGCATGTCTTAGTGCCGATATAAAGTGAGCTTTGAATCCTTTAAAGCAACCCTAAGTTCCCCGTGGTACGACCCGTACTGTACCCCTGCCTCATTTAGTAACTCTCAATTAAGTTACGCAAACAATCTTATTTGAAATGCAAACTTTTGTTAACGCCAAGACTATTGGCCAAAGCTTGTTATAGACATAGACCATTAGCGAAGGCCATTCACTATTGTCATCACCTAAAATGGCTTAAAAGAATGATTCAATTCAACCATCAAATTAATTCATCAATATTGATGATCGAAAACAATCGCCATTCAATTAAATGTTATAAATTCAAACACTTATGCATAGTTAAGTGATTAAAATAAACTCTATTTTTCAGAACTTAGTCGACATTTCTTTGAGGGTTTTCAGTATTTTTTGATCCATTCGTCACCGAGGCGGTTTCTTAATCGCTATCCACGACTATTTTATAAGTTCGTTCGAAAACCATTGACCTTAGTTTTTTGAAAGTTGTTTAACGGACGTGTCGTATTTTGATAATTTTTTTCACTATCAGCATGAAATTCCGACAACGGACTTAAGTCTCGCAGCCATTTATCACGATAGAGTGTTTGATCATGTTCGATAAAGCACTCTAAATTGAAAGGCTTTGTGGACTGATCGAGCGCACCATCGTGAAATAACGCAGTATCTAAATTAATGGTTCCTTGATTAAATTGAACAAACTGTTCTGAGGTCCAAGAAGATTCGTAGTGATCTACAAATCCGTGCTGGTCGACAATACGAGTGCCTTGTCGATTGATGCGAAGATACATCATCAGGTGCGTACGCTCACTGAGCGAAATATCATTTTGATCCAAAAGGGGTTCGGATCTGTTGGGGTTCGCCGTTAGGGTTTGCATTTTCAATATAACTCCAACCCTCGAGCGTATTTCGGCCACTATCGCTTCCAAGTATTCAGAACACGTATGCTGGTGGCGCTTGAGGTACAAGCCGGTGAAAAAAACAGGAAGGTTAACAGGAACTTATTGAATGAATAACTCTGAACGGCTAGATGAAATGGCATTCAGAGCTTAAAGCTTAGATTCGAATAGTTAAAAAACAAAAGGCCCCGCGATTGCGGAGCCTTTCGATAGAGCTTTAGCGTTTATAATATTCCAAAGTATTGCTAACAGCAATGCTCTGAAAAGAGCTAACTAAGCGGCCGCTTCTTCCGACGCAACAATGCTTACGTGCTTGCGGTTTTTAGCGCCTTTTATTTCGAACTTTACAACACCAGTCTTAAGCGCGAACAAAGTATAGTCTTTGCCCATGCCTACATCAGTACCAGCATGAAAAGAGCTTCCGCGTTGGCGAACAATAATCGTACCGGCGTTAATGAGTTGACCAGCGTAACGTTTTACGCCAAGACGTTTGGAATTAGAATCGCGACCGTTCCTTGAACTACCGCCTGCTTTCTTATGTGCCATTTTATCTTACCTTTATTTAGCGTTTGAATTAGCTTTTAGCCAATTCAGTTGCTTGTTTAACCCACTCATCACGATCAATACGGCCTTTGAAATTTAATTCTCCGTCGATGCGTACGATGTCGTCAGCTGTGAAATCAGCAATTTGTTGAAACGTAGTAATGCCTAAGGCTTCTAGTTTACCAACGATTACCGGGCCTATGCCAGAAATCTTGCTCAAATCATCAGCGCCTTTAGGTTCAGCTGCTTTCTTAGGTGCCGATTCTTTAGGGGCATCAGCTTTAGGCGCTGCGGCTTTCTTAGGCGCTACGGCTTTCTTAGGAGCTGCGGCCTTCTTAGCAGCGGCTTTACCACCAATAGCGGTAATTTCAAGCTCTGTGTAGTTCTGACGATGGCCAGTACGCGTGCGAGAGTTTTGACGACGACGAAACTTAACAATGCGTAGCTTTTTGCCACGACCATTGCTCAGCACAGTTGCGTCGACCGTTTTATCTAAAGTAGGGGTGCCTACTTCAACACTGTCACCGTCACCGATCATTAATACGTGGTCTAGAGTCACTTTGTCGCCTTCTTGCACGTCCAAAGACTCTACTTTCAATTTATCGCCTACAGCGACGCGGTATTGCTTACCGCCAGTTTTTATTACTGCGTACATTTAAATACTCCGGCTTCTCAGCCTAATTTGCGTTCCGAAGGGGTAAACAGCGAGCAGAAATGCTATTTATCTTTCTTCCAAAGACGGACCCAGCGAACAGGGCAGGAATTCTAGTGTTTACAAGGGCTTTGGTCAACTCTTCAGGAGCAATAAATGAGTGTTTTAACTAAGCTTTTATGAATATAAATACCTAGCTAAAAAGAGCCGTTTTTCATCTCTGTGGGTTATAATTCCGAACTATGACGCTCAATAGTACACCGATCTCAGACACTAAGTCGCAAGCCATTGATATACAATCAGTTATTTCGCTGGTTGATTCAGATATGACAGTGGTTAACCAAACCATTGTATCCAACCTCAATAGCGATGTTGCTTTAATAAACCAGCTTGGCGCCTATATAGTTCAAGCAGGTGGTAAACGATTAAGACCAGTTGCCCTATTGCTTGCTGCAAAAGCATCAAATTTAGAGCAACTAGAAACATCATCAGATCAAACATTACTGGCCGCGATTGTAGAATTCATTCACACAGCCACGCTGTTGCATGATGATGTGGTTGACGAGTCTGAGATGCGCCGAGGGAGAGAAACCGCGAATGAGGTATTTGGCAATGCAGCCAGCGTATTGGTAGGTGACTACCTATATTCTCGCGCATTTCAAATGATGGTTGAAGTTGGCAGTATGCGTGTTATGGAGATTTTGTCGCACACCACCAATCAAATTGCTGAAGGCGAAGTGATGCAATTGATTAACTGTGGCTCAGCCGACACCAGCGAAGCTCAATATATGGATACCATTCAGTCCAAAACGGCTATCTTGTTTGAAGCCGCGACTCGATTAGGAGCCATAGTAAGCAAACAAGCACGTCCGGTGGAAGATGCATTAGCAGCCTACGGACTTCATCTGGGCACCGCGTTTCAATTAGTTGACGATATATTAGATTACACCGCTGACGCTAGCGCCATGGGCAAGAACGTGGGCGATGATTTAGCCGAAGGCAAACCCACACTGCCACTGATTAATGCCATAGAGCGCTCTACAGGCCGAGACAAGGAATTACTTGAAGATGCAATAACAAATGCTAGTCGAGACAACCTTGATATCGTATTGGCCATTATAGAAAAAACGGGGTCACTGGCCTATACCGCCCGTGTTGCTCGCCAACAAGCCAAGCTAGCTCAACAAGCCTTGGATGTACTCCCTGACTCCAAATATAGAACCGCACTAATGCTACTTGCTGAGTTTTCAGTCGAGCGCGCCTATTAGAGCCCGTAAAATCATGCTGCAATGCAATGTAGGCAGAAATAATGGGGCGATCTAAAGCATAATTAGCGAACAATCAGATAAAGATCACCAAGAATAATGGGCTTAGCCATACGATTAAAGTAGAAACATTTATTCTATTCAAGTCTCGAGAACAGTATGGTCTTAAAACAGCGCGTTTGCCCTTTAGCCTAAATTTCTAGCAACCCCCTCTGCGGGCAACCTTTACCCTAGCTTAGCGCATGACTAGATATCATTTCGACCATACCAACATTACCTCTACTGGCTACGCCGCTAACCTTCTTTATGAAAGGCCCTACTGCGGATCATCAATAAAGATCGCGGTAAGAGAAGCATGCCTAAACAACACATGAGATAGAGGTGATCCTAGAGATGACTCGAGCCTTCCTATCAGGCACAAAAAAACCCGCTCGAAGCGGGCTTTTTGTCGATCAGAAAACCAGTGCCTAAGCCGCGGCTTCCTCTTCGAAATCTTCTTCAACTTCAAACATAGCCGCATGCGCTTCTAAGTCAAAATCAACTAACTGAATGTACGCCATCGGTGCATTATCACCAGCTCGGTTGCCGCATTTCAAAATACGCGTATAACCACCTGGACGATCTTTCATACGTTCACCGATTTCATCAAACAATTTCGCAACAATGTCGCGGTCTTGTAATTTAGCAAATGCAATACGCTTGTTAGCCAAGCTAGATTTTTTACTAAGTGTGATCATTGGCTCTACAAACATGCGAAGTTCTTTCGCTTTTGCAACGGTAGTCTTAATTTGCTCGTGCTTCAACAAAGACACCATCATATTGCGAAACATCGCTTGACGGTGGCTTGAATTACGGTTGAACTGACGGCCTGATTTTCTATGTCTCATGACAGAAACCTATCTCTTTAAAATTAATCTAGCTATCACTGTCTACACGAAGTGCAGCAGGTGGCCAGTTTTGCAATTGCATACCCAAAGACAATCCGCGTTGTGCGAGTACGTCTTTGATCTCAGTAAGTGATTTTTTACCCAAGTTTGGAGTCTTCATCAACTCTACTTCCGAGCGTAATACCAAATCACCGATGTAGTAGATGCTTTCCGCTTTTAAGCAGTTGGCTGAACGAACCGTTAGCTCTAATTCATCTACTGGGCGAAGCAATACAGGATCTACTTCTGGTTCTTTTTCTTCTTGCGCAACCGCCGCAATTTCTTCCAGATTCACAAATACTTGAATCTGTTGACTAAGCGCCGTTGCCGCTTTGCGAATAGCATCTTCTGGATCAATTGTACCGTTGGTTTCAATTTTCAAGGTCAATTTGTCTAAGTCAGTTCGCTGCTCGACACGAGCATCATCAACTGAATAAGCTACTTTTAATACTGGGCTATACGTAGCGTCAAGCTGCATAAGGCCTATTTCTTTATCTTCAGTCTCGCTCTTGCGAGCTTCAGAAACCTGATAACCGCGACCACTTCGAACTGTAAGCTCAGCGTGGAACTTAGCATCCTTCGACAAGTGGGCAATAACATGATCGGGGTTAGATATCTCAACATCTTGCACCGTTTGTATATCACCGGCTGTCAAAACACCTTCACCATTGGCACTGAGTGTCAGTGTCACAGCTTCATCAAATTCTTTCTTAACAGCAACGCCTTTAAGATTCAATAAGATATCGATGACGTCTTCTTGAACGCCTTCGATAGACGAATATTCATGCAATACACCATCGATTTTAACATCGGTGATCGCCGCACCCGGAATGCACGATAACAAAATTCTACGTAACGCATTACCTAATGTGTAGCCAAAGCCACGCTCCAAAGGTTCGATAACGACCTTAGAGCGAGTACCGTCTTCAGTGCTGACGTCAACAAAGCGCGGGGTCAATAATTGTTCAATAGTGTCTGACATGTGGGTCTGTCTCCAGTTATTTACCGAATCCTCTGGCGGACTACGGTTAAATGTATAGGGTCTAAAGATCAGGCAAGCGTTATGAGCGCTTGCCTAAAGAAGCATTTTACTTAGAGTAAAGTGCAACGACTAATGATTCATCGATATCAGCAGACAATTCGCTACGCTCAGGCGCTGATTTGAAAACACCTTTCTTAGCAGCGACTTCTACAGAACACCATTCAGGCAAACCAATTTGCTCTGCAATTTCCAAGGCCGCACTAATGCGCAATTGCTTCTTAGCTTTGTCTCGAACCTCGACTACATCGCCGGCCTTGACATTGAAAGAAGGAATATTAACGAGTTGACCATTAACCTTAATAGATTTGTGGCTCACTAATTGACGCGCTTCTGCACGCGTCACAGCAAAGCCCATACGGTAAACAACGTTATCTAAGCGTGACTCAAGAAGAGTCAACAAGTTTTCACCTGTTGAGCCTTTCACACGAGCTGCTTCAGCATAGTATGCACGGAACTTTTTCTCTAGCACACCGTAGATACGGCGTAGCTTTTGCTTCTCTCGAAGCTGAGTACCGTAAACGGTAGTGCGCGGGCGACGCGACTGGGCAGTAGCACCAGGCACTTTGTCCATCTTACATTTTGATTCTAACGAACGCGCTGGGCTCTTAAGGAATAAATCCGTGCCTTCGCGACGTGCCAACTTACAAGTTGGGCCAATATATCTTGCCATTTTAGTTTCTCAGTCTTTAAAGTTGCTCTCGACCTATGTGACGTGCTTGTTGTTCTGGCGACACTTGCGCAAAACTAGAGCCATAGAATCGAACGGGTTATACGCGACGCTTCTTAGAAGGGCGACAACCATTATGTGGAATAGGCGTTACATCAGTAATCTGAGTGACATCAAAACCACAGTTATTTAGTGCACGAACAGCAGACTCACGACCAGGGCCTGGGCCCTTAACGCGAACTTCTAGGTTCTTCATGCCGAAATCTTGTGCCATCTTGCCACAACGATCTGCCGCTACTTGAGCAGCAAAAGGTGTGCTTTTACGTGAGCCACGAAAGCCTGAACCGCCAGCCGTCGCCCAGCACAAAGCATTACCATGACGGTCGCTGATTGTGATGATCGTATTATTGAAAGAAGCTTGGATGTGCGCAATGCCATCAACAATATGCTTTTTAACTTTCTTCTTAGTTTTGCTAGGTGTTTTAGCCATTTTAATATCTCAAAAACAGATCTTCTAAGTCGCTGTAAATAATAATTACTTACAGCCAACCAAAAAGCTGGCGCTTTTAGCGCTTGATTGGTTTACGTGGACCCTTACGAGTACGCGCATTAGTTTTAGTACGTTGTCCGCGCAAAGGCAAACCACGACGATGACGAATACCGCGAAAGCAACCTAAGTCCATCAAACGTTTGATGTTCATAGAGACTTCCCGACGTAGATCGCCTTCTACTTCAAATTTAGCCACCTCACCACGAAGCTTTTCAGCTTCAGGCTCAGATAATGCGCTAACTTTAGTAGAGCGTTCAATACCAGCCGCGTCACATATAGCATGTGAGCGAGTTTTACCGATGCCGTAGATTGACGTTAGTGCAATCTCAACATGTTTGTGTGATGGTAGATTAATACCTGCAATACGTGCCACTGTGTGTCTCCGGATGCGTTTCTATTACCAGTAAAACCCACAGCTGAACCGCGTCTAAACGACGCTTTGAACAACAAGGTCCTACTGGACATTTTAATTTACTTTCTAGTACTACCTGAAAGGCGCGCTAGAATACTGTTTAGAGTGTTAAAAATCAACCTTTCACAAGCTAAAAGCAAGTGAAAAATTGTCCTAAAACCTTTGAAAATTTACTTTGCGCTAGAGGTGCTGGGATTTCGTTTCCAAATGAGGCGCTTGTTGGTTTTAAAGTGGATCGTGCAGCTGCACGTGAGCATTTAAAATTAACAAGCAACAAAGTGTGGTAGCAAAATATCAGTACCTATAATGCGAAGTTAGCCCTGACGCTGTTTGTGTCGCGGCTCGCTGCAAATAACACGAACAACACCCTTACGACGTACAACTTTACAGTTGCGGCAGATTTTCTTTACTGATGCACGAACTTTCATGATTTACCTCAGAACGATGTTCTAAAATTTTCTAAATTTTACTTGTCAATCAATCTAGCGACGGCGTTTTCGGCCGTTACCAGATTTACCGGTTAAGTTAGTTTTCTTCATTAAGCTTTCATACTGCTGCGACATAAGATGAGATTGCACTTGGCCCATCAAATCCATAATAACAACAACAATAATAAGCAACGACGTACCGCCGAAATAGAACGGTACATTGTAGTTAACAATCAATAGCTCAGGAAGCAAGCAGACAATTGCTAGGTAGATAGCGCCGACCAAAGTTAGCTTTGATACAACGCCATCAATATAACGCGCGGTTTGCTGACCTGGACGAATGCCAGGCACAAACGCACCTTGTTTTTTCAAGTTTTCGGCGATCTCTTTGGGGTCAAATGTCAATGCTGTATAAAAGAAGGCAAAGAACAAAATCATACCAATATACATAATGGTATATACCAACTCACCTGGCTGCATCTTGGTTGAGATATCTCTCAACACACCCGCGACACCAGTCGCTGACTCATTCCCAAAAAAGCCAACCAGACTGGCTGGGAACAAAATAATACTGGAAGCAAAAATCGGAGGAATAACTCCGGCCATGTTCATTTTCAACGGGAAATACGAAGCCGGAGCTTGCATAACTTGATTGCCGCGCTGCTGGCGAGCGTAATTCACAGTTAAGCGACGTTGCCCCCGCTCCACAAACACCACAAAGGCGGTTACTAAGGCCACCGCAACCAACAAGAACACAACAAACAACGGTGAAAACTCGCCGCTACTGGCTAATTCAATGGTTCCGCCAATCGCGCTAGGCAAACCCGCTACGATGCCGGCGAAAATAATCAACGACATGCCGTTGCCAATTCCACGCTCGGTGATCTGCTCACCTAACCAAACTAAGAACATGGTTCCGGCGACAAGCGCCAGCACACAAATAATGGTGAATTGCGCGCCCGCTATCAATGTCACAGGGACACCGTTAGCCGTCTGAGATTGCACTGTACTCGCGACACCAAAGGCTTGAAAAGTCGCCAATACCACCGCGGCGTATTTAGTCCATTTCTGAATCTTACGTCTGCCTGATTCGCCTTCAGCTTTAATTTGCTTTAAACGAGGTTCAACCGCGGTCAACATTTGAATAATGATCGACGCCGAGATATAAGGCATGACGCCGAGCGCCATGACCGACAACCGACTTAATGCTCCACCAGAGAACATATTCAATACATCAAGAATAGACCCACGATTCTGCTCAAAAAGAGCGGATATCGCGATTGGGTCGACCCCAGGTACTGGAACGTGAGTGCCAAGACGATAAACAACGAATGCAGCCAACACGAAACCTATACGTGACCACAATTCTTTTAGTTTTCCTGACCCTGCGAGGGCTGCAGCTTGTTCTCGTGACATTATTTAATCCTAAGCTCTTAGTCTATGACTTCAGTTCTAGTTATCGTAATAGCTTTATTGGGACTTAACAGTAACTTTAAAGGAGTAAGCAGAAGACAGACTAGTCTTCTACTTTACCGCCAGCTGCTTCGATTGCCGCCTTCGCGCCTTTCGTTGCACCAACGCCTTGAAGTGTAACTGCTTTAGTCAACTCACCAGAAAGAACAACTTTTGCACGAAGGTGCCCGGCATTCAATAAGCCCGCTGTTCGCAATGCGGCCAAATCAACCGTCTCGCCTTCCACTAAATTCAATTCATGCAAACGAATCTCAGCCATGTTTTTCGACATCATCGAGCGAAAACCACGTTTTGGCAAACGACGTTGCAAAGGCATCTGACCGCCTTCAAAACCGATTCGTATAGTACCACCGGTACGAGACTTTTGGCCTTTATGACCACGACCCGCTGTTTTGCCTGTTCCAGAACCAATGCCTCGTCCTACGCGTTTTCGCGCATGCTTAGCACCTTCTGAAGGTTTTAGAGTATTTAAACGCATTGTCTTATACCTCTTCTGTTTTCAGAAGGTAAGAAACTTTATTAATCATGCCACGGTTCTCTGGAGTATCAATTACCTCCACAGTTTGGTGCATGCGACGTAAACCTAAGCCTTTTACACAGCCCATGTGCTTTGCACCACGACCGAACATGCTTTTAACTAAGGTTACTTTGATTTTATTTTCGTTAGCCATTTGTCTATACCGAATGTAATCAGGAGAAGCGTTGCCGCTTACTCCATAATTTCTTTAACAGATTTACCGCGTTTAGCAGCAACCGACGCTGGGCTATTGATCGAACGCAAACCTTTAATTGTTGCGCGAACAACATTTACCGGGTTAGTCGAACCAATACACTTAGCCAAAACGTCTTTAACACCAACCGCTTCGAAAACAGCACGCATAGTGCCTCCAGCGATGATGCCCGTACCTTCAGATGCGGGGCGCATAACAACAGTTGAACCAGCATGAGTCGCAACAACAGGATACTGTAACGTACCGCCAACTAAATGAACTTTCTTCATTTCTCGACGGCCAGATTCCATTGCCTTAGACACCGCTAACGGCACCTCTTTCGACTTTCCGCGGCCAATACCGACACTGCCTTTTCCATCACCAACAACAGTTAGCGCTGAGAAACCGAAAATTCGACCACCTTTTACTACTTTCGCTACACGACGTACATTAATAAGTTGCTCTAAGCTCTCATCAACAGGTTCGCGATCGTTACGATTATTTCTTTTTGGACCAGCCATGATTATCTCCTAACGGTTACAGCTTGAGGCCAGCTTCGCGAGCGGCTTCAGCTAGTGCTTTAACGCGACCGTGGTAACGAAAACCAGATCGATCGAAGGCAACTGACTCAACACCGGCTTGCTTAGCTAGGGCAGCGATTTGCTTACCAACTAATGCAGCTGCATCACAGTTACTTGTATTCTTAGCTTCTTTCTTGATACCGGCGTCTAGGGTCGACACGGCGGCTAACACCTTGCCACCAGTTTCGTCGATCACTTGCGCGTAGATATGCTGAGAAGTACGGTGAATACTCAACCGGCTTACGCCTTGTCGAGCAATCTTCGCACGCAATTTCTTGGCGCGACGTAGACGAGCTTGTTTTTTATCTTTCATCTTAGACTCCGCTTACTTCTTCTTAGCTTGCTTGCGCAATACATATTCATCTGAATAACGCACACCCTTACCTTTATAAGGCTCAGGTTTACGGTATGCACGAATCTCAGCTGCTACTTGACCGACTTTTTGTTTGTCGATACCAGTAACTACAATCTCTGTATTGCTTGGGGTCGTAACGGTAATACCGTCACGAACTTCATATACAACTGGATGAGAGAAACCAAGAGTAAGGTTCAATTTTTGACCTTGAGCCTGTGCACGATAACCGACACCAACAATAGTCAGCTTTTTCTCAAAGCCAGCACTTACGCCGGTGACCATATTATTGATTAATGCACGGGTTGTGCCAGCAAGCGCGATTGCGTTCTTGCTAGTCTCGTTGGCGGCAACTTTGATAGTCGCGTCTTCTTGGGCTACTGAGACAAGCTGGTGGACATTCCACTCTAACTCGCCCTTAGAACCCTTCACCTTGACCAATTGACCACTCAGTGTCACGTCGACACCGCTTGGCAAACTGACAGGTGCGTTTGCTATTCTAGACATTTTATTTCTCTATTAATGCAGCGTAGGCACTATTGCCGAAGCTTACTTAATTCTTTTACTACTTTCGCCTTAAAGGCTCTAACTCGCGGAGCCTTAAGCGGCGGCCATACTAACAGCATTTCGCTGTCGGCTACAGCCATTTATTACAACAATCGTGTGCTAAAACTTAGCTCACATTACATAAGACTTCACCACCAACACCAGCGGAACGAGCCGCACGGTCAGTCATAATACCTTTGCTAGTCGAAATGATCGCGACACCTAAGCCGCCATTCACTTTCGGTAGCTCTTCAGCGTTTTTATAAACACGAAGACCAGGTTTGCTTATGCGTTGAATATGCTCAATTACCGGAGCACCTTCAAAGTATTTCAATTTAATTGTCAAAGACGGCTTTTTATCTTCTACCGACGCACTGAAATCTTCGATATAGCCTTCGTCTTTTAAAACCTTAGCAATCGCCGCTTTAATCTTCGAACCAGGCATAGTCAAAGAAACTTTTTCAGCGTGATGTGCGTTACGGATGCGTGTTAGTAGATCCGCTATTGGGTCAGTCATCATAATGGTGTACCGTTTTTATCTGTTGCGCTGCCCAAAGCCAAACCCTGAGCAGCTGTACTAAATGTTGTGAAGTTCGAACTTACCAGCTCGCTTTCACTACACCTGGCGCTTGGCCTTTAAGAATTACTTCACGTAGCTTGTTACGGCTAAGGCCGAACTTGCGATAGTAGCCGTGTGGACGACCCGTTAAACCACAGCGGTTACGCTGACGAGTTTTCCCGGAATCACGTGGCAACTTTTGCAATGCCAGCATCGCCTCCCATTTATCGTCATACTCAACGTCGGGATTGCTTACAACAGCTCTTAGCTCGTCACGACGTGCTTGAAAACGGTTGTTTAGTTTCGTGCGTTTTACGTCACGAGCGATCATAGATTTCTTAGCCATGGCTCTAGTCTCTGATTATTTAGTCTTAAGAGGAAAGTTAAAGCCACGTAGTAACGCTTCGGCTTCCTCGTTATTTGCTGCACTTGTAGTGATGGTAATATCCATACCACGTAGCGCATCAACTTTGTCATATTCAATTTCTGGGAATACAATCTGTTCTTTCAAGCCGAACGTGTAATTACCGCGTCCATCAAAAGATTTTAGGTTCAAACCACGAAAGTCGCGAATACGCGGAATCGAAATAGACACCAATCGATCGAAAAATTCGTACATACGGTCACGACGAAGGTTCACCTTCGCGCCAATCGGCCAACCGTCACGAATCTTGAAACCCGCAACTGATTTACGCGCCAGTGTAACGACAGGCTTTTGGCCGCAGATACGCTCTAGATCAGCAACAGCACTTTCGATAATTTTTTTGTTACCAACGGCTTCACCCAAACCCATATTGATCGAGATCATGGTAATTCGAGGAACTTGCATTGCGCTTGCAAATTGGAACTTCTCTTGCAATTGAGGAACTACGTTCTTCACGTAATGTTCTTGCATTCTATTCATTGTTTTATACCTTGTAGTGGAAGTAACTAAAGTAACGGCGCTTACGCGTCTACTTTACTTCCATCAGATTTGAATACACGGTGCTTGTCTTTACCTTCACCTTCAATACGAACTTTGTCCGCTTTACTAGTGTTGGGGTTAAAGATAGCAATGTTCGAAAGTTGAATTGGCGCTTCTTTAGTGATTATGCCGCCAGTTACGCCCGCAGTCGGGTTAGCCTTAACGTGCTTCTTCACCAATTGGATATCGTTGATCAAAGCGCGGCCATCGTCCATTATCTGAAGAATTTCTCCAGTTTTGCCTTTGTCGCGTCCTGACACTACGATCACTTGATCGCCTTTTTTAATCTTGTTCATAGTCTTAGCCTATTCTGAGAATCGTTTACAACACTTCGGGTGCAAGTGAAACGATCTTCATAAAATTGTCGCCACGTAACTCTCTAGTTACCGGGCCAAAGATACGAGTACCCATAGGTTGTCTTGAAGCATTCAAGATAACCGCAGCATTCTTATCAAAACGGATTACTGAACCATCTGAACGACGAACACCTTTACGAGTGCGAACGATAACTGCATCATACACAGCACCTTTCTTTACGCGTGAGTTAGGGAGTGCTTCTCTAACACTTACTTTAATGACGTCGCCGATTCCGGCATAACGTCGCTTAGAGCCACCAAGAACTTTGATACACATAACTTTACGTGCGCCGCTGTTATCAGCTACTTCTAAAATACTTTGCATTTGAATCATGGGGTTACTCCAATTCTATTCAGTGCTTAAATTCTTATGAATAACTAAAGAGATAAACTAAGCAACAACTGCTTTGTTTACAACTTTAACCAAACGCCAAGACTTGTTCTTAGATAGCGGACGACATTCTTCAATGATTACCGTGTCGCCTTCGCCACACTCATTGCTTTCGTCATGCGCTAAGAACTTAGTCGATTTACGTATGTACTTACCGTACAAAGGGTGTTTCTCTCGACGTTCAACCATCACTGAGATAGTTTTTTCGCCTTTGTTACTTACCACTTTGCCTTCAACGCTACGTGCGCTAGTATTTTCAGTCATTTCAAAACCCTCTAACTTTGAGCAGCTGCAGCAGCTTGCTCGTTCAGGATAGTCTTGATACGGGCTACTTCACGACGAATCTTTTTGAAACGTGACGTATCCGAAAGTTGACCAGTGCCTCTTTTCATACGAAGGCTGAACTCTTCTTTACGAAGGCCAACCAATTCGTCTTTCAGCTCAGTCGCTGACTTTGCGCGCAATTCCGCGGCTCTTGATTCAGTAGCCATTAATCACCTACCTGACGCTTAACAAATTTACATTTAAAAGGAAGCTTGGCAGCCGCTAATGTGAACGCTTCACGTGCTAGCTCTTCGCTGACACCTTGCAATTCATATAACATTTGGCCTGGCTTTACTTCCATAACCCAAAATTCAGGGTTACCTTTACCTTTACCCATTCGAGTTTCTAATGGCTTCTTAGAAACAGGCTTGTCTGGAAAAACACGAATCCAAACACGACCGCCACGTTTAATGTGACGAGTAATTGTTCTACGCGCTGCTTCAATTTGACGCGACGTCATGCGACCGCGTGTCGTTGATTGCAAACCGAATTCACCGAAGCTCACCTTGTTTCCGGTGGTAGCTAATCCGCGGTTACGCCCTTTGTGCGCTTTGCGGAATTTGGTACGTTTTGGTAATAACATTTTTATCTACCTCTATACTCTACGAGCAATTAAGCCGCAGGCGTAGCACTGTCGTCAGACACTACACTGTTAACAGGTTGGAAAATCTCGCCTTTGAAGATCCATACTTTGACACCGATAATGCCGTAAGTAGTCAATGCTTCGCTGGTTGCATAATCGATATCAGCGCGTAGTGTATGCAATGGCACGCGACCTTCGCGATACCACTCTGTGCGCGCAATTTCAGCTCCATTCAAACGACCGGAGATCATTACTTTCACACCTTGTGCACCAGCACGCATGGCTGATTGCACAGAACGCTTCATTGCTCGACGAAACATAACTCGCTTCTCTAGCTGTTGACAAATACCGTCAGCAACCAATTGAGAGTCAGTCTCAGGCTTACGAATTTCTTCAACCGACACTTGAGTTGGAAGACCCGTCATCGCCGCGATTGCTTTACGCATACGATCGATATCTTCGCCTTTCTTACCGATAACAATACCTGGACGAGCAGTATGAATAATTACATTGATGTTTTGCGCTGGGCGCTCAATCGTAATATTACTTACCGCTGCGTTCTTAAGTTTCTTTTCTAGAAACTCGCGAACTTTCAAGTCTTGTAATAAGAACTTAGCGTAGTCAGTTTTGTCAGCAAACCATTTAGCATTGAAATCTTTAACAATGCCCAAACGCATACCGTTAGGATGTACTTTTTGACCCATTTTATTGGCCTCCGTTACTGGCGTTGTTGACACCTAGTTCGTCGCTCACAGTAACTGTGATGTGACTAGAACGTTTCAAAATTCCGAACGCACGACCTTTTGCACGAGGACGCATACGCTTCATGGTTGCACCTTCGTCAACGAAGCACTTTGATACAAACAACTCATCGATGTCTGCACTTTCATTGTGCTCAGCGTTGGCTATCGCCGACTCAAGTGTTTTCAATACTAGGCTTGACGCTTTAGTCTCACCAAAAGAAAGAATCTCTAACGCACGAGCAACCGTTTTTCCGCGGATTTGATCCACAGCTAGACGTGCTTTTTGTGGTGAGATGCGAACGTTTTTCGCAGTAGCTTTTACTTGCATTTTCGTTAACCCCTATCGACCTTTCTTGTCAGCAATATGGCCTTTAAAAGTCCGAGTTGGAGAAAACTCACCCAACTTGTGACCAACCATATTTTCTGAAATCAACACTGGTATGTGCTGACGACCGTTATGAACAGCAATAGTCAAACCGACAAATTCCGGCAAGATCATACTGCGACGTGACCAAGTTTTGATAGGCTTACGGTCATGTGCCGCGGCTGCCTTCTCAACTTTTGCCCATAGGTGATGATCTACGAACGGTCCTTTTTTAATTGAACGTGCCATTAGCTAGTCCCCTATTTCTTGCGACGACGAATAATCATCGAATCGCTACGTTTGTTTGAACGAGTACGGTAACCCTTCGTAGGTACACCAGTCGGCGACACAGGGTGACGACCACCAGATGTACGACCTTCACCACCACCATGCGGGTGATCTACCGGATTCATCGCGACACCACGAACAGTCGGGCGAATACCACGCCAGCGCTTAGCACCAGCTTTACCCAATTTACGTAATGAATGCTCTGAGTTACCAACTTCGCCTATGGTCGCGCGACATTCAAGGAGAACCTTGCGCATTTCGCCAGAGCGTAAACGGATTTGAGCGTATTTGCCTTCTTTACCAACTAATTGGATTGAAGTACCAGCCGAACGAGCCAATTGGCCACCCTTCTCTGGCTTCAATTCAACATTGTGTATTACCGAGCCGACTGGGATATTACGCAATGGCAAGCAGTTGCCTGCTGCGATTGGCGCATCGATACCAGAGACGACTTTATCGCCAGCACCGATACCCTTAGGCGCGATGATGTAACGACGTTCGCCGTCGGCGTACAATAATAGTGCCAAATGTGCGCTTCGATTTGGATCGTATTCCAAACGCTCAACCTTTGCAGGAATTGCATCTTTATTACGACGAAAATCTATAACACGATATTTACGCTTGTGACC
>JALZVW010000005.1 GCA_023301745.1 Arenicella sp. | reverse complement strand
TATTCATTAGAAATGAATGACACGATTGCCTATGTGGTCAACAAGGTAGAACCAAGACGCTACGGCCAACAGATAAAACAGTGTTTTGACCGCTTATACACAGAAGGTGAAACCAGTGGTACGGTTATGTGTGTGCCCACACATAACTATCAGGTCAGTTGTCCGCACCGGCTCAAAGCATTTGAAGAAGCGCTTGAGTACATCACCGGCCACCCAGATGTCTGGGTGACAACCGGTAGAGAAATCGCCGACTATTTCATTGAACATTATTATGATGATGTGAAAAACGATATTTCTGGAGGCTCAAATGACCGATAAAAAACTGCCCAACGATTATCTAAATTACCCGCACCGTGCCTACGGTATGGATCACGATAAGTATGATTGGTCTATGCTGTCTGAACGTCCAAAATTCGATTGGCCCGATGGCAAAAAGCTCGCGTTATGGATTAACGTGCCGATTCAATTTTTTCCACTAGATCAACGTGGCGACCCATTCAAGGTTCCGGGTGGCATGACAATGCCCTACCCTGATCTAAGGCATTTTTCGTTGCGAGACTATGGTAACCGTGTAGGAATTTATCGCTTACTCGACGCATTTGAAAAATACCGCATTAAACCAACCTTTGCGATTAATAGCGCAGTGGCGACTAGAGCTCCGTATTTGTTGGAACAGATCAATAGCCGTAAGGACAGTATTATTTGTCACGGCCTACACATGGACGCACTGCACCATGCGGGTCTAAGCGAAGCGCAAGAGCGAGATTTAATAAAACAAGCGATTGATCAGTTAAATGAGTCAACCGCGACTGACATCAGAGGCTGGCTAAGCCCCGCTAAAAATCAGTCTCCGAACACACTTGAACTATTACGTGAGCAAGGAATTAGCTATGTTTGTGATTGGGTAAATGACGAACTACCCTATTCGATGAAGACACAGGGTGGTTCGATTACAGCCATGCCATTGTCGACTGAAATGGAAGATTATTTTCTTATCCAACGGAATTTTCATTCAGAGCAGTCTTGGTTAGAACAAGTCTGTGATGCCTGTGACTTTTTGATTGACGAAGCGAGCACTCAAGGCGCCAGACTACTGTCGTTAACTGTCCATCCATGGTTAATGGGTCAACCGCATCGCATTCACTACCTCGAGCAAGCGCTTGAATACCTGTCCTCAAGAGAGGAGATTTGGCACGCTGGCGCAGACGAAATTCATGCGCACTGGGCCGCTCAAAATAATGCAGCCTAGCGATTTCATTATTACCTCCTAATCAAATGCGGCACCTTACAATTAGTTGCAAGGCATTACTCACCGTAAACGATAAAGCCGCAAAGCAATTCACCGGTAATCAAATTTAAGACCAAGCCATCACTGCTTGCATGTTGCATGGCAACAAACTTCATCACCATGCAACACGTTCAATGCCTAAGCAATAAACTTTGGTGCTACAGGTGGCTCTAAGTGAGTTTCAGCCAAACATCGCGACTTAATCTCTTCGATTGTTCCACCAAAATTAAAGGTTGGAATATCATCGCCACGTTCGGCTACCATCTTAGTTCTCAGAGCATTGGTTGCCGAAACATCAACTTGCTGATTACTATCGATCACCACACCATAGCGCTGGGCTCCTTCAACCGTAACCAAACCACGTTCGACATCGACACGAACAAGTTCAGGCTCTCGCTCAAACGGGTCACCCCAACCACCGCCACCCCATGTATTAAAGTAGAGTAAATCACCTTTTTGAACTTTAATATCTTCACATTTCGCCGGTAACCACTCTTCACTGCCATCGGTGCGAACCAATTTCTTAGTTGAACGCATGCCCGTGCCACCACCGTTAACACCCCAAGGGTAAGTCAGCCAGCGCTCATCGTGAATGGCGATTTTACCGTCGTTCAAAAAGCGGTACGCAACCGATAGACCGTTACCACCTCGATGTAAACCTTCACCGCCTGAATCAGGAATCGCCTCATAAGTGTCGATGCGCAAGGGAAAATATGACTCAATGAATTCGTTCGGCATATTGGTAAAACCCGGCCACAGAGAATGACCATCTAAGCCATCGCCGACTGGTCGACCGGGAATGCCACCAAAGCCGATTTGAAAGAGCTGAAAATATTCATTCTCATCATCGTAGCCTGAGTAGAACAAATGAGGCGAGTCTGAAAAACCAGCCGCGTTAAGCATTTGATCTGGAGCACCCATGCCCAGTAACGCACCCATTACGTCAAAGATTCGGCCTAATGCGTGAGTCCGTCCAGACAGTGCCGCCGGGTAGTTTGGTTTGAGGATTGTGCCTTGCGGAATACGCACATCAACCAAATCATAAAAACCATCGTTGAACAAAATTTGCGGGTCAACAATATTAATAGTGAACGAACCGAAAAACATTTTAAACATGTCTTCGTTCATGTAAAAGTTGATCGAGCTTTGCGCTTGCGGGTCAGTGCCATCAAAATCAAAAATCACCACCGAACCTTCGCGCCACATTTTACACTTAATTTTGTAAGGCCCCATTCCCATGCCATCGTCACACAAGTAATCAGTGAACTCTCTTGGCTCTTCAGGAATGAACATTTCAATAATATGCTTCATCGCTACGCGGTTACGGTCGAGCATGGTTCCCATGGTTGAGTGGAACACATCTTCACCAAACCGTTCTGCAATTTCGACACAACGTTTACTGGCTGTTTTACAAGCGGCCACTAAAGCGTTCAAGTCAAATCGGTTCCACTGCGGTGTGCGTACGTTATGCAAAATGAGCTCAAGCAGGTCTTCTTGCAAAACACCTTTTTTATATAGCTTTGTCGGCGGTATACGAATGCCTTCTTGGAAAATGGTGGTCGCACCGATTGGTATGGAGCCTGGCACCATGCCGCCATTATCTGACATATGACCAAACATAGCGGTCCAAGCAATATGCCGCCCATCATTGAACACCGGCACTAACACCAACCAATCAGGTAAGTGGCTTACTGCCGCGTTACACAAATAAGGGTCGTTAGTGAGAATAATGTCGCCCTCTTCGATTTCCGCGTCGTACACCTCAAGAAACGGAACGATGAATGAGCCGAATTGGCCAACAACCATCTTGCCATCACTATTAGCAATCATCGGAAAGCAGTCGCCTTGCTCGCGAATGCCTGGAGACATGGCGGTGCGGAACAATACCGCGTCCATTTCTTCGCGCGCATTTTTCAATGCATTTTCGATGATGTCAACGGTTACACCATCAACATCAACCGTTTTTAAAGGAGTCGTATTTGTTTGTTTAATTGTTGCAGTCATGATCTTCCTCCTATTTTGAGTTTGGGTTAATGATTAGATTGCCGAGCGAATCTACGCTGGCATTGTGCTGCGGTAAAATCACTGTGGTCGAATCCATTTCAACCACAATGGCTGGCCCTTGTATTACTAAGTCCTCATGAAGCTTCGCGCGATCATAAAGATTTATGTCGTACCACCCGCCTGAAAAATAGTACTTGCTTTGATGTATCACACAATCATCAAGCGTCAAACCAGTCGACACCAGTGACTTATTTTTGATCGCTTTTGCTTTAGCTTTAACCAATGCGCGAATCATCAAAATTTCATGACCGTCGCCCAGTTTGAAGGTAAATAATTGCTCATGCTCTTTATCAAAAGCGTCGGTAACCAATTTAATGCCTGCACTTTTTAATTCGTCTTGAGTAAAATCAACAGTGATTTGAAAAGCTTGGCCGGTATAACGCATATCAACTTGATACGTTACCTCACATTGTTCTTCAGTAATGCCATCTTTGAGCAGAGATTCGCTGGCTTTTTTACGCAATGCGTCTAGGTCGTTAAGTAAATCATAGTCACTGACATTTGAAGCTAAGCTTATATAAGTGCGCGTTGCCTCATCCTGAACTTGAGTGGTCGCATCACCATAGGCGCAAAGAACGCCGGGCCCAGGTGGCACAATCACTGGCCATGCATCGGTCAAGACACCCAAGGCATTGGCATGCAAGGGGCCTGCCCCGCCAAAGCCAACAAGGGCGAAATCACGCGGGTCATAACCTTGCTCAACAGAGACCAAGCGCAGTGCGCCAAACATCGCTTCATTGACAATTTTTATAATGCCTTCAGCCGCTTCCATCAAGCCAATGCCCATAGCATCAGCCACTGTTTGCACTGCCGCGACCGACGCATCTCGGTCGATCTCCATTTTACCACCGAGTTGCACATCGCTTGGCAAATAACCAAGCACAACATTGGCGTCACACACGGTTGGTAACACACCACCTTTTTTATAACACGCTGGGCCAGGAACGGCGCCCGCTGATTCGGGGCCAACTCGCAATGCGCGTGTTAGCTCCGGGACAAAGGCGATTGAACCGCCACCAGCACCCACGGTACGAACATCTACAGAAGGCGCTCGCACACGCACATCACCAACCAAGGTTTCTCGGCGCACTCGCGCTTTAGAGTCTTGAATCAAGGCAACATCGGTTGAGGTTCCCCCCATATCAAAGGTCAAAATATCTTTATGACCAGCGCGACTACAAAAATAGATCGCGCCAGCAACCCCACCCGCAGGGCCCGACATAAGCAAATTAACCGGCGACTCACCCGCCGCTCTTGCCGACGCTAAGCCACCGTCAGAACGCAAGATAGAGAGCTGAGTATTTTCTCCTAGGTTACTTCGTATTGCCTGTTGCAGGTTGTTCACATACAAGGCCACTTCCGGTTGTACATAGGCGTTCACAACCGTTGTTTCGGCGCGCTCGTACTCTTGCATCTCAGGAATAACATCGCTTGAGATAGACACAGGCACATCGGTGAAAATTTCTCGGGCGACTTTCTGAGCCGCAACTTCATGTGCGTTATTCAAATAAGA
>JALZVW010000004.1 GCA_023301745.1 Arenicella sp. | reverse complement strand
AAGCGAGCCGGCTCGCTTTCCTGATTTTTGTGGCTTTCTATCTTTCTTTAACAATACCCTAAACCCTTGATTTATTGAACTAATTTTTATTCCCCTCAAACCAAAGCGAGCCATTGAATCGAATGTTGCTATTTGAGATTTAGGTGCTTCACTGATATACTGTTCATAATAACAGTATAGGGATTGTATCAAAATGAAAGGAAAAAGCCCGTTTATAGCCTCTTTACGCCGCAATATGCGTTTACGTGGTTACAGTATTCGAACTGAGAAAACGTATGTTCATTGGATATTGGATTACATTCGTTACCACAGGCTTAGGCACCCTAAAGATATGTGTAAAGAGGACGTTATTAAGTACCTTGAATACTTGGTCAATGATCGGCATGTTTCAATGAATACACAACGTATTGCCTTAAATTCGATTGCCTACTTGTATAACAAATTCTTAGATCAACCACTGGGGCGTTTTGATTTTATCAAATCGGCTCGTCCTCGACAGCTGCCAACAGTACTTTCACTTCAGGAGACAAAAACTATTTTGTCTCTGCTTACCGGCGTACATCGGCTTGCCGTTGAACTTATGTATGGGAGCGGTTTACGGGTCTCAGAGTGTTTACGAATACGTATACAAGATATCGACTTTACGGCTAACAGCATTTTAATTCGTAATAGTAAGGGCAATAAAGATCGTGTAACACTCTTAAGTAGTAGCATTCACGCTCGATTGAAAAAGCAAATCAGTGACGCGCTTAAGCTTCAAGAAATTGATAATACAGAAGGGGTCGGTCCGTCAATGCCACATTCCATTGGTAAAAAATACAGCACTGCATTTCGAAACCCTGGCTGGATGTTTGTATTCCCTTCTACCACTATAAGTAAGCACCCAGTCAATGGTAAATTGTGTCGGCATCACTTACACCAAACAGTAATACGTAAAGCATTAAAACGTGCTCTGGCGAAAACGGATATTCGCAAGCGAGTGACTTGCCATACGTTTCGTCATACGTTCGCCACTCATCTTTTAAAAAATGGCACTGATATTCGTACTGTTCAGGAACTATTAGGTCATTCAGATGTTAAAACAACACAAATTTATACGCATGTTATTGGTCAACATTATGCAGGCACCAATAGCCCCTTGGATTTAATCAATGAAGTACCCTCCGTTTATACGTAATTATTGTGTTTGCCGAACTACACACAAAATCTCATTACTCTTTTTTAACCGGTGCCTCCAGCCCTAAAGAATTAGTTTATCAGGCAAAGGCGCTTGGCTATTCAGCACTTGCAATCACCGATGATTGTTCTTTCGCGGGCGTAGTCAAGGCGTATCAAGCGAGCGAAGAGTGTGGCATCAAGCTGATTATCGGCAGTGAGTTTAAAGTAAGTACTGACACCCAACCTCTCAAGCTGATTCTGCTCGCGCCAAATCATCAGGCTTACAGTGAAATTTCAAGTCTAATAACCAAAGCTCGCCGGCGTAGCCCTAAAGGTGAATACGCGCTCTCAATGAGTGATTTACAGTTTGGCCTACAGCATTGTTTAGCGATATGGCTGCCCTGCTCGGCCGAATATGACCTAGAACACGGTGCGCAACTTAGTCGTTTTTTTAAACAGCGTTTATGGCTTGGTGTTGAATTGTTTTTATTGAGTAACGATCAGCAACGGTATTTGTATTGCGAGCAACTAAGCCGCACATTGAACCTGCCGATGGTGGCCTGCAATGATGTGCATATGCATCACAAACGCTGCAAACCATTGCAAGACACATTAACCGCGATTCGCCTCAACACTACGGTCCAAGCGCTGTCTGCGTCTAGGCATGCCAACGCTGAGCGTTATCTCAAGCCAGAACCCGTTCTGCGGCATCAATACCCTATTGAACTACTCAATGAATCAGTTCGCATCGCTGATTTATGCCGTTTCTCTATGAGTGAGCTGCGCTATGAATACCCTAAAGAGTTGGTTCCGTCGGGCTTAACATCGAGTCAATGCTTAAGAACACTGACTGAGCAAGGCATAAAAACGCGTTGGCCCAGCGGCATATCACAAAAAATACGCAAACAAATAGAGCACGAACTTAGTGTGATTGATGAGCTTAAATATCAAGCCTATTTTCTTACCGTGCATGACATTGTTCGCTTTGCTAAGTCGCAAAATATTTTGTGTCAAGGCCGAGGTTCAGCAGCCAATTCGGCGGTTTGTTATTGCTTGTTTATTACTCAGGTTGACCCTAATTTACATCAATTATTGTTTGAGCGATTCATCTCTAAAGAACGCAACGAGCCGCCTGACATTGATGTCGACTTTGAAAGCCAGCGGCGTGAAGAGGTGATTCAATACATTTATAAAAAGTATTCGCGTAAACGCACCGCTCTCACGGCTACGGTCATTACCTACAAGCGCAAGAGCGCTGTGCGCGATGTGGGTAAGGCATTGGGTTTTCCTTTGAATTTCATTGAAGAGTTAAACCGGTCAATGGCTTGGTGGGACAAGGTTGATGAGCTTGACCAGAGAATGAAGAAACAAAAACTGAGCACTATGAGCACTAATAGCTCCTTGAGTATTCACTTTCTCACATTGGTGAAAAAAATCTTAGGTACACCTCGCCACCTCTCTCAGCATGTGGGCGGTTTTCTAATCACTCATAGCCCCACCAGCACATTAGTGCCGATTGAAAATGCAGCGATGCCTGAGCGCACAATTATTCAGTGGGACAAATACGACATTGAGATCATGGGTTTGTTAAAAATCGATGTATTAGGCCTCGGTATGCTCAGTGCCATTCGTCGATCGTTGGCAATGATAAGCCAATACCAGGGTAAGCCGTTAAACATCCAAGACATACCAAAAGAAGATACCGGCGTTTATGACATGCTCTGCTTGGGCGACAGTCTGGGCGTTTTTCAAGTAGAGTCACGCGCACAGATGTCGATGCTACCTCGCCTTAAACCTAGAAAATTTTATGACTTGGTTGTTCAGGTTGCCATTATTCGCCCTGGGCCGATTCAGGGCGATATGGTTCACCCTTACTTAAAGCGCCGAAGTGGCGAAGAGCAAGTCACCTACCCTAATGATGAAATCAAAACAGTGTTAGAGCGCACGCTTGGTATCCCTATTTTCCAGGAGCAAGTTATCAAACTCACTATGGTTGCGGCGGGTTTTACGGGCGGCCAAGCCGATGAGTTACGGCGCGCAATGGCCAGTTGGGGCAAGCATGGTAGTCTTGACCAATTCAGAGATAAGCTAGTTAACGGCATGTTAAATCGGGGCCATAGCGAAGAGTTCGCTGAACGTATTTTTCGGCAGATACAAGGTTTTGGCAGCTATGGTTTTCCAGAATCTCACTCAGCGAGTTTCGCCTTGCTGGTCTACATTTCAGCTTGGATTAAGTGTTATCACCCGGCCGCATTTTACGCGGGTATTTTAAATAGCCAACCGATGGGGTTCTACTCACCATCACAATTAGTGCAAGATGCTCGGCGTCACAGCATTACTGTTTTACCGGTTTGTATTGAGCACAGCGATTGGCAACACACACTTGATTTCAATGGTGCCGAACCAGGTTTACGCTTAGGCTTGTGCTTGGTAAAAGGTGTTTCTAAAGGCTCAGTTATCAGCTTAATGTCATCGCGGCTAAAAGCCCCATTCACAAGCCTTGATGACGTCAAAACAAGGCGCATTCTAAGTTCTAAGGAGTTAGTGCAATTAGTTAACGCCAATGCCTTTCACGGCTTTAACGACAACCGTCGAAGTGCCTATTGGCAAGCGTTGCAAATCGACAATGGTTTCAATACACAAGTCTTAAATGAGCCTGACACTGGCTCTAAAAGTAATCTTAAGTTCATATCACCAATGTCATCAGTAGACAGCATGATCGCCGACTACCGCAGCGCCAGAGGGGTGTCTCTGAACTATCACCCAATGCAATTACTACGCCGTCAAGCGCCCTTTACTCGCTGTTCGCTTGCCAAGCAACTGCTGGGCCGTCGTAACAAGAGTTTGATTGAAATAGCCGGCGTTGTTACCGGCCGACAACGGCCAGGTACCGCCAGCGGTGTTATCTTCATGACACTTGAAGACGAGACCGGCAATATCAATGTAATACTGTGGAAAGGCATTCAAGAACGCTTTAGAGAGCAAGTTCTAAACGGCCAAATACTTTACATCAAAGGCACGTTAGAGCACCAACACGGTGTCGCTAATGTAGTCGCCGCCTACATAGAAAGCCATGACAATGCCCTGCCAGACTTGAGTTCCAAGTCG
>JALZVW010000003.1 GCA_023301745.1 Arenicella sp. | reverse complement strand
GATGGATAACCGGCCTTTGCTTAAAGAAATTTTTGAAAATTCGCTGCCACTAACCTATCAAGACGTGGTGTTGGTGTTTATTAGTGTGAGTGGCATCAAGGACGGCCAACTGGTTCAAGAAACCTACGCTAATAAAGTCTACAACGAAACCATCAACGGCAAATTGTGGAGTGCCATTCAAGTCACCACGGCATCAGGCATTTGTACTGTTCTGGATTTAATGGTTGAAGGCAAGCTGCCACAAAGCGGCTTTGTCAAACAAGAAGACGTTTTGTTTGACGACTTTATCAATAATCGTTTCGGTCAATACTATCGAACTGATTCGCAGAAACAAGCGGCCCTATAGCCAGCTTGTCTTGAGCACAGCTAGGCTTTCGGCTCGGCCGTAGGCGAGGCAACTGGCATTGGCGTTACATTTACCAATGGCCAAATTAACTGTTCTGCTGCGGTGGTGTCGGGCAGGTTTTCAACCCCCATTTCGTCGGGATAGCGTCTGGTTATTTTGGCCGTGCCGAATAACACATCCCAAAAGAACAGCAGGTTTCCGAAGTTGCCTTTGTAGTGAGTGATGCCGTCACTGGCATGCTTACCGTGATGCGCACTGTGCGTTGCGGGTGTTGAAATAGTGCGTTCAACAAGCCACATAATAGGCGATAGCCATTTTATTTTGTATAGCGGGGCGTCCCAGCGAATATCGCTGTGCGCGCCGAATATTACGGTCATTTTGATGACTAGATAGATTGCGTAAACCCAGGCACCGCCAAGGTAAATCAAGGCACCAGAAAACCAAAGGCCGGGCATTAAAAAATAATAAAAAATATTATTACGGTAGACCACACGAATCGATAAATAATTGGCATTGTGGTGTGGGCGATGCAACTTATAAAGCCAGGGAACCATGTGAGAAACCCGGTGCCACCAATATTGGGTCATATCGTCAAATATTAGAAACAAGGCAAACACGCCTAGAAAGTGCCAGTTTTCTAATAGGCCTGCTGAGTTAGGTGCTAGCAAAGAAGCAACGGTAAACCCGCCAAAAATAATCAAGGGCTGGGTGATGAGGGTCAGCATCAAGGTACCAACGACCTCAACAATGGCATCGTCTCGTGTTTGATTTTTCTGTGAGAAAAATCGGCTAAAAATAATTTCTAAGACGATAAAGCCAATGAAGATCGAGAGTATGGCAATGGCTTCGGGTTTCATAATAAAGGGCCTTGTTTAGTCTAATACCGATTAAATATTAGCAGTCAATATTGAGATAAAATGTAAAATAATTTACATTTGATGCGCTTTGTTAAATTTACCCGAAATAACCACACCTACGTTTCTCGACTTACTCGCCGAGGATGTGGTTCAAGATGTGTTGGCGGCCTCGGTTTCAATGAATTACTCCGACGGCCAATTGATTCACACTCGTGGCGAATTAAAACCAGGCTTATCGATTGTGCGCACGGGCGCGGTTCATGTCGGTGTTAACGGTATAGACGGCACCTTTGTGATGGTCGCATCACTTGGCCCTGGCGAATGCTTTGGCGAATTTACCTTATTCACCGATTTGCCCCGCACGCACGATGTGTCGTCGGTTGGTGAGTCTGAAGTTTATCAATTGTCAAAAGTAAGCTTTGAAAAATTACATCGCAAGCATGCTGGCATTGCTTATGCCTTACTCAATACCACGCTTACTCGAACTCACCTACTCTTAGAAATGCTTGATGCGATTCGCCGCTTGCCCATACTCGAGCGCACCGCTAAGACCCTGCTCTCAATGTCTTACTCGCTAGGCGGAAGTGTGCTGCGCAGTCGCCAAGACCAGCTCGCTCATTCGCTGGGGGTAACAAGAGCCTCTCTTAGTAAGGCTCTAAAGCAGCTTAGCCAGCTTGGGCTCATTGAGGTAGGTTATGGAAAAATAACCATTACTAGTCAATCAAACTTAATGAAATGGGTACAACTAAACTGCGGTACGCCGCTCTAATAACGCTAGCCTTTGGCAAAAGCCTGAAGGTCAACACCGGTTGGCTTTTGAAATACTCGCAGATCAAATTCATGGATCACGGCGAATAAATGATCAAAAATATCGGCTTGAATAATCTCGTAATTTGCCCAATTTTTGTCGGCACTAAAAGCGTAAATTTCGATTGGTAAGCCACTGTCTGTTGGCGCTAGCTGGCGCGCGAGAATAGTTAAATTTTGGTTGATGTCGGGGTGGTGCTTTAAGTAAGCCAGCACATAGGCTCTGAATGTGCCGATATTGGTTAAGCGGCGGCCATTAGCGCGCGACTCGGCGGTTGTGCCAGTTTGTTCATTATGCGCCAGCACTTCATTTTTCTTGGCCTCTAAATATTCTTTGATGTAGTCGATCTTGCTGTATCGGCTAAGCGCTTCGTCATCGCAAAATTCGATTGAATTTACGTCGATAAAAATTGAACGTTTAATGCGCCGGCCAGATGATTCTTCCATTCCGCGCCAGTTTTTAAAGGAATCATTGATCAAGCTCTGGGTTGGGACGGTGGTGATTGTATTGTCGAAATTACGCACTTTGACTGTTGTAAGCGCAATTTCTAATACGTCACCGCTGGCTTCATGTTGCGGAATGTCTACCCAATCACCAATGGCGACCATTCGATTCGAGCTGAGTTGCAAACCCGCGACAAAGCCGAGGATTGGGTCTTTGAAGACCAGCATTAAAACGGCGGTCATTGCCCCCAGGCCGGCAAATAATTTTAGCGGTGATTCGCCGATAATTAAGCTGGCGATGACAATCGTCGCGAATAGGTAGGTTATGAGTTTGGCAACTTGGGCAAAACTCTTTATTGGCACTCTCTTTGATATCGAAAACGAGTGATAAATTTCCAGTAAGGAATTTATAAATGCATCGACAATTAGCGCGATTATAATAACGATATAAACCGCCGCGCCGGTGGTAATAATATTACTTAGCCAAGGGTAATCAACTAATGCGTCGGGGGTCAGTTTATAGATTAAGTATGCTGGCACAAGGTAGGCAATTCGGCTAAAGACTTTGTGCTTGATCAATATGTCATCAAGATTAGATTTGGTTTTGGAGATCAGCTTATTGATTAATCGAATCAGCCCATGCCTGACCAGATAAAACGAAAGAATGGCAATCAAGCCAATAGTCGCCATGGCTACTGCGCTAGTAACGAGCATGTCGTAGCCTTCAATGCCGGGTACTTTGTCTACCCATTGATGAATAAATTTGATCATTTTTTGGCCTAATTATTGAGCGGGTTTTCTTGCGTTTAAATACTATCGAAGATACGTGCTTACTACCGGTTGCGGTAAACGTCTAGGGCAATCAAGCTTGATTGCTTCGAGCTAAGCCTGACGGTGCGTGAGGTCTACCAACTTCCGGTTTTCGGCATTGACACCCAAGGCTCAGCAGGGCTCAGCCGGTCGCCTTTTTGTAGTAATTCAATTGAGATTCCGTCAGGTGAAATGACAAAGGCCATGCGACCGTCTGCCGGTGGCCGATTGATCAGAACGCCCTTATCCATTAATTGCTGGCACGCGGCGTAAATATCATCGACTTCGTAGGCTAGATGACCAAAATTACGGCCGCCTGTGTATTCGCTTTCATCCCAGTTGAAGGTGAGTTCTAGTTCGGGTGCACGAGTTTCTTTTGCCTGAGTAAGGTCATGAGGCGCGGCTAAGTAAATTAATGAGAAGCGGCCTTCGTCGCTGTCAAAGCGTTTGGTTTGTGTCAGACCGAGTTTGTTACAAAAAAAGTCGAGTGCGGCGTCTAAATCACCAACGCGAATCATTGTGTGTAGAAATCGTAAGCTCATGTGTGTTAATCCTCGGCTCGTCGGCCGCAGTTCTGGGGTGCAAATAGCTCGCTAGTGTTTTTGTGCTAACCAATTAGCTATTGTTCTTGCGCTAACCAATTAGCTATTGTTCTTGCGCTAACCAATTAGCTATTGTTCTTGCGCTAACCAATTACCTATTATTCTTGCGCTAACCAATTAGCTATTATTCTTGCGCTAACCAATTAGCGACATCTTCCGCGTAGTAAGTCAAAATGGCGTTCGCTCCAGCGCGTTTGAAACTTGTTAGTGCTTCGAGGACCACCGCTCTTTCATCAAGCCATCCGTTTTGTGATGCGGCTTTAAGCATGGCGTATTCGCCACTCACTTGATACACGAAGGTTGGCATCTGGAATTCATCTTTAACTTTTTTGACGATATCAAGGTAAGGCATGCCAGGCTTGACCATGACATAATCTGCGCCTTCGTTGATGTCCATGCGAACTTCATGCAAGGCTTCGTCGCTATTGGCTGGGTCCATTTGGTAGGTATATTTATTGCCCCCAGCTAAGTTGCCTGCCGAGCCAACCGCATCACGGAACGGCCCGTAGAAGGCCGATGCGTACTTAGCCGAATACGCCAAGATTTGAGTGTTTCGAAGGTTGTTCATTTCAAGCGCGATTCGAATTTCGCCTACGCGGCCATCCATCATGTCTGACGGCGCGACAATGTCGGCACCCGCCTGCGCGTGAGACACCGCTTGTTGAACTAAGACCTCAATGGTCTCGTCGTTCATCACATAGCCGCTGTCATCGAGTAAGCCGTCTTGGCCGTGAACGGTAAAAGGGTCAAGCGCGACGTCGGAGATAATTCCAATGTTTGGAACCTCTGATTTTATAGCTCGCATTGCGCGTTGAGCCAGCCCATCAGAGTTGTAAGCCTCTTCAGCAAGTAATGATTTTTTGTCACTACCGACTACCGGAAACAAGGCAATCGCAGGCACGCCCAATGAATCAAGCCGCTGGGCTTTTTTGACCAGTAAATCGATGCTCATTCTTTCTACACCAGGCATTGATTCAATTGACTGCGTTTGATTTTCACCTTCAATGACGAAGACCGGCAGTATTAAGTCGTTTGCGCAAAGCGCGTTTTCTCGCACTAATCGGCGCGAAAAATCATTTGCACGAGTGCGTCGCAATCGGCTGCTGGGGAATTGTCTATTCATATGCTTAGTGTCGCATTTATCTGGTCAAAATTCGAGTGGGAGCAGGCTTTGTTGGTTATAGTTCGCGGACCATTCGCCGGCCGCCTACACGGGGCATTTGATCCATAATATAGGCCGCCCGCTCTTTTAAATATTTGCTTGGCTTGGCCGGGTTTGACCTAGACGGAGTTGGCAAGCTCGCGGCGATTAAGGCCGATTGCTCGGGAGTTAATTTCTTAGCATCGATAGCAAAATAATATTGACTGGCGGCACCAACGCCGAATACCGATTTACCAAATTGAGCAAAGTTTATGTAGAGCTCTAGAATGCGCTTTTTGGGCACAATTAACTCCATCCAGACGACTAACCAAGCTTCAATGCCTTTGCGTATAAAACTGCGATCGGGCCACAAAAATAAGTTCTTCACGGTTTGTTGAGAGATTGTGCTGGCGCCCCTAGACTCTCCATTCTTTCGCTCTTCGAGCACCAGTTTAATTTGCTTGATATCAAAGCCAAAGTGATTCGGAAATTGCTGATCCTCCGACGCGATGACCGCGTTCGGAAAATACAATGACACCTCTTCTATCGCCAGCCACTGGTGTTTGATATTGGTGTTATTGTTCATTTTATTTAGCTCTATAAAACTGCTTGTCGGCGGGTCGTAATAGCGCAGAATTACCATCGGCAGTGCCGAGATAAAACAAACAAATAATACCAGCCTGAATAGCCATCTAAACATACCGCGTATAAAGCCGCCACGTTTTTGGCGCATGCGCCTGTGTGTGGGAGGCTGGTGTCGTGATCGACGCCGTGATGGCCGCATAAGATCGCGCATCGTTACATTACAAAAGGAGTTACGCGTAATACTTCTTCCATGGTGGTGAGGCCTTGGGCCACCTTCTTGGCACCACTATCACGTAGCGTAAGCAGGCCGTCCTCTTTGGCTTGCTTGCGTAATTCTTGTAAGTCGCCATCAGTCTTCACGAGAGGCTTAATCGCATGAGTCATTTCAAGCATTTCGTACAAGCCCATTCGACCTAAAAAGCCAGTTTGCCGGCACTCTAGGCAGCCCACAGGTTTGAACGGGGTGGTGGCTTCTATATCGCCTCCCTGTACGAATTTTGACCAACTGTCGGCGTCTATCGTGTCAGGTTGTTTGCAATGCTTACAGAGTGTTCTGACCAAACGCTGCGCCATGACGCCAAGAAGGGTGGCGTTAATCAAGTACGCCGGCACACCCAGTTCTTGCATACGGGTAATGGCCGATGGTGAGTCATTGGTGTGCAGTGTTGATAAGACCAAATGGCCGGTTAACGCCGCTTGAATCGCCATTTCAGCTGTTTCTAAGTCTCGAATCTCACCAATCATGATGATGTCAGGGTCTTGGCGCAGTAGTGATTTGACGCCCGCCGAGAACGTTAAATCAATCGCGGCATGAACTTGAATTTGATTAAATGCGGGCTCGACCATTTCGATGGGGTCTTCGATGGTGCACACATTTACATCACTGGTGGCAAGATTTTTGAGTGTGGAATACAGGGTTGTAGTTTTGCCCGATCCCGTTGGCCCAGTCACCAGTATGATGCCATTGGTGTGCTTGGTTTGACGATTCCATATATCAAGTTCACGGTCGGTCAGGCCTAATTCATTGAAGGATCGCTGCAGCACTTCGGGGTCGAAGATTCGCATCACCATTTTTTCGCCCATGGCGGTCGGTACCGTCGATAAACGTAATTCTATTTCTCGGTTATCTGGTGTGCGCGTTTTTAGGCGACCATCTAATGGGCGACGCTTCTCGGATATATCCATGCGTGCTAAAGTTTTTAGGCGACCGACAATGGCAAGTAATACGTTTGGTGGCACTTGGTAGGCATGATGGAGCATGCCGTCGATACGAAAGCGCACTTCGCCGCGCTCTTTTCTTGGTTCTAAGTGAATATCACTGGCGCGCTGCTCAAACGCGTATTGCAATAGCCAATCAACCAGCTGAACGATGTGATGATCTTCGGCATCGAGTTGACCACTTCGCCCTAAGTCGACCAGCTGTTCGAGGTTTTGCTGAAGGCTCGCACCTGTTCGTTCATCGTTAATATTTGATTTGCTGATTGACTTAGCTAACTTGTAGAACTCACTGACGTAACGGTCTACTTCGAGCGGGTTAGCAAACACGATGTCTATCTCTTTACGTAGAAGATTCTCTAAATTGTCTTTCCAAGAGAGGTCTAGTGGGTTTTTGACCGCCAGAGTCACCTTTTCAGGAGTGACTTTGACAGCGAGAAAGCCATGCCGTTTAGCATAGTCCGACGCGATCACTTTGGTGACCGAGGCTATGTCGACCTTAAGTGGGTCGATATAAAAATAGCCAACGCCTATTTCTTTTGCAAACCATTCGCAAAGTGGCTCTAAGGTAATACTTAGCCCGGTTTCTTGATGTGATGGCAAACTGCGCGCAATGCCAACTAATGGATGGCTCGGCGCGGGGTTTGCATTACTAAGATTCGCGTCGACACGCTTGGCTTCATCGACCGAAATCATACGATCTTTGAACATCGCTTTCAAAATCGACTTATGGTGTAATTTTTCAATGCTCATGAGGATTGGCTATCTAGTTTAGGCGACGAAGGTTCAAATTTTTAGTAGGGCTGTGATGATGGTATGACAGGAAGTGATATCATGCCAGTGAATTTGATGTCACGACCGACGGAGGTCATCGATGATCCGAGTGATCATAGTGCTAGTTTTCTTGTTTCTAGTGTGGGTTTTATACGTTTCTGGTTTTGAAAAACCGCGAAAGATACGTATTAGTATCATTGCCCTCATTCTATGTGGCATTGGTTTTTGGTTTGACGGTTACGACAAGCGTCAGGTGAGCAATTTTGTTAGCATTGATGACGTTGTAAGCTGCGGAGTGAACGCAGAACACAGCTATCGAACTAATTTTGATTTAGCGATTTGTGTTCAAAATAATGCCGAAAAAGGCACGATTAGTCGTTTGAATATGGCCGTGATAGCCTCACAATGTGACGCGCAAACATGCACCCAATTACAACGTGTTGAGCGCAGCATGCTGGTCAACATCCCGCCAAAGTCACTCTCAACAGTAGATCAGAATTTGAGCTTTGATGATGTTAGCCCATTGTTGACCAATGTTCAGTGGTCGTTTGAAATACTAGAAACTAAGGCACTCAGATAGGCCTATGGATAAGCGCTTTGTTCTTGGCGGCTTAATTCGAGCGATGCTGGCCCTATTGGTGTTGGCGTTTATCTTTGTGTTGTTTCGGAGCTTGAGTGGCCCATCGCCAACATCAAGCCCTAATGCTGTTTTCGACAATGTCGTGATAGGTCAAACTGCATTGCGCCGCCTAGCTAGAGAACGCGTATGGGTAACTCGACTCAGCTCAGCGCAGGTTCGTCAAGCGGGTGAGCTAAATGCGCTAGTGGTTGATGCTTTGGCAGGCTGCCGCCCTTCTGTGGTGTTGTGCGTTCTTTCGGCTAAGTCATCGCGTAGCGGCATTGACCTGGTCTATGTTGCCACCCCGCCAGCACAGCTGCCAAGTGATACGCTTTGGTACGGTGGCTTTGTTGACCCGGCAACCGGCGGCGTTTTTGATTTTTTAGGTCGAGCTTACAAAGCGGTTGGTTCGAGCGACGAGCGCAGTAGTTTGGCGTTGGTTGATATTAGCGCTTGATATTAGCGCTTGATATTAGCGCTTGATAATTAGCCAAACCAATTGAGCGGTTGCTCATGCAGTAGTGCCGCTTGTTCTCGCAAACTCAGAATATGATCTTCCCAACACCGTTGAGTGTTAAACCAAGGAAAGGCAATTTTAAATGCGGGGTCGCTCCAACGTTTGGCTAACCAGCCGTAATAGTGAATTAAACGCAAGGTACGAAGGGCTTCAATTAAATGTAGCTCTCGGGCGTCAAAATCACAAAACTCAGTGTAACCTGTCAATACTGCGTCTAAGCCAGCCGTGCGCTCGGGTCGGTCGCCGGCCAAGAACATCCATAGATCTTGTACCGCGGGCGCCATACGAGCATCGTCAAAGTCGACAATGTGAGGCCCAGAGTCTGTCCACAAAATATTACTTGGGTGGCAATCACCGTGGCAACGAATCATGGCTACGTCGCCCGCACGGTCATAGCACTGTTGTGCCTCGGCCAGGAGCTGTTCGGTTAGAGATTGATAGGCTTCAAGCAGATCACGCGGAATGAAATTATTATCCAGCACAAAGTTACGAGCATCGTAGCCGAATGTTTGAATAGTTAGGCTGGGTCGGTGTTCAAAACTTTGAGCTTTGCCAACCTGATGAATGCGGCCCATAAACCGGCCCATTTGCTCTAGTTGATCAAAGTCTTCTAAATCAGGCGCACGCCCGCCGCGATTCTCGAATAGCGCGATCCTAAAATGTTCGGTTTGCAATAGAGTCTTGCCGTCAACCTCGATAGGAGCAACAACCGGTATCTCTAATTCGGCGAGGTCTTGAGTGAGTATGTGCTCTTCTAGAATCGCCTCATCACTCCAACGTGCTGGACGATAGAATTTCGCAACTAAGCTTGCGCCGTCATCTAACCCTACCCGATAAACTCGATTCTCGTAGCTGTTGAGTGCCAGCAGGCGGCCATCACACTGGTAACCAAACTGTTCAATGCTATTGAGTACTTCATCGGGTGAGAGTTGAGCATAAGCTTGATCTTGCGGATTTTTTATTTGGTCCAAGGCAGTATTACTAGAAGCGTTGACGAGGTTAGTGATAAGGTCAGGATAACATGTGCACCCAGAATCATAGTGTTTATGCTATATATAAAGTGAAAAGACGTATGGGGAAATGGTTTATATGACGAAGCAAAGCGTATTAAAAACGGCACCACCTGTATTGGTGGCGCATCGTGGTTATTCAGGGCGGTATCCTGAGAACACCTTGTTGGCGTATCAGGCGGCCTATCAACATGGTGCTCGCTATATGGAACTAGACCTCCAACTTACCGCCGATCGGGTACCCGTGTTACATCATGACACGAGTTTAAAACGTATGGCTGGCGTAGACGCAGACATACGAGATACCAAAACCAAGCATTTTAAAGCGATGCACGCGTCTTACCGGCAGCGGTTCGAAGATGAGTTCTTAGATAATCGGTTCACCACGTTCAAACGATTTTGCAAATGGATGGCCAGCAATGAAGACGTCACGACATTTGTTGAAATCAAACAAGAATCGATAGACCGTTTTGGCATTCCGGTATTCATGGACGAAGTGCATAAACGAATTCTGAGCACCGACACCGAATCGCAATGCGTGATCATTTCGTTTAATCATGAGGTGATTGAGTACACGCGCAATATTTCATCAATGCGAACCGGTTGGGTTTTACCGACATGGAATGACGAGTGCCGAGAAATTCTTGAAAAGCTCAAGCCCGATTTTCTATTTTGTGACGTTGAGAGCCTGCCGCGTAACAATGATGATATATGGCCAGGTAGTTGGCAGTGGGCAATTTACAACTTAGACGACGTTAACTCCGCGATTGATATGGCGAATCGCGGCATACACTTTTTAGAAACCAATCAAATTGGCACTCTTATGAGCAACGATGCTTTGGCCAATAGAACTTAATGGGCGCTAAAGCTTTGAGGTTATTTTTCGTTTCTATGCTGTGCTTGTCCTTGTTTGCCTGCACTAATGGGCCTAGATCATTTGAGCTCAGTTACGCAACACAACACACATCGTTGCCAACCGTAAATAGCGCGCTATTTGAATGGTCGCCGGTAATCAGTCAAACTGAGATCACCTACCTAAGTCACCAACAGAAAGAAGACTTTTTCGCGTTTTTTAATAATCCCAAATTTGCGAACACGCCGAAACATGAGCGCGTGGCTAGTTACATCGGGGTTCTTCTAGATCAATTTACTTATTCAGATCGAACCTTGAGCGCGCAACAGTCTTTGGCTCTACAGTCTGGCAATTGTTTATCGTTGACCATTTTAACCACGGCATTCGCCAAACTTGCTGGCGTTGAGCTAAGTTATCAATTGCTCGATCAAAACCCTGTTTACTCGATTGATAATAACCTATTAATCACCTCAAACCATTTGCGTGCCGTGCTTAAGTCAGCACCCGTTAGGGACGATGACAGTGGCACTATATTCTCGTCGAGAATCAAAATAGATTACTTCCAAACAGACGGTCTTAGTTATATTGACGATATAAGCACGGATTTTCAGATCTCTCTATTTTACAGTAACCTGGCGATTGAAAAATTGTCAGAAAGGGAGATCGATGCGGCGTTTTCTTACGCAAGCGAAGCACTCAAGGTTCATCAATATAACCCTTCAGCTCTGAACGTGTTGGGTATTGTGCATAGGCAGCGAGGTGATTTAGCCAAAGCGGAAGAGATCTATGAGCATGGTGCTAGGTATTTCGCCGATGCGCCGACCTTTGTGAATAACTATACGGCTTTATTAAAGAGCCAGTCTAGAGACGCTGAATTGAGCTCTTGGTTAAATGAGATGCCTGAGAACCAAAACAACCATCCTTGGGCGTGGGTCAAAGCGGGGAAAGCCGCTTATAGCAAGGGTAACTTTGATATTGCTGTATCTTACTACCAACGCGCGCTCGATCTTGCCCCCGACTTACATCAAGTTTACGCTTTTGCCGGTGCAGCGAGTTATGCGGCTGGTCGTGAAGGTGAATCGCAGAACTATATTGATCAGGCGTTAGCACTTGCTGGTGAGAGAGGTGATCGTCAGAGGTATAAGGGGAAGTTGCGCGCGTTTGAGTATTGAGCTTGATTTTCAAACGTAGTTCGCCTGTCTGCGTAATACAAAGTTAGAAGCTTTCAACTAGTTTATTCAACCGTTCAAGCACTTTCGGCGATAACGCATCAACGTACGCCGCTGTTAGGTGTTGAGAATCACGAAAAGTGACTATCTCGCCAGTTTTGGCGTAGCACTTATCACTACAAATAAGATCGTTAAAATCCAAATATTTTGTATTATCATAGTTATCGGATACTTGTCGTAACCACTTAAGAGATTCTGGTTCTTGCCAGCTTTTATAGCAAGAACTCGTTTTTACTTTTGGGATAAAATGCGCGCGCCAGGATTCTCGTGCTAAGCATAATGGCCCATCGAATCCTAAGCCTCCCGATTCTCCTAGGACGACAATTTTTTCAGCGGACTTTGCAATTTCACCAATTACTGATTTACTGCCACTTAGCCATTGTTCACGACTATACGGGTACGAAGATGACCCTCCAAGAATTACCAAAGCAGGCCTGTTTTGAGCAATTAATTTTATCACTGATTTTCGCCAATCCGCGCAAACCGTGTAGATAGCCCGTATTCTCTTATAAAAGAAGGGTTGGTCGACCATTGGGCATGATGATTTTGTTAGTATGGTTACTTTCCAATTCTTATTTTTATAATAGTCACGGATTATAGAAAACCATTGAGTTGCAATACTATCGCCAATTAGATAAACCTCGTTATCAAATTTTTGATCATTCGTATCCATCAGACAAGGCTTTGTCTGTGCTGAATAATACCAAGTGTCACAACCACTTGCGTAAACTGGAGACGCGGCCGTTTGGTTTCGGCTCGCCATGATTTTTTGTTGGTCAGCATCGGCTATATGGCTCATTGTATAGGCCTTAGACGCTAAGCTTATAGTAAACATCATCGCTGTAATGACACTAAATACGATTATGATTTGCCAACGCCTAAACTTGCTTAACTTGCTTCGTAGAGGGTTCTCGATACAATAATAAGTAATTGTCGACAATAGAACGGTTAACGCAAATGCAGCCAATGCGTCATTGAATGTAATAGATTGATCGATTTTAGATTGAAAGTATAAGACCGGCCAATGCCACAAATATAAAGAATAAGATAATGCACCTAGCCAAAGCAACGCTGGAGAGCATAGAATTTTCCCAATGAACGTCGTATTGCCGTTCTTGAATTGAGATGCTATTAGCATCGAAGTGCCTAGGGTCGGAATAATGACTCGCCAACTTGGGTAAGCCGCTTCATCACTGAATAGATAAGCTGAGAGGAGTATCAGCACTAAACCGACAAAGCCAATTAAGGTCCGTAACTTGGTGTTCGTGTTATACCAATTAGGGTTTTGTTCGGTTTTCTCTAGTCTAAAATGATACAAGGCAACGTAAGCTCCGAGTGCAAACTGCCATGCTCTTGCGGGCATCAAGTAAAAAGCGCGATTGTTTTCCCCGGCAATCATTAAATCCATCGAAAGAAAAAAGGATGCAATGCCTAAGCTCACAATCAATATTGATGCTTTGTCTATATTGGTCGTGCCCTTATTCGTTGAGAAGTAGCCAATCCCAAATAAAATCACTAGAGGCCAAATCAAATAAAACTGTTCTTCAACGCCAAGTGACCAGGTGTGAATATATAAATACTCTGACGATGAAACATCGAAGTAGCTTCCATCTAAGTTAAGAAAATAGAAATTGCTAAACCAGATTAACGCGGAATTTAGGCTCGGGTAGTTATAAGCCTGCTCAAAAGGTGCTAACAGTGTTAGGGCCAACAAGTTTGTAATGAGTAGTACAAAAAATAGCGCTGGGATTAGCCGCACAAACCGTCGCGCATAAAACCTGAGTATCTTGATATTGTTTGAGCCCACATATTCCTTCAATAGGCTTAATGTAATTACATAACCGGATATCACAAAAAACACATCAACTCCAACAAAACCCCCAGGTAGCAATGTGGATCCCGCATGCGATACATAAACTAAAAGAACAGCAACAGCTCTCAGGCCTTGAACGTCGTTTCTTAGTTGATGCTTCACTATATTATTTCTTCCTGTCTCAGGTTGATTTTGATTGTTTCATATAACAAAAACGGCCCCTTTAACTATGTCAAAGGGGCCGTTGTTACAACACGTTTTGTTTATATAGCTTTAAGATCGTATTAATCCAAAGCTTTCTATAAGTCGAGTATGTTGTTGCATAGTCAGTGACTATTTAGCTAGCGCGTCACGAATTTCAGTTAGTAATTTTGCTTCATCAGAAGGCTCTGCTGGCGCTTCTGGTGCTTCTTCTTCGGCTTTCTTAGCGGCGTTCATGCCTTTGATTACCATGAA
>JALZVW010000002.1 GCA_023301745.1 Arenicella sp. | reverse complement strand
CAAGCCCACGCATACTCACTAGCAACACTGTTTCATGATCCTATCGTCAATGATACGGTCGATGATATTCCCGTATTAGTGGTTTTTTGCACCTTATGTGGCACCGGCACCGTTTATGATCGTTACGCTAACGGTAAGGATCTGACCTTCGGCAGCTCTGGATTATTGTATCGCGCAGATGAGTTGTTTTATGACAAACAAACTCGAAGCCTGTGGTCACCATTTTTAAATGCCGCCGTCAGTGGCTCGTCTGAAGGCCAAGAGCTTGCGGTTGTTCCATCGCAAATCACCTATTGGGGCGAATGGAAAAAGAGTCACCCGGCGACGACCGCAAGTGTTCGATCGGTATCGCATGAAACTGCAGGTGACCCCCACCTGCATGCCGAGGAACGTGTACCGGTTCGCCACGGATATCACCCGAAAACACCAACAATTGGCCTAAGCTGGGCCGACGGTGACGCAATCGCCTTCACCGCCAGTGAAGTGTTAGAGGCCGGCGGACAAGTATCTGAAGAAATTGGCGGCACAGCCGTTTCTATCTCGTTCGACTCAGCATCTCAGCAATTTAGCCTGGATTCAAAACTGAATCATGATGTGTTTCGCGGCAGCTGGGCGGATTGGCAAGCCAAATTTCCCAAAGGGCGCTGGTATACCGCTAGTCAATCTGAGGATTAGGAAAAATTATGACTAAGTTACTTATTGCAATCACCATCAGCCTAGTTCTTAGCGGAGGCATCGCTGGCTGTGCCACTGACACGCTAGGGCCCGGTACCTACAGCACGCATTCTAATTACGAATCACGCTACCGTTTAGATCGATTTAATCGCCAGTACTATAGCAGTCACAGCCGATACAGAGGCTATTCTGGGTACCGCGGCTATCGAAACCATGGCTTTGGGCACTATAGATCTCGTCACCAATCTTATGGCGGCTATTCTAGACAAGGCTATCGTAGTTACCGCCGAGGGGGCTATTAACCGCCAAGCCAGTTCGATGCAATAGCTCGAGCTGACTCCGGTTAAAGCTAGACTTCTGAGTGCATTCAATTTAAGTGAATGATTTATTTCTGCGGCGGTTAGATCGATTATATTCTAAGCCCGCAGCGCTACACCGACTGTAAGCTTGAAAATACAGGCGGCCAAATTAGCTGAACCATTCTTAAGATGCACTCAAATAGTAAGATGCACTCAAAAAATTATTGCGCGGCTTCATCAACTGAACGCTGAGCGCCTTGTTCTGCGGCGTTATTTAACTTTTCGATGGTCGCGATAATACTTTCAATTAGCTTGCGGCCAGACTCTTGCTCTTGAGCCGTTAGGCTCTCTACGCCTTGGCTAAACTTTTCTAGTTCAGCCATCAGATCTGTGCCATCTTTTGCCATTTCTTCAGCAATTGGCGACAATTCATCGCCAAGCTCTTGAATAGCCTTGGCTAACTCTTCTTCAGAAACACTGACTTCAGACAGCGCTGTGGCTAAGTCTTGTTCGACGCTTTTAATTGTCTCACTAGCGACCGCCGCCATCTCTTTAACACCCGCTTCTACGCGAGCACGGTCTTGTTGAAATTTCTCGCCTTGAAGATACTCTTGAAACGAATCAACATAACCCGAGAGCTCACCAGAGCCGAATTGAATCGCATCTCCCACAGACCAGGCGACCAACTCGATCATTGAGTTTAGCCCCTTCAAGTGCTGCCCTTGTTTTAAACCAAAGGTCTCGGCCGCCGCACTCGAATATATTTCGAGTGGCGCACCTGGCTTGATTCGGTTGACCACAATCGCCGCTTGCGAATCAATCATGGCCGCTGCTTGCGGGTCAATAATCATGGTGATAAGCGAGCCGGAATCACGTGGATCAATATCAATAACTTCGCCGACGTTGCGCTCTTCAAAATAGACCTTGGTGCCTTCTCTCAAGCCTTGGACATCTCGAAATTCGGTCATTATCTCAAGGCCGCTGTCGCCGCAAGCGCTTAGAGCCGCTAATAGTGCAAAGGTTGTTAGCGTCTTTAAAAATTTAACGGGCGAAAAAAAGCGTCTAGATATAGTCATTGATCTTGATAAAATGATGGTTGATGAAATTGCTGTTTTCAAAACAGTGCCCCTAAATAAGTAAGCCCAATTGATTAATCACACCTTACTGCCGAGCTGACGCGCGGCGAGTTTGCATGAGCGTTTTGCTAATGAGGTGCGCGCTCGATTCAGTTAAAAAAATGCCCCTCGTTAATGAGCTGATGCACATCACTTGGCGAATCGATAAAACGATTACGATTGCCTTGTAGCGTTTCGATCACATCATTACGACGCAGCTCTTCTTTACTCGGAGGATCCGCTTTGTGCCATTTTTCGAGCAATAAAGCCTGCTTTTTAAACAACACCAAACCTTGAGACTTGTAGCGATCAGCCATGTAAAACATGGCTCTGGCAACCTCGCCTCGACTTTTGGGTGCCGGTTCGGCAACACGGCTGCGTTCGCTCACTTCAAAATCACAGGTGGGGCCATAAGCCCGAGACTCGCCTTGCACATCGCCAAAACGGAAGCTCGAGCGGTCTTGGTTCACATCGGCGCGTGACGGAAACAGGTTATGCAAGTCAGCTTCGATTAGGTTAAATTCTTTACTGCGAGCACGGCACTGCTTGCGCTTGCCGCAATTTAAACCATTGGTTGCCCAAGACATAGGAAACACATGCTCAACGTTGTAGCCCTTACGTCGGTCGCTGTCAAAAACGTCACCGCAATACAGCGTTTTGCCACCTCTAGGGTAGACTGAACGCCATAGCATAGGTCGCGCGGTCTCATAATCTTTTATAGCGCGCGCGTTGGTGGCAAAATTGGAGGCCGCTGAACTCTGCCCAGATGTGGCGCGCGGATCATCGTCACAGGCAAAGAGAAGACTACTCAGTGCCAATACAATAGCTAGTTTAATCATGATTTATGCACTCCGTGCTGCGCGTAAAGCTGCTCTAGCGCCTGACCATATTGCGCCATCAGCTGCGCTCGTTTAATTTTTAAGGTCGGCGTCAGAAGCCCAGATTCGATAGTCCATTCATGTTCGCATATATGCACTTTTCGAACCTTAGCGTAGCCCGGAAAACCACTCATCTGTTCGGCGATGCAATCAATCAGATTCGACTGAAAATCTTCGCCATGCGCCGCCCGCGCCTTTTCTTCGAGTGTTTTGTTTAACACCACTAGCGCCGACAAAAACGACTTGCCTTCACCGACTACCATGGCTTGCTCAAATAACGGGTTACGAGTAATCGCGCCCTCTATATCAGGCGGTGATACTTTCTCACCATTAGCGAGCACCAAAATATCTTTAATTCGGCCAATGATTTTCAAGAAACCTTGAACATCAACAGACGCTCTATCACCGGTTCGCAACCACCGCTGGTCACCATCAACAACGATCACTTGGGCGGTGGCTTCAGGATTATTCCAATAACCCACCATTACATTTTCACCTTTAACCCACAGCTCTTGGTTGTCGGCAATTTTGATGTTGACGCCTCGGAGCAATAAACCAATTGAGTTAACTTTGTTTTGCTCTCTAGTATTGACGCTCACAATCGGGCTCGACTCGGTTAAACCATAGCCTTGAAGCAATGGAATACCTAAAGAGATAAATGTTTTTGCGACCTCTTGACTTAATGGTGCGCCACCAACGACCACAAAATTTAAAGCGCCACCGAGTTTTGCACCGACCTTGCTCGCCACTAAGTGATCGAAGATACCAGCAACGACTAATTTCGGGTGCCAAGAGCGCCTGCCTTGTTGATATTCAAAACGATGCCAACCGATATTGAGAGCGGTTTTAAACAGCCATTGTCGAACACGGCTTTGCTCGTCCAAGCCGCTATAAATCTGATTGTGTAAGCGTTCGAAAATGCGTGGCACCGAGACCATTACGGTTGGCTTCACTTCAAGCAAGTCATCTGTAAGCTGATCAATCGAGCGATTAAACGCAACCATACTGCCACTTATCAGAGAGCCATAATAGCCAACGGTTCGCTCTAAGGTATGTGATAAGGGCAAAAACGACAACAGCCGATCGCTGGGTCTTAATGGCACACTACGCATGCCGCTATAGGCATTTGCCAACATATTTCGGTGTGACAGCATGACGCCTTTAGGTCGCCCGGTGGTGCCAGACGTATAAACAATCGTAGCTAAATCATCGGGGGACGGAACACCTCGCTCGAAGTGTTGACCATGTTCTGGCAACCACGCGTCGACTAAAAAAACGTTCGCGCTAAGCTC
>JALZVW010000001.1 GCA_023301745.1 Arenicella sp. | reverse complement strand
ATTACACCGCGCCAACCCAAAGACGGCTTATCGCACACGGCTGTTTATAGCGAGCCTGAAACCACCGAGGCCATCGCGAAATGGTGCGCTGAACACTCAGCTAAACGGTCTCAGGCCGAACAATAAATGAGCAGGCTAATGTGTTCGCGTTTTAAATCAAGAGATCACTTCAAACGTTAAACCGGCTTTATCTTGCAGCCGCGCTAAATAAGCATCTCCGAGTGCGCTCGCTGGCGTCCAGAACCCGCCTTCTGTAGTCAGCGTGTCTAAGGCCAAACATACGGCTGACTCGGCTAACATCTTGGAAGTAGAGCCGTATCCAGGGTCACCGTCACCGAGCAGTTTAGTGACAAGCATTTGCCCGTCTGCGGTCTCACCGTTAAATTGAATGTGGTAAAAGCCAGGTTTTTCAGGGTCGACCTTCGGGCCTTTGCCTTGATCGGGTAAAAACAAACCCAAAAACTTTCTACCCACGCCAGTAAGGCTAGTGAGCATGATGGTTTTAATGCCGCCTGAAATTACTTTGGCGGCGGCATAGCCAGAGGCGCCCTTGTCGGTAGCCATCACTTCTGAATAACGAAAGTCCTCTCCATAAGAGAAATCCATCAATGCATTCGAACGGCGCACAATTCGCGTATTAATGCCCGCCATTAAAAATGGTGCGGTCCATTTATCAAGAACTTTACTGTATTTAGCGCTCATTTGATCCCCGCTATCGGGCCCATTGAACGCGGTATCAGGGTTGAGTGCATACGGATTTGCGAGTAAACGCCTAATGCTCTTATCTTTTATCGCAAGCTCGACAATATTCATCATGCTCGCAATAGTGCCGCCGCTGATACCCCCTTTAGCTTTCAACAACTGATAACGCACGCTATTAAGGCTTTTACCAAGCTTTTTTTGTGCTTGTTGCTGAGTGAAATAAGTCCCCATATCTGAGGGCACTGAATCAAAACCACAACTGTGTACGATCTTAGCGCCACTCTTTTTAGCGGACTCTTGATGCGCGTCAATCATCTCACGCATCCAAGGAACTTCACCGCTCAAGTCTACATAATGTGTGCCGTGCTCTGCGCAGGCTTTAACCAATAGAGAACCATAATACGCATAAGGCCCAACAGTACTAATGATAACCCGAGTACTCTGAACCAGCTCTTGCAACGAAGCCTCGTCGTTACTATCAGCAATCATTCCATCAACTTCTGAATTTTCATCACCAATAAAATCACGAACATCATTCAACTTGTCAGCATTTCTGCCAGCGATCGCCCATGTCAACTCAGTAGCCGAGTAGCTGTCAAACAAATGCTTGGCGACCCACTTTCCAGTAAAGCCGGTTGCCCCCCAGACCACGACATCATATGTTTTTTTGCTCATGTGAGTTTACACCTATAGATTATTATCGTTCACGAAGCTAATAATGACGTCGGCTAATTCTTCGCCTTTGTCTTCTTGTAGAAAATGGCCGCCATCTTTAATGACAACATGATTTTGCCCAGCGGCGCTCGGAACCATCTTTTGAAACGCCGTATCACCACCCGCTGATACGGGGTCTTTATCACTAAACGCGGTCAAAAACGGAATCTCTAACCTCGATAGCACTTTCCATGCCGCACGATTAGCTTCAGACGCAGGGTCATCTGGCGTTGTTGGTACGAGCATCGGAAATTGACGTGCGCCCGATTTATAGGTCTCATCAGGGTAAGGTGCATTGTACGCGGCTTTAATCTCATCGCTGAGATCTGATACCGTCGCTCCGTCAATAATTTGACCGACGGGGAAATTCGGTACCGTCTGAGAGAACTCTTGCCACTTAAGAAACGCTTCGCCAGCGGGGGTATCACCCGTCGGTAAAAAAGTATTGGCCGCGACAACACCGGTGAATCGTTGAGTCTGCTCAGCGACCAAACGCAAGCCAATCAAACCACCCCAATCTTGGCAGAACAGCAGCACCTTATTAAGGTCAACCGCATTCAACCATCGAGTCATCCAGTCGACATGATTTTGATAACTGTAGTCACTGCGCTCAGCCGGTTTATCTGAGCGACCAAAGCCGGGTAAGTCTGGCGCTAAAACACGATAACCCGCAGCAACCAAGCCTGGCACCATTTTTCGATACAGATAACACCACGATGGCTCGCCATGCATTAGCAGTATCGTTTGCCCGTTGGCCGGGCCTTCATCAAGATAATGAATCCTAAGTTCGCCGCCGTCACCGTCATCAACATTAACGTAGTTAGGGCTAAAGTTATAAGCGGGGAGATTTTCGAAACAATGGTCGGGAGTTCTCAATGACTTCATATTGATTTTGCCAGTATTTAGCGGTTGTGGTTTTTGAATTGAAACGATCTTAACAGAATGCCGTGATAGGCAAATGTTCCCTTGCGCAACTCAACCCAACCATTAATAGACAATCATATAGATACGTTCACTATCTTCACGCTTCTGACCCCGATTCAGCCACATTTAGGCCGTAAATGAATTGCCAGTTTTTTTTGTTAAAGGTACTCTTTAATGTAAGTCAGAATGTCTAATAATAATCGCTAAAGAACGAGCCCAAAACGTTATAGGTGAGCAATATGAGCACTCAAAGAGTGCTTTTAGCGCACCTGTAAATGGAGAGAGAAAAAGAATGATTCCCAACCAAAATACCACACCGATGGAGATGTTTGCCCGCCAGGTAAGCCAAACACCTGATAAGGTTTACCTTCGCCAACCGATCAATGGCGAATTCATCGAAAGCACCTGGGCGGAGGTCTACGACAACACCTTGCGCCTAGCACAAGGCCTTATTAATTTAGGCCTTAAGAAAGGCGATCGAGTAGCGATTTTAGCTAATAATTGTGCCGAGTGGTTTGTTGCCGATTACGCGCTTGTCGCTGCAGGGTTAATCCCCGCGCCGATTTACGCCACAGCGGGTGAAAAAGTGATTAGCTATGTACTTGAACACAGTGGCGCAAAAGCGATCATTGTCGGAGACGTTGCTAAGGCGGCCGCAGCACAGCAGTCAATTCCCAAAAACCTAATCTCAATTGGCATGTCAACGGCCGAAGTCAATTGCACCCACTCCATGGCTGAGTTGATCGCTAACAGCGAACCACTGAACCAAGACAGCATCAACCAGCCAGCCCTAGATGATATTTTTTCTATTGTTTATACCTCAGGCTCAACCGGCGACCCAAAGGGTGTTGTCATAAACTATGAAAGCGTTAGCTTCTCATCAGCGATCAGTGTTCACGTGTTAGGCTCCAATGGTGACGAGCGATACCTATCGTATTTGCCCCTTGCTCACGTAACCGAACGCAGTCTTGTCGAATACAATAGCTTGTATTGTGGAGCAACGGTGACCTTCAATGAAAGCTTAGACACCTTTATTCGTGATTTGCGCAGCGCGCAAACGACGGCCTTCCTTTCGGTGCCACGCCTATGGGTGAAATTTCAATCTCAAGTATTGTCGTCGATTCCACAAAAGAAATTAAGTCTCATGCTTCGCATTCCAATTTTGAGCGGAATTGTTAAGAATAAAATAAAGGCACAGCTGGGCTTTGATAACACCCGCTCTTACGGCAGTGGTTCGGCGCCGATATCGCCCTCAATTCTGAATTGGTATCACAAGCTCGATATCAACATTGCCGAAGGCTGGGGAATGAGCGAAACCATGGGTTTAGCGACCACTCAATACCCGTTTAATGTCAATAAACTCGGCACCATCGGCAAAGCCGTTGAAGGTTTCGATGTTAAAATTTCAGACGCAGGCGAAGTGCTAATTAAAGGCCCTGCGGTGTTTACTGAATACTATAAAAACCCCGAAGCGACCGCAGAATCGTTTACCGAAGATGGCTATTTTTGCACGGGTGACAAAGCTGATATGGATGCTGACGGCTACTTAAGAATCACCGGTCGTGTAAAAGATATATTCAAGTCTGGCAAAGGAAAATATGTTGCACCTGTGCCAATTGAGTCGAAATTAGCAAGCAATGTCTTAATTGAACAACTTTGTGTTATGGGCAGTGGTCTGCCAGCGGCAATGGTGGTGATCGTATTGTCGAAAGAAGTCTCCGACAAACTGAGTAAAAGTGAAATCGAAGAAAGTTTGCTAACGACGGTCGTCGAGGTCAACGGCCAAATCGAAAAACACGAAGTCGTCGGCGGGATACGCATTGTCGATGAAGCGTGGACAATCGAAAACGGCCTATTAACGCCAACAATGAAAGTTAAACGTGCAGAGCTCGAAGAAAAATATTTGCCAATGCTCGAAGATCAAAAAGAAACAATCGTCTGGGCCTAATGTTTAGAAAGTCAGGTTGTGAATTAATAGATAAGAGAACCTGATCAAAACAGAGGATTATTTGAGCTTCAAGTAATCCTCTAAATCTTTTCTAAAATCATCAGACTTATACGTTTCATCATTTTGAGTATATCGATAAGCCCGATTGATAACGTCGCTTAGATTGGGCTCACTTGGCAAGCTGTAACTCAAAGCATCCATCGCCATGACCGCTTGCTCAGCCGCCACATAGTCGCGGTACTCACCTTGAACACCCAAGCGCATCAGACCTTCGATCATCTTGCGCTTATCGGCGTCATTCAAATCTATGCTCTCGAACAACGTCTGACTGTCAAACGATAGAGCTTGCAAATTAGAGGCCGCGAGCTGCAACTCTTCGACCGATTTAGTCGAGGCCGAATGCAATGCTTTAATGCCGAGTAGCATACGACCCTGAAGGTCAATATCAAGCGCTCCGCTGAGCGCGGCGAGTAGAATAAAACTGCTGTCGTTAAGTCGTATAGCCCCAGGTTTTAAACCTGCCGTCGTCGGTCGCTGCTTCCATTTCAAATCGCTCAAAGAGTGATGACAAGAGTGACAATCATAAAGCGCAACTTCCGGATGCCCTTTAGGATTATTCACAAGCGCTCCCGCTAAGTTCTTGGCGACTGATTGAGCGTGCACGGCGGAACCTACTAGCAGTCTACGAATTGGGTTATCGAGATTTTTACGCTCTAGGTAATCCTGATCAACCACATAATGCTCGGGTTGGCGAATGGTGAAGGTATCAAGCTCAAAGCTTAACCTAGGGTGCCCAGCCCCCATAATAGTATGACTCGCCAGCTTTTTTTCATTGCCAACGTGACAGCTAACACAGAGCTCTGTTCTCGCACCTAACTTGGCCGTAGGGTACATGCCGTCTGCTAGATTTCTTTCGGCACTATAAGGTTCAAGCGTATGACGACTTAGCCACGTTTCAGCGCCGCCGTGGCAAGCCTCACACCCGACACCATCCGTGATATGAAACTCAGGGCCGCGATTATCCACCGGCACATTATCGGCATGGCAGTCTAAACAAATATCGGCTTTAGACGCGTCTTTAATACCTAGTTTTGTTGCGATATCTTGCGACTCTTGACTAAGCAAGGTCGAATAGGCTTTTGAATGACGATCGTGAAACAACCACGTAGAGTATTCGTTTTGCAACACATTACTGGGTTCTTCAAGCTGCGTAACCGCATGACAAGCGGCGTTAGCACAGGTCGCAACACCCATATGTTTTTGTGGTGAGAACGCAGGGAGTTCGGCAGCCACAACCGTCGTTAACGAGATGCCGGCCAACAACACCAAGCCGACTAATACTGGTAGTTTGAATTTAAGCATCGGCACGCCTAGTTCTCATCGATCCGAGCCTTCAGATCAACTTTATTATTGACCGTCCACGGCTTGCCGTTTTCGTCAAGGTAAAGCTTACGCATTTCCTTAAGATTCAATGGCCGAGACCCTAGTCGACCAAATACGGCTATCTGCCCGCCTGTTTCATCTACCGCTCGGTCTCGATCCAGACCTTTTGACACGGCGATGGCCGGTGATTTGGTCTTACGCCAAGCGATTAGTTCGGGTTTAGGCTCGGGGCTAAACCCATAAAATTTAGGCTGGGCATCGGGTGATGTTAGCTGCACGACCTTTAAACCATTGACCCCATCGGCAACGTAAGCAAAAAGGCTCGCGTTGGTACTCCCAACGACCACATCTCTGGCGTCATTGATTTGCCCTTGGGCATCAAATTTCTCGACTAAGTGCATTTTATCTGGCCTCTGAACATCGATAATGGCTAAACCTTCAGCGCCGGCGGCAACATAGGCATACGTGCGAGCAACGTAAATTCGTTGAGCATTTTCTAACCTAATGGTGTTGTTATCGAGTAACTTGGCCTCTTGGCCCTGGGTGACATCCACCACTTTCAAACCATCAGCATCAGTAACAAACAGATAACGAAATTGCAATGCTGAGGCTCGGCCATCATTCAATTCGATGACTTTCTCGACCGTTGGCTCAAGCGGGTTATCTAGATTAACAATCACTAGCCCAGCGTCAGCAATAATGTACGCGTAGTAGCCACCAATAACGATATGCTTGGCACCGTCTAATATGCCACCGTCATTCCAAACTAACTTTGCTTCTAAAAAGTTATTTCTGAACTCACCATCAACCAAGGTATTCACATCAACCAAAATCAAACCACTGCTTGAGTCAGTCACGAAGGCATAGTTATAAAGTGGGTGAAATGGTTGCTCTTGGTTTTCGACGCGCATCAAGTCTCCTTGATTACGCTCGGGTGCAATATTTTGATTGGTTGGCAACGCCATACAAGTAGCATTATCAGTTTTAACCTTTGTATTTTGGCCCAATGGACTAAACGGAGAAGCAACCAATCGTAAGCTATATCCTTTGTTGGCGATATTGGCGACATCATAGGCACGAAAACCATTTTTGCCTTCAGCAACAAACAAATATTCGCCTCGTAACTGCAAGCACGACGCACGTGCCGATTTGTGATCGTATGAGGTTTGCAATTCTTGCTTATTGTCTTGGTGCTTGGCGAACCAATCTGGGTAAGCGTATTTCTGCAAGTAACTGCCAATGACCGCTTGCGGTTCTTCCCACTCGGTAACCTGTATCGCAGAGACCGATTTTTCAGTACCGACCCAGGCATTATAACCAATAAAGTTTACGAAGTTGGTGCCCTGCAATAACAGCTGAGCCATGATGGCATTATTGTCATTCTCATCAGATAGATGACAATCATCACAGGTCTTGGTTTCGGTTAGCCGCGTGGTATGCGGGAAATGCGGAGCGAACGCTTGTGAGCTAAAACCACTTGATGCGATCGGTGGCTGCTGAATATAGATTTTCTCACGATTGGCGTTAGTCGATGAAAGCACTAAGCCTGATGACGATCTTACGGGTGCAATACGCCCGCCGTTAATACCCCCGCGACGACCCAGTTGAAACATTTGATCACGTGCAACCTGAGGATTATAGGTCGCATAATTACGCGATTCGCCGCCTTCGTAATGGTTTCGCTCGGTTTTCCAATTCGCCTCAATCGGCAAATGACAGCCAGCACAAGAGGTTGTCCACGAAGTGTGGCACGAGTAGCATTCCATTTCATCATTGCTGTGCGCGCGATCTTCTATCTCAATACCCTGACCCCAGTTTTGTTTATCAGTGTCTTTGCTTACGGTTTTCGCCAACGCCGCTTTCTCGTTATAACCAGAGTGGTTTGGGTTGATGGTGTCTTTCACAAGAGACATTTCCCATTCCAATTCAGGATTAAGTAAAGAGCGCTGAATCAGTTTTTTACCGACCCATTCAAAACGCAACTTACCATCGGGGTTTCTCAAGCCGGCAAGCTTGTTGCCACCTGGAGGTGCGGCTGGGCCAGAGGTTGCCAAATTTGGATACTTGTCGGCCGTACCATGGCAATCTACACAGTCGATCTCTACAGCGTTTGCGACTTCGCCATAGATATGACCGTTACCATGCGAGTCTTGCGAGAAATGGCAATCGGAACAATGCATTCCTTTGTCGGCGTGAATTGACGACATGTGCACGCCTTTGTCAAATTTTTCAGGGTCATCATCGCTGATGGCCTCGCCTTCGGCGGTTAATAGGGTTCCATCTCGATCACGCTTAAACACCGCTCTAAAGTTCCACCCATGACCATGATAATCGGCGAACTGAGTGTCTCGTAATTTAGGGTTTAGCTCAGAAACGTTTTTAACGAATTCCGGGTCAGCCCAGTTGCCACGAATCGCCGCCTCTTCAGGGTTGCGCAGATTGATTTTTCTAATCTCAGAATCACTTGGGTACTGCTGCTCTTCAGGCCACATGAATGGCGCATCTGACTCGTAATCCCACATGGTATAACCCAGATAGGTATTCACAAACATGTTGGGTTGATGCATATGGCAAATCATGCACTGAGAAGTCGGTATCGCGCGAGTGAATTCGTGCTTCAACGGATGACCGGGCTCTCCTTTAGGAATCGTCGGATCATTAGTTTGGGTATGCCCTAAGTTGCCAAATTTAGCATAAGGGCCAGAGTGTTTTGGATCGCGGTCATTAGCGTAAATTACGTGGCAACCGCTGCACCCTGATGAACGATAGTCACCCGGGTTATCGTTGGTGCCAAGAAACCACGAAATGGGGTCATTCAGGCGAGTCTTAGTTAAGTTAATCACCGGTACGGAGATCCGAGCGCCGGTTCCAGGGCCGCGATTCGATTGTCGAATATCCGGTCGCCCAGGCTCCTCTAATCGCTGCAACTGACCCAGTGCATTTGGTAGACCGGTTTCAGGAAAGAGGTTGGTTAGGTTTCGCCCGCCGCGTTCAAATACACGGAAAATGTCGCCAGGTCTAACGGTCTCCCAAGCGGGTAATGGTGCTAAGTAAGGTAATACGCCGTACTTTTTTGCCAACTCGTCAGGGTTTTCAACCAACGGGCCTTGAATACTTGCAGGCAAGCCTTCACGAGTATAGGCCTCACCAAGAATGTAATTTTTATACGGCAAAATACCATTATTGTATGACGCGCCGCCCCAAAGCATTGCCCCCGTGGTCATCAGGTTTCGCTTCGCCGCCTTGATAATGGGTAAGTGACATGCGCCGCATGCCTCTTCAGCAATTCGATAATCGCCGGGATTTACAAAGCGCACAAATTCCGGGCTTTCGGCATTTAACACAGTGTAAGCGTGCGCAGGGTTAGCGCTGGAAGGGTAATGCCATGTTTTGGGCAAGGTCGGTGTTACATGAGCGGCATCCATCGCAGCACGATAATCGGGCTTGTATTTTTTATGGCCTTCGCCATGGTCGTCGTTGTGCGAATCATCGCCAGAGTGGCTATCATGCGCCTCATCATGATCGCCTTGCTCGGCACTATCATGTGCGTCGACTAACGTAGTCTCATGCTCATTGGCCGAACCCGTTTCTGACTCATCACGTAAATGACGGCTAATACTGGTATAGGCGTTATGCTCAGCCGGGGCCTGGACACCGGAGTCTCCGCCATGGCAGTCTGTACAACCCAGAACAACTGCAGGGTTGCTATGCATAGTGTGTCTGTCAGAGGAAACATGACAAGTAACGCACCCCTGAGACTTACCGTCAGCCATGCTTTGGGTTTGCGATTTTGGGGCTGGCGGATAGAACGGGTATTCAACGTCTACCGGTGTTTCTCCACCAGCCGCCATCAGCTTGGTTGCTCCAGCCACAACCATCAAAAAACCGATGGTCAGTGGCAGGATAAACCTCAGACCAGTGTTACCGTTTGCTTTGCTCGTCAATACATTTGCCTGAGGCATCATCATTTTAATCTGTTTAGTTATGCGTTTAAATTTAGTAGGCGAGAATCAAATTGCCCAAAACAGAATACGGCGTACCGTCTCCAAAAAGATCTTCAAAGCCACTCCCAGGGTTCAATACCGCACCCGACAATCGCAAAACCACATTTTGAGTCGCCAGTGGTCGCCATATGAGAGCCGCCGAGATGTCCTGCCCAATGTTCTTTCGAATTCGGCTTTGATTTCGTGCCACTTCAAGAGTATTGGTCTCGTCAAACCACATTTGATTCAAATTGAGTGACAGTCTTGTCTGCGGAGTAAGATCAAAATCAGCGCCCACTCCAATCAAGGTAACACCAGGATTAGTGAAGTTAGATTGACCATGCTCTTTAGATGACCGTAACGACGGAATAATCGAATTACGACCATTCAAAGCCACACGCCCGCCGCCAATCAGCGGTACATTTTGGCGTATAAAGAACGCTGTATCACCGCCTGCAAATTGAGGATTTTCAAAAATCGCATCAAAGCCGCCCTCGTCGGTGTCAAACGCGTCATCGTCACCACTCGAATGTAAAAACGAAATTCGCGGCCGAATCCAGTCATAGTCTCGTGATGCTTCAGCCGCAAAAAAGTAGGCTTCAATATCGGTTTCTTCATTAGTGAATACGCCGTTAGTCGCGTCGCCTAATGCATAGTAGGCCGAGAATGTTAGGTTATTACGCCCAAAGTGGCCGTCGCCACTCAAGCCTAAATAAGTGACATCGTAATCTCGGCCGCGTTCAAAGCCCAAAGAGCTTGGCCTCGCAATAAAATCATTATCGTCAAAGAAAAAATCATCGGCTTCTCGATTACGGTTGTGGGTAATCGATGCCTGAGTGATAAACCCCTTTCTAGGGAAATCTTGCCAGTACAAATTAGCAATAAAAATATCGTCTTCGCGCAGATCATCAGTGATGTCGTTCAGACCACTATTCGACTCTTTCTCGAGCCGTCTAAACCACGCAAGATTGTATTGGAAAATATTATTATTGCGAGTGCCAAACAAGCGCACACCGAGCTGGTTATCTTGAAACAAGAAACCACGAAAATCAGAACTAAAAGGCTGAATACCAATTCTAAAACTATCAAAATCATAGCGATCAGAGACGTTTCGAATATGGTAATCCCAGAACGCACCTTGAATACCAACATACCCTTCTGTACGAGTATCACCTTCGGCGGGGTCGGCTTTAAGCACGCCAACTTCGTCGACCACAGTATGATTAATATTGAAGACGGTGATCAAGCGAAATTCGTGATCC